>MEKR01000188.1 GCA_001767035.1 Acidobacteria bacterium RIFCSPLOWO2_02_FULL_61_28
GGCGGGCGGCGTTCGTCGCGGACCACTTGCCCGTCCCGGATGTGCAGGATGCGAAAGGCATGGCTGGCGACGTCCGGCTCGTGCGTCACCACCAACAGCGTATTGCCCTGCTCATGCAGGCGACTGAACAGTTTCAGAATTTCCGCGCCGGTGACCGAGTCGAGATTCCCGGTCGGCTCGTCGGCCAGGATGATGGAAGGGTTGTTCACCAAGGCGCGCGCAATGGCTACCCGCTGCCGCTGCCCCCCCGAAAGCTCATTCGGACGATGGTTTGCCCGGTCGCCCAGCTCGACCATCTGCAAGGCGTGCCGGGCCAACTCCCGCCGCTCGGCGGCCGGCACCCCGCGATAGATCAGAGGCAGCTCCACGTTGCCGAGCGCCGTCGCCCGCGGCAGCAGATTGAACGTCTGGAAAACGAATCCGATTTCGCGGTTCCGGATGCGCGCCAATTCGTCATCATCGAGCTCACTGACAAGCTGGTGATTGAGCCAGTAGCGGCCCGTCGTGGGCGTATCCAGGCATCCGATCAAATTCATGAGGGTGGATTTGCCGGAGCCGGAAGGCCCCATGATCGCCACGTACTCGCCCCGCCCGATCTCGAGATTCACGCCGCGCAACGCGTAAATTTCTTCCAAGCCCATCCGGTAGGTCTTCGACAGGTCCTCGGTCCGGATGAGTTTTTCGTTCTGCGCTTCCGCCGGGCGCGGAAGCACTTCGCGGGAAGGGGTGCTCGAGGACATCAGGACTGCCCGCCCGTCTCGCCGGGAGCGGAGTTGTCAACGCGGACCCGCTCGCCGGACTTCAGGGTTCGCAAGACCTCGTAGCTGCCGGTTACGATCTCATCGCCTTCCTGAAGCCCCGACAACACCTCGATGTCGGAAAGGCCGCTGATCCCGGTTTGAACGGACTGGAATACGGCCCTGCTGTCACGAATCACGAAGACCCCTTCGAGGTCCTGTTGTCTCTGGGCATCGGAATCCGGAGGGGTGTCGGCGGCTTCGGTGACGTTCTCGCCTCCAGGCGGATCGAGATCGCGTTGCTGGCGGATGGTGAGCGCCTGGAGCGGAATCGCCAGAACGTTCTTCCGGGTTGCGGTGGTGATTTCAGCCGTCGCCGAAAGGCCGGGGCGGAGGTTGGCCTCGGGATTCGCCAAGGTGATCACGACTTTGAAGTCCTTGGCTTGCTGGCTGGAGGTGGCGCTCTGGGCGGCCGCCAGGCCGGTCGAGCGGATCACTGCCGTGTTGCCGATCTCGGTCACCTGTCCGGAGAACGTGCGTTCCGGAAACGCGTCCACCTTCACCTCCGCGGTCTGTTCGAGCCGGACGGCCGCGATGTCGGTCTCATCCACCATCACCTCGGTCGTGATGACGGAGAGGTCGGCAATCGTCATCAGCAGGCTGCCGGGCATGTTCTGCACGCCTACGACTGCATTCTCGCCCTCGCTGACCGGAAGATCGGTGACCACGCCGTCAATGGGGGCAACAATCGTATGCTTAGTCAGCGCATCGCTCACACGGTCGAGCACCGCCCGGGCGCGCCGGACTCGCTCCTGCGCGATCCGGGCTTGGGCGCGGGCTTGGTTCAACTGGGCCTGGGCTTGGGCGCTGCGCGCTTCCGCTTCCTCGACGGCGGCCACGGCCACGGAGTGTTCGGCATGGGCCTGCTCGAAGGCGGCCCGGGAAATCAACTGTTCTTCGTGGAGTGATTGGGCCCGCTCAAAGTCGCGCTTCGCGCGCTCGAGCTGTGCCCTGGCTCGCGCCAGCGCCGCCACGGCGGTCTTGCCATTGGCCTCCATGGACTCGACGGCGGCCTGCCCGCTCTCGACATCGGTCTCCGCCGCCGCCAACTCGGCTTGCTGGCCGCGCACGTCCGCCGCCGGCTGGATGGCCTCCAGGCGCGCCAGCAACTGCCCCTTGCGCACCCGGTCCCCTTCTTTCACGTAAATCCCGGTTATCTTCCCGAAGGCATTCGCGGTGATGTGCACATAGTCGCGGGGCCGCACCTCGCCGGAAGCCATGACCACCGCGATCACATCCTGGCGGCGGACCCGAGTGGTCTGGACCGTCTTGGCGCCTCGCCGGTACCAAACAATCCCGGCCGCTGTCAGCAGGCCCGCGGCCACCAGGAAGGCCAACGGATAAATGATCCGCTTCTTCGTCTTCTGTGCCATGCGAGCGGCGGCAAGAAACCTTTCCCCGTCGCGCGATTCGACGCGGGGAGTCCTTACTCCTGCCAACCCATTCCTTTCCCGTGCTCCCAAGAAAATTATAGCATCTGCGCGCGACCGTCCCCGCCCATTGGCCGAAGAAACAACACCCTGGAGCGAGTTTTCGGAAGAAATGCCACTCGGAAGGAGGCGACAGATAGCTTCCTGGGTCTCGGATTTGTGTCAGGAGATGTTAGAAAACGCCGGCCACGGGAAGGTCAAGGCCGGGAAAAAGCGGGCTTGCGACGGCTTCGCCGCAGGAGAACGTCCGGGTGAGTCGCAGCAGGCCGCCCTCGCGCGCGTAGAGTTCGATGGTCTGCGCCTCCGGGTCCACGAGCCAGCATTCCCGGACTCCAAACTGCGAGTACACCGCGAGCTTGCGGCGGCGGTCCTTCTCCAGGGTGCTGGAGGAAAGAACTTCGATCGTCAGGTCCGGCGCGCCTTCAATATGCTCTTTGACCGTATCGGGAATGCGCTCACAGCTCACAAACAGGATGTCGGGCTGGAGCACGGTGTAGGGGTCGAAGATCGTGTCCACCGGCGAAACCAGCAGTAAGCCGAGCGAATGAGCCTCGACGTAGGTCAGCAGTTGCGCACACAGTCTCCCGACAATCCTCTGATGGCCCACGTTGGGCGAGGGCGTGATCACCAGTTCCCCGTCAAAGAGCTCGTACTGGTTGCGGCTCTCGGGCAGGAGGCGATACTGGGCGTAGGTCATTTTGGCCATCGTTTATTTCATCGGCAAATGCCCAGCAGTGGTTTACGGCCGAGGGGACAAATGGGCACCGGTCCCGGCAGGCCGGGACCCTTCCCCCGGCGGGGAGCGACGGGGCTGCCGTTTAGGAATCCCGGATCACCCAATTCTCCGGCGGCTTCGAGAACTGCGCCTCGATCAATTGTCCTTCGCCCCGTTCCAGGAGGCGGGTGACCGTAGCGGTTTCCAGGAAACTTCCGTCGTGGAAACTAATCGTCAACCCGGAATGAACGGGCAGATGCTTTTTCAGGGAAAACCAGATGCGGTCCGCGGCGACCCGTTCCGTCAGCACGGATTCCTGGAAGGGTTGGCCTTCCCTGTCTATTCCTTTGACGCGAAGTTCCAGAGTTAATCCGACGCTCTTTTCCCGCCGCCCCAAGGCCGGATTCGCAGAAGAGGGGGAAGCGGGCGCGGCCTGCTCATCGTCCAGCAAGCGCTGCACCTCGATCAAAATGTCTCCGGAAAGCCCCAGACTTTCCGAGGTGACTGCACGGGTTTGGAACACCGGGGGCGCGCTGTCAAAGTGTGCCTCGGCCCACTTCTCCAACTGGGTGCGGATACGAAAGCCGACGCCGGGCAGTTCCTGCCGCGTTACTTCTGGAAACACGAGAAGAAACGAATCCGGAGTCCACCGCAGCAGGGAATCTATCGGGCGCGAAAGACGCCGGATCTGGCGGACCAGCTCTTCGGTGAGGGGGCGCGTCTGCGGGTCGAGCGAGAGTTTGTGGAGGTTCGGGACGGTCATCTCCAGAAGCGAGATCGGGGAGTGCAACCGACTGGAGTAGCTGGCGTGGCGGAGCAGGATGTCCCGGCAGACTTCGGGGTGATGGAACTGCGTAATGGGATCGAGCCGCCGCGCGCGCGTGATCGCTTCCTCTTCGAGCAATTGCTCAATGAGGCGGCGCTGGTAGCGGGTCGTCGTCCAACTCTTGCCCACCAAGTACCCGACGGTCAGCAGCATGAGGAGCACAAAGCCGCCCAGCAACTGGTTCGGGTTGTCCAGGACTTGCGCCAGAGCGACGCTTTGCCGGAGTTGGCCGTACACGATCACAGCTACGCCCGCGGTGAGCAACAAGATGAGGACAACGGCAAAAATCCGCACCGAGCGGCCCACCTTGAGCAGCGAGTCGCTGGTCAACCGTTCGATTCGATGGTTTTCATTCATAGCTGAAGTCTTCTCCTTCTGGGCCTTGCGACCCGTACCACCGATCTCTTGTCGCGGCTTGCAACCTTGGCTTCGATGGCGGTCATGGCTGCTGCTTCTCAGCGGCGGGGATAGCCGGCGATGGCTCTTGGTCTGCCGCGTCCTCCAGAGGGACCGCTTCGAGCCCTTCCGTTTCCGCGATCTCCAGGAACGCCGCCACCACCTGAGGGTCAAAGAGCGTCCCGGCGCAGCGCCGCAACTCTTCCCGGCCGATGGCCGCGGATTGCCCCTTGCGATACGGCCGGTCCTGCGTCAGGGCGTCATAGGAGTCGGCGACGGCGAAGATCCTTGCCCCCAGGCTGATCTGGTCTTCGCGCAGCGCGCGGGGGTAGCCGCTTCCCCCGTAGCGTTCATGGTGTTCGAGCACAATGCGGGCAGCTCCTTCCAGGCCGGGAATGCCCGCCACGATGCGGTATCCGGCTTCCACGTGATTCTTCATTACGCTATATTCCTTATCGGTCAACGGACCCGGTTTCAATAGGATTCGGTCCGGAACCACCACTTTCCCAATGTCGTGCAGCAAGGCCCCGAGCCGCAGGGCTTCCTCCTCTTCGGCGCTCAAGCCCATCCGCTCGGCGAGGCGGCAGGCATAGCCCGTCACGCGCCGCACGTGCGCAAACGTCTCCGCATCCCGCATCCGCTGCATCTGGGCGAAGGCCTCGGCAATCAACCCCATCATGGCCTGGTTGTGATTGGCGAACTCGTTCAGCAGACCTTGCACGCGCAGCAGCTCCTGCTCGGTCTTGCGCTGCACTTGCTTCTTGGAGACGGCTTGCTGGACCGAGCGCTCCGCGGTGCTGAAATCGAGCGGCTTAAGCAGGAAGTCGGAAGCCCCGGACCGCAAGGCCTCGATAGCAACCTCGGCACTTGCCCTTCCGCTCATCAGAACCACCGCCGTTTCCGGATGCGTCTCCAGCACAGTGCGCGCAACTTCCAGGCCGTCCACGCCAGCCATTCCCACGTCGCTCAACACGGCCTGGGAAGGGCTCTCGCGGAATATGCAGAGTGCCGCTTCGCCGCTCGGCGCCGTGCGGCATTGGTATCCCCGCCGCGCGAACAACTCCGCCATCCCATCCCGAATCCCCGACTCATCGTCCACGACCAAGATGCTTTGCTGCTCCAACATAGCCTCGCTTCCTCCGCACTGCGACAGAGGGTCCTCGCACTCCAAATACCAATGGGGGAGATCACGATAAGTAACTAATATTAAATAGGTTACAAATGCATATTCCGCCGAAGAGCCAAACCGTCCGAAGGCGGGTCGGGCTTCCAGGAGAAACGGCAGTATCCTGTTAAGTATAAGTTTATCAATCAGATAGTTGGCCATCAGAGGAGTAGATCGGGGCCATTCGGTCTCCTTCTCGACTGTTCAGTTTTTGACATGCGGGGCAAACTCCCGGCGGGCAGGAGCCTCTTCCATCGCCTGGCCGGAAAGAACCGAAGAGGGTGGTTTGTGGCCTAAACTACTAGGACTTCACCCCGATTTCCTCTTTTTATCTTCAAGAAGTCCCATAAGTATTAGTCCCAATATAGATTCTCTTTGGCGAAAGATTTTTTCGCTCCTGCCGCTTTGGGCAGGAGTATAATTGCCTCCGCTGTTCTCAGTTCCAGCGCGAACACGGCGAACTCATGCTCCAGCTCAACAGCAAGAAATAAGAAACTTTCTCGGTCTCCTGGGCGGGAAGGAATCCGAGCCGCGACCGTGAGGGAGCGGACAATCCGGCCGCCAACGAGGAACCATGAGGAAAACGCCTGTCGCTGTTTGCTTCTCGTTGCTCGTTGTCGTAGCGACCATCTTCACGCAAGTCCCCAAAGGACAGGAGTCAGAAGTCAGGAGTCAGAAGTCAGAATCAGAGCCGCGACCCGTTCGGCAAGCTCAGGGCAGGCCGCAAGGGAGCGGTGGTTCTGAATCCGCGACCGTGAGCGAGCGGCCGGAAGTCGGCAAGCAGCTCGTTTTGGAAACCTACGGGCGATTGCCGCTGAGCTTTGAAGCGAACCACGGCCAGACCGACGGTAGCGTGAAGTTTCTCTCGCGCGGCAACGGCTACACGCTGTTCCTGACCGCGAACGAAGCAGTGCTAACGCTTCGCAGGAGTCAGGAGTCAGAAGTCAGGAGTCAGAATCAGAGCCCCGACCGCGAGGGAGGGGGCATTCATCCGAGCCGCACCAATCCGAGCAGTGCGCGCCTGCCCCGAGCGGAGTCGAGGGGTCAGCGAGTGGGCTATCCCCAGGTTACGCAGATTCCCCCGATTGTCATCCCGAGGAGCGTTAGCGACGAGGGACCTGTACGTTCTTCACCATCTGTGCCATCTGCGAAATCTGCGGACCTGTACCGGCTTGCTGTGGATGAAACGGCGGTGCTGCGCATGAAGCTGGTCGGCGCGAATCCAAACCCGGCGGTAACGGGCCTCGCCGAACTGTCCGGCAAGAGCAACTACTTCATTGGGAACGACCCCTCGAAGTGGCGCACCAACGTCCCCACTTACGCAAAGGTGAAGTATGAGGATGTCTACCCCGGCATTGACCTGGTCTATTACGGCGCACCAGCCCCGGCTGGCCGGGGCCAGCGCCAACTCGAATACGACTTCGTGGTTGCTCCCGGCGCGGACCCACGCGCTATCACGCTCGACTTTGCGGGCGCGCAGCGAATGGAAATTGATCCGCAGGGCGAGTTGGCGCTCCAGACAAGCGCGGGTGAAGTCCGCTTGCACAAGCCTGTCGTGTATCAGGAGGTCGGCGGCATTAGGCAGATGGTGGACGGCCATTATGTGCGGAGGGGCAAAGAGGTCGTGGGCTTTGCGGTCGCCTCCTACGATCCGCGCCATCCTCTGATCATTGACCCCGTGTTGGTTTACTCCACCTACTTGGGCGGGAGCGGCAACGACAGGGGCTTTGGCATTGCGGTGGATACTTCGGGAAACGCCTATGTGACGGGCGATACCCAATCGGCCACTTTCCCCGGAACCAGTGCCAGTTCCTTCCAGGCTGCTATCGACGGCGGCCTAGATGCCTTTATAACGAAGCTGAATGCGGCGGGCAGTTCCCTGGTCTATTCCACCTACCTGGGCGGGAGCGGCTCTACCAGTGGCAACGGCATCGCGGTGGATTCTTTGGGCAACGCCTATGTGACGGGCTGGACCGAGTCGGGCAACTTCCCCGGAACCAGTTCCAGTCCCATCCAGTCTGCTTTCGCTGGAGTCCAAGACGCCTTTGTGACAAAGCTGAATGCCGCTGGTAGCGCTTTGGTCTACTCCACCTACCTGGGCGGGAGCAGCGGAGAGAACTACCACCCACAAGCGGGCATCGCCGTGGACCCCTCGGGCAACGCCTATGTGACGGGCACTACCTTTTCGAGGGACTTTCCCCTGGTCAATGCTTTCCAGCCCGCTTACGGCGGCAGCTGGGACGCCTTTGTGGCAAAGCTGAATCCTGCGGGCTCCGCTCTGGTTTACTCCACCTACCTGGGCGGGAGCGGCACCGACAAGGGCTTTGGCATTGCGGTGGATTCTTCGGGCAACGCCTATGTGACGGGCGGGACCGGTTCGACCAACTTTCCCACGGCCAATGCCTTGCAGGCCGCTTTTGCAGGCGGCGCCCCGGATGCTTTTTCGGGCGCTGATGCCTTTGTGACGAAGCTGAATGCCGCCGGCAGCGCTCTGGTCTATTCCACCTACCTGGGTGGGAGCAGCGTCGACCAGGGCAACGGCATTGCGGTGGACTCCACCGGCAACGCCTATGTGACGGGCGACACCCTTTCGGGCAATTTCCCGACGGCCAATGCCTTTCAGTCCACTCTTCGCGGCCACTATAACGCCTTTGTGACGAAGCTGAACGCGGCCGGCACCGCTCTGGTTTATTCTACCTACCTGGGCGGGGGCGCCGAAGGTGGCCACGGCATCGCCGTGGACTCCGCCGGCAACGCCTACGTGACGGGGACCACGTTCGGTTCCACCGATTTTCCCACCGCGAACGCTTTCCAGGCAGCGCTTGGCGGCGCCGACGACGCCTTTGCGGCGAAGCTCGATACCAACGCTACCGGCGTTGCCTCCCTGGTCTACTCCACCTACCTGGGCGGGAACAGCTTTGAAGAGAGATCTAGCATTGCGGTGGACTCCTCCGGCAACGCCTATGTGACGGGCTATACCACTTCGGCCAATTTCCCCACAGCGAATGCTTTCCAGGCAGCGTTTGGCGGTAGCACCGACGCTTTTGTATCAAAAATATTTTGTCAGCCCCCCAACAGCCCGCCCGTTATCACCAGTGTGAGCGGACCGACCAGCCCGATTGCGCTAGGCAACGCTGCGACCGTATCCGCAAACTTCACTGACGCTGACGCCCAGGACACGCATACCTGTACCTTTGCCTGGGACGATAGCAGCTCGAGCCCAGGCGCTGTTACAGAGCCGACGACTAGCATCCCCGGCCAGTGCATGGCATCGCATACCTACGCCACCGCCGGTGTTTACGCTGTTGCAATCACGGTCACCGACAACAGCGGGGCCAGCGCCTCCACCACGTTCGAGTCCGTGGTGATCTTTGCCGCGAACGCCGGCTTCATTACCGGGGGCGGCTGGATTAACTCACCCGCGAGTGCTTATGCGGCCAACCGGAGCTTGAGTGGGAAAGCGAATTTCGGCTTTGTCTCGAAATACCAGAAGGGCGCGAACACGCCCACGGGTCAAACCGAATTCCAGTTCCCAGCCGCTAATTTCAACTTCCACAGCAGTGTTTGCGAATGGCTGGTCGTGGCCGGGGCAATGGCGCAGTACAAAGGAAGCGGCACCGTCAACGGCGCGGGCAACTACGGCTTCCTGCTGACGGCGACTGATCGTCAATTGCCCGTTGGCGGAGGGGTAGATAAGTTTCGGATCAAGATTTGGAACAAGGCGACCAACGCGGTGATTTACGACAACGTCGGAGGCTCAGACGACATAGACTCGGCCAATCCGCAGGCGATCAGCGGCGGGAGCATCGTCATCCACAATCAGTAGGGGAGTGGTGAGTAGTGAGTGGAGAGTAGGGGAAAACGGGGAACAGGGAACAGGGAACAGGGAACAGGGAAGAACAACCCCATTCCCCACTCCCTATTCTCCTAGATTGCCCGCTTGCTTACGCGCGCGGCTCGGATGATAAGAACAGTGACGAGTGAAGAGTGATAAGTGACGAGCAGGGGAAAAACTCACTCAGCCTGTTCTTGCTCGTCACTCGACACTTGTCACTCATCACTGCTTTTACTTACCGCGCCAGCGGGTCGGGGCGAAGCTGGAACTTGACGACCTTGCTGGTCATCCCTTTGCCGCCTTCGGCGTGGAACGGCGTGCGGTTGGCCCAGGTGGACCACAGCCCTTTGCCCTTCCAGCCGGCTCGCGGATCGTCAATGCGGCCATCCATCCCTTTCCCATAGAACCCCGAGGGATAGGGGACGCGCAGACTAACGAACTTCCCGTTCACCAGCGCAATCAGCGATTCATTTCCATTGCCGGTGATCATGGGCACGTCCTTGCCCAGGCCGAACGTGTCAAACTGATCCACCCAGGTGTAGTAGGGGGCTTCGGCGCTGCCGGAGTCGGTAATGCCCTTGAACTGTGGGCCGGGCAGCGGATAGAGCGTCCAGCCTTCCGGACAGTGCTGCCCGGTGGCGGTCGGTCCGTTCAGAGGCCCTTTGCACTTGCGCCGGTCGAAGCTGGCAAAGTGGCCGCTGGCGAGCGCGGCCCAGACCACGCCCTGGAGATCAATGTCCATGCCGCGCGGCGAGAAGCCTTGCACGGCCGCCTTGGGGTTGTTCCAGGGCACTTCGTAATATTCCGCCAGCGTTGTCGCCGGCGGATTCGGCCCCGGGTTCAGGCGCACGACCGCGCCCGGAAAGCCCAACTGCGTCCCCCAGGCGGAATCATCAATCGGGCTGGGCGAGACGGCGTAGAGGGTCGGGCTGATCCGCTTGTCCTTGGAGGGGTCCAGGGGCTGGCCGGGCTCCACCCAGGGGTCCTGTTTGCCATTGCCGTTGGTGTCGAGGATGAGCGGAGCCCAGGTCTGCGACTTCTGCTCATCGCCGGTTTCGTCGTACATCTTGGTGTTCAGCCAGCCGACCACCTGGCTGCCGGCGACGCCGCCGCTGGTCCACAAGGTGTGGTTGGCATCGCCGTCAAACTGCAAGTGGTGCGTGCCGAAGCAGGTGGCGATGAGCTTGAACTCCTTGGTCTTAGGATCGTACATGGAGAGATGCCGGCCGGAGGCGGCGATCGGGAAAAGCTTCGCCGAAGGGTGGCTCGATCCCTGTTTGCAGAAGTCGAGGTTCTCGGCCGGACGGACGCGGGAGGTGAGCCAGAGCCGCCCCTTGTGATCAAGCATGGGGTTGTGGGCGTTGGCCTTGCTGTCCCAGATGACTTCGTCGCCCCAGTAGGGCGACGGCGCAGCCGGCTTGGTCTCGGCGGTCGAGGGGGTATTCGGATCGCGGACCGGAATCTTGACCTGGCTCGCCGTGTGGCGCACGGGATCGAGCACGGGCACGTAATCCGCACTCAGCTCCAGCGCCCCGTAAATCGGCCCGTTGGCGTTCACCGAAGGGTTCCGGCGGTCCGACGAGACTTCATCGTGAAGATAAACCTTGGGGTCGGCCCAGTCCCATTGGGTGACCACGATGTTGCGCTCGACGCCTTGCGGCCGGGGCGGGGTCGGGGGCACTTCGCCGGCGGCGATTCGATCGGTCCAGTCCGCGAACATCGCGAGCGCGCGCTGCTGGCCCAGATTGTTGATCGAGCCGACCATCTGTGCGCCCGCTTGTCCTGACTGCACGCGCCGCCGCCAGGCGGCCACCGAGGAATCAAAATGACCCAGGCTCTCGGGGATTTGGCGTGTCCCTTTGCTGCCCATTTGATGACACGACATGCAGCTATCGGTCTTGATGGTCCGCAACCACTGCGCCTGGCTCTTGATGTTTTCGGAAATGCCGTTTGCGCCCGTTCCGGGAAACTCGCTCTTGTCCGGGACCTTGAGGAGTGAATACCAATAGACGGCCGGGTAGTATTGCGCCGCGGCGCGCGCGTTGGGCGCCACTTCCGCCTTCAGGTTCACGAGCTTGCCCGGCTCCGATTGGACCGGGGAGGAATCCACCAGGCCGTAGCCGCGCGCCCACACTTTGTAGCTCGCTTTGGGGAGGTCCGGCAGCAGGTAGCGCCCGCGATCATCGGTGACCACGGTGCGGCTGAACCGGGTCGGCAAGTCGGTGGTTTCCGCGATCACCCAGACGCCGGCTTCAGGCCCCTTGGCGCTGGTCACCACGCCGCCGATGTCGTCGTTGTCAATCCGCACGGCTCCGTTGGTGGCTTGGGAGCCGTACTGGGGCGCGCTCATCCCGACGCGCGAAACGGCCAAGAACAACGCCAACCCAACCACCCCGATGCTTCCATACAACACTCGTTTCGTCCTCATGTCTGCTCTCCTCTCTTCGCTTCCCGCGGCTCCCATCGGGAGCGCAGCTCGGCATTCTTTGACCATTCCTCGGACGGAGTCTCACCCCAGCGCCTTGGCTCTGTCCCTGCTCACCATCTGTTTCCGATTGCGGCAACGCATCGGCCTGGCTCGGTACGATTCCAGAATTTCCCGCCTCGGGTCCCGCCTGCTGGTAGTCTACACCAGCCGGGTTCGTTTTGGCCCGATTTCTTCACGTGGCCAATGGCCCCCCGCTGGCCCCCCTGATCTTAATTGAGGAGCCACGGCCCGGCATGTTAGAACATTCCGGTACAATGCGACCAGGAGAATTATGGAAACGCTCCAGTCCGCTCTGGGAATAGTCGCTCTGCTGCTGATGGCCTGGGCCTGCAGCGAGAATCGCCGCGCGGTCTCCCTGCGACAGGTTCCGATGGGCCTGGGGCTTACGTTCCTGCTCGCGGCGCTGCTGCTGAAGGTCCCGCCGGCGCGGGCGGCCTTCGCGTCGGCCAACCGGGTCGTGGATGCGATCGCGGCTTCGACGCGCGCGGGAACGGCGTTTGTGTTTGGCTATCTCGGCGGCGCCCCCCTGCCGTTCGATTCGAAAGTGCCGGGCGGCGAATTCATCCTCGCACTGCAAGCCCTGCCGATTGTCCTGATCATGAGCGTTCTGACGTCGCTGCTCTATTACTGGCGCATCCTGCCGCCGATTGTCCGCGGCTTCGCCTGGGCGCTCGAGCGAACCCTGGGTGTCGGCGGGGCGGTCGGCCTCTCGACGGCGGCCAACATCTTGTGGGCATGGTCGAAGCGCCGCTGCTGATCCGCCCGTACCTCGACCGGCTGTCGCGCAGCGAATTATTCGTCGTGATGACCGGCGGCATGGCCGGAATCGCCGGGACGGTGCTGGTCCTCTATGCCACGATCGTGGGGCCGGCCGTGCCGGAGGCGGCCGGGCATTTCCTGATTGCTTCGGTGCTCGGCGCGCCGGCGGCGATCTTGATCGCGCAGATCATGGTCCCCCCAATCATGGCCCCCAAAGTCGTGGGCCCCCAAGTCGTGGGTCAAAAGACGCGGGAGCGGCCCACCGGCGGCGCGTTCGATGAACCCCAGTCCGTTGCCGGCAGCGCCATGGACGCCATCGTGAAAGGCACCAGCGCGGGTCTCGAACTTCTCTTGAACATCGTCGCCATGCTGGTCGTGCTCGTCGCGCTGGTGCATCTGGCCAACACGATCCTCGGGCTTCTGCCCTCGCTCGGCGGAGAACCGCTCACGCTCGAACGCGGGCTGGGCATTGTCATGGCGCCGGTCTGCTGGCTCATGGGCGTGCCCTGGCGCGAAGCGGCCACGGCGGGCAGCCTCATGGGCATCAAAACGATTCTGAATGAATTTGTAGCCTACCTGCGGCTGGCGGCGCTGCCAGCGGAGGCGCTCTCACCCCGCTCCCGCGTGATTATGCTTTACGCGATGTGCGGCTTTGCCAATTTCGGCAGTTTGGGAATCATGATTGGCGGCCTGGCTACCATGGCTCCGCACCGCCGCGACGAGGTCATGGCGCTCGGCGTCCGGTCCATCGTCTCGGGCACACTGGCGACCTGCCTGCTGGGAGCGATCGTCGGCATTCTGGAGTAATTTAGGTCAACTGGTAGCCACGGCGAGCGCTTTTCTCGCCGTGGGCTTTTTCTCAATACATGCTTTGATTGTCCGGCCCCTGCGGGGCCGTGATCCCGTTGATGATTCCGTTTCCTGCGTTCATTTCCTTCGGATTCTTTTCATTGAACCGTACCGGGACGATGCGTGTCTTGCGTTACAATATTACGATTCTTGACGAACGCTCCAAATTAGGAGGCTGGCAAACCCATGCCAGAAGAAGGTAAACCCAAGAGTGATGGCACCGACCCCGAGCCAAATGCGCGAGTTGAACTTTATGTTCCACCCTCCGTAATAGAGAGCTATAAAGCCCAGCAAGCAAAGTCCCATGGCCTCGAAAAGCGGAGATTTGCCGTTGAAATTCTTACATTCCTCGCCATCGTCGCTTATGCCATCATCGCGTATTATCAGTGGTCTTCCCTGCGCGAAGCTACCCAGGCTTCTAAGAAGAGCGCCGATGCTGCCACTAGTGCTGCCAGGATCGCCGGAGATACCCTGAAATCCGGCAATGAATCGTCCAAAAACATCTTGGCTGAAATGGGGAAACAGAGCGCGGCGATGCAAAAAGCCGCCGATGCTGCCAAAAATCAGGCCGATACCAGCACGAGAGCGCTGAATGCTACTATTGCCCAGTCCCGCTTGGATCAGCGCGCTTGGCTCGGAACGCCTTTTACCATTGAGCCGGAATTTAGAGACAGCGGGAAACGTGTGTATCTGAAGGTTGGAGAAAGGCCAAACTTCGCCGTGCAGATTGCGAACTCTGGGAAAAGTATAGCTAGGAACGTGACTGTGCAAGTTGATTTCAAAATTATCGGACGGCAAGAGCCGTTCGCTCCAACCTATAGAGTGCCGATTCCAGGAAGTAGTGTAACGGTATTGCTTCCTGGCGCTCACGTCTCTATTGGCACTGGCGTAATTCCCGCCGCAACAACGCAAAATGAGGTAGATGATATTGTTAGCGGAAGTAAGGTTCTTTATGTATATGGGAGTATCGTATATGAGGACATTTTCAGGGAATCCCACCACTCCAATTTTTGCCTGCATCTCGATCCAAAATTGACTAACTTTGCCGTATGTCCCACTTATAACGATGCCGACTAGGGCCATCAGGATGACAAGCCCCAGTGCCACAACGCCGACTTGGCGGTTCTGGCCCATACCTAGCTGGTAGCCACGGCGAGCGCTTTCCTCGCCGTGGGCTTTTTCTCAATACAACCCCACGGCCAATTGATACTGCCAATTGACCGTGGCTACCATGCTATGATTTGCAGCATGTCGGGCGTGCATCGGCTTCGGCTGAGCGACCGAATTTTCTTCGTCACCGTGAATCTCCGCCGGCCGCTTCCGCGATTCACGGAAGCAGAGTTCCCACTGATCCTGGCGACTCTTGAGGAATCCCGCCGTCGGCTGGGATTTGCGCTTTGCGGATATGTGCTGATGCCAGACCACTGGCACGCGCTCTTGGGGCCTCGCGCCCCCCTCACGATCTCCCGCTTGGTCCAAGACGTGAAATATGTCTCCGCGCGCCGCTTGAACCGCCAGCGCCAGAGCCACGACCCCCTTTGGCAACACCAGTTCTGGGATCGTTTTGTGAGGCATAACAGAGAGTTCGGACAGCGACTCCATTACATGCACTTCAACCCGGTGCGAAAAGGCTTGGTGGCGAAGCCGGAGGACTGGCGGTGGTCCAGTTGCCGGAATTTCAGCTTGTAAGGAATCTGAACGAGCGGCGTGTCCCATCCAGATTGATTATGTCGAATTGCCGGATTCCTACCGAGGGTGAATGGCAGCCTCGGCAATTTTGCTTTTCCAATTTGCCGTGGGTTTGTTCCCGGGGTAGAAAAACCCACGGCGAGATACGACATTCGCCGTGGCTACCCATCCCCCCTGCGCTTCAATTGCTTTTTCCCTCCTCCGGTGCTACCTTAAATTTCTATGGGGGAACGGCACGATCTCCCCATTGCGCGTGGGATTTCGGTGTTTTGCTTCCATGTAGCAATTCTATAAATCCAATTTGGAGGGTAAACGAGCATGTCCACAGCCAGGACTTCTTATAACAATCTTCCCGTTCCCACGAACGGCCAGCGGATCGAGTTCCGCGACGGCCAGTACGTGATTCCCGACCGGCCCATCATTCCGTTCGTCGAAGGCGATGGAACGGGCCGCGACATTTGGAAGGCGTCGCGCCGGGTCTTTGACGCCGCCGTCGAGAAGGCCTACGGCGGCAAGCGCGCGGTCGCCTGGTATGAGGTCTTCGCCGGCGAGAAAGCGTTTGCGATGTTCAAGGAGTGGATGCCGCAGGATACGGTGGAGGCGATCAAGGAATTTCGCGTCGCGATCAAAGGGCCGCTCACGACCCCTATCGGCGGCGGCATCCGCAGCCTGAACGTCACCTTCCGCCAGGTCCTCGATCTCTATGCCTGCGTGCGGCCGGTGCGCTACTATCCCGGCGTGCCGTCGCCGGTCAAAAACCCCGAGCGGATGAACATCGTCATCTTCCGCGAGAACACCGAGGACGTCTATTCCGGGATCGAATGGAGGGAAGGGACTCCGGAAGCGAAGAAGGTCATCGAGTTCCTCACCAAGGAAATGGGCAAGAAAATCCGGCCGGACTCGGGCATCGGCATCAAGCCGATTTCCCGCACCGGCAGCCAGCGGCTGGTGCGGCGCGCCATCCGCTATGCCCTGGACCACGGACTTCAGCGGGTGGCGCTGGTCCACAAGGGCAACATCATGAAGTTCACCGAAGGCGCGTTCCGCGACTGGGGCTACGAGCTGGCCAAAGCCGAGTTCCGCTCCCAGATCGTCACGGAGCGCGAGAGCTGGATTCTCGACAACAAGGACAAGAACCCGAATTTGACCATCGAGCAGAACGCAGCGATGGTCGAGCCGGGTCTCGAGCACGCGGCGGAGGCCTTCCGGCAGGAGATTTATGCCGAGGTGAAAGAGGCGCTCGACTCGATCTACGCGACGCACGGAAAAGGCCAGTGGAAGAAGAAGGTCCTGGTGAACGACCGCATCGCCGACTCGATCTTCCAGCAGGTGGTGACGCGGGCGGACGAGTATCAAGTGCTGGCGACGCCGAACTTGAACGGCGACTATCTCTCCGATGCCTGCGCGGCGCAGGTGGGCGGACTCGGCATGGCTCCCGGCGCCAACATCGGCGATGAGTACGCCCTCTTCGAGGCCACGCACGGTACCGCCCCCAAGTACGCCGACAAGGACGTCATCAACCCGTCGTCCGTCATGCTCTCCGGCGTCATGATGTTTCAGCACATGGGCTGGAAGGAAGCGGCCACCATCATCGAAGACGCCATCGCCCGCACCATCCAGCAGAAGAAAGTCACCTACGACCTGGAGCGTCTGATGCAGGGCGCCACGAAACTGAAGACCAGCGAGTACGCCACCTGCATCATCGAGAACATGCAGCCGGTGCCGGTCCCGGCGTAAGGGGAATTTTGCCTTGACACACGAGGAACTGCGGGATCGGGTCACCGTTATTCCAGAGGTTTGCGGCGGACAGCCTTGCATCCGGGGAACGCGAATTCCGATCGCTGTTGTCCTGGATGCGCTCGCCGAGGGCCTTTCTCCGGAGGAAATCGTTGACCACTATCCTTCCCTGACAGTCGAGGACATCCGGGCGGCCGTGGCGTACGATTCCGTCTGAACCTTTACCTGGATTATTCATGAGTAATCACAACAGGAAAACGACTGCCACATTTTTCTCTAGCCCAGGCGTTCACGCCTGGGTCGAAGGGAGCCCCCGAATTTCTTAGCCCCCTTCAGGGGGCTTGCCAATCCTTGCGGCTTCAGCTCTCGTAAGGTCGAGGGGCTTAAGCCGTTATCGAGAAGCCCGCTGAAGCGGGCTTTGTACGTCTTCGCAACATTCGACCCCGCCCTGAAGGGCGGGCTAGAGAAAAATGCCCGTCAAGGCACTGGTACGACTGAAATCATGCCCTGACGAAAGCCAACATTTTCACTCCCCAGTCTTTCAATGTCTTTCTTGTCCAAGGAGAAACTATGTCATCCAGTCAGGCCGTCACTTACAAATATCTCGGCCACTCCACGTTTCTGTTCACCACGCCGGCGGGCAAGAAGCTGATCATTGATCCTTGGCTCAAGAACAACCCGGCCTGTCCTGCCGCCGACAAGACACTCGCCGCGCTCGACACCATGCTCATCACCCACGGCCACTTCGACCACATTCAGGACGCCGTGGAGCTGGCCCAGCAGCACAAGCCGCAGATCGGCTGTATTTTCGAGACCGCTCTCTGGCTCCAGCGCAAGGGCGCGCAGAACGTCAGCCCGATGAACAAGGGCGGATCGCAGAAGTTGAATGACGTGCGGGTCACGATGGTGGACGCCCGGCACAGTTGCGGCATCCTGGAGGACGACGGCTCGGTCACTTACGGCGGCGAGGCCGCCGGCTACGTGGTCGAATTCGAGAACGGCTTCCGCATCTACCACGCGGGCGACACCACCGTCTTCGGCGACATGAAGATCATCGCCGAGCTGTATCAGCCGCACCTGGTCTTGCTGCCGATCGGGGACCTGTTTACGATGAGCCCCAAGGAAGCCGCGTACGCCTGCCGCCTGATGCAGGCCAAGCGAGTCGTGCCGATGCATTACGCGACGTTCCCGCCGCTCATCGGCACGCCGGAGGAGTTGCGGCAATTGACGAAGGATTTGGGGACCGAAGTGATCGCGCTCCGCCCCGGCGAGACCGGAAAGCAGTGACGAGTGACCAGTGATGAGTGACGAGGAGATTTTTTCCCTCGCAACTTGCGGTTGTTCACTGCTGCCTGCTGCGGAGCCCCTGCGGACGGTCGAGCGCCTGATTGGGGAGCAGGGGACAGCTAGCTCTTCTGGCTACTGGCTCCTGACTTCTAACTTCCGGGTAGTGTCTCAGTTTGAATTTTCTGGACCGTAAGGGCACGGTTTCAACCGTGCCGTAACAGCGCATTCTCCAGCGGTTTTAACCGCTGAGGGATGCACCTCAGGGGCTGAAGCCCCCCCGTCGGCGGCGGTTTTCGGCATGGCTGAAGCCATGCCCTTACGTCAAACTGAGACACTGCCAACTTCCGGTTCCCCTCGAAATTCCCGCCCCATCTGTGGTAAATTTTCTGCAATATGTTTTCATAAACGGAGGAGGTATTTATGCGTCAGAAAGTAACGGTAGTGGGATCGGGCAACGTCGGGGCTTCGACGGCGTTGCGGCTCGCCGACCGGGAGCTGGCCGACGTGGTGATGACCGACATTCTGGAAGGAATCCCCCAGGGGAAAGGGCTCGACATTCTCGAGGCCGGGCCGGTGGTGGGTTCCGATTCCCGAGTGCTGGGAACGAACGACTATAAGGACACCGCCAATTCCGACATCGTGGTGGTGACCGCCGGGTTTCCCCGGCAGCCCGGCATGAGCCGCGATGACCTGCTGATGAAGAACTACGACGTCCTCAAGGCGACCACCGAGAAGGTCGTGCAGTATTCCCCGAACTGTATCCTGATCATCGTGACCAATCCGCTCGACGCCATGTGCCAGGTGGCGCTGCGGGTGAGCGGTTTCCCGAAACACCGCGTCATCGGGATGGCCGGAGTGCTCGACTCGGCCCGCTTCCGGACGTTCATCGCGCAGGAGTTGAACGTCTCGGTCGAGAACGTGACCGCCTTCGTCTTGGGAGGCCACGGCGATGAAATGGTGCCGCTGGTGCGCTACTCCCAGGTGGCCGGCATTCCCCTCACGGAATTGCTCAATGCCGAAACCCTGGCCCGCATCGTGCAGCGCACGCGCAAGGGCGGCGGGGAGATCGTCAATCTGCTGAAAGCCGGCAGCGCCTTTTACGCCCCTTCGGCGGCCATCGTCGAGATGGTCGAGGCGATCTTGAAGGACAAGAAAAAGATTCTGCCCTGCGCCGCCTACCTCGAAGGCGAGTACGGCATCCAGGGGCTGTACGTCGGGGTTCCGTGCAAACTCGGCGCGCGCGGCATCGAGCAGATCATGGAAGTCAAGCTCGCCGACGACGAACGCGCGGCCTTGCAGAAGAGCGCCTCGGCGGTGCGCGAGCTGGTCGAGGTCATTAAGGTGTAGCCGGTCCCGCGGCGCGGATGGCCTGGGCGCGCGCTTCCAGTTGCTCGGCTTCGCTGGCGCGGTTCGTTTGGCGCAGCAGCAGGGCGCACTCTTCGAGGCTCGCGGCCACGTTCGGGTGATCGGGGCCGAAGGCGCGTTCCAGAATTCCCAGGACGTGCCGAGAGAGCCGCTCCGCGAGGGGGTACTTGCCTTCCGAAGGAGGGCACGGCCGCGTCATCAGCGGCAGGCGCGCGATACAGGAACCATGAAACCACAGTAGGGGAAAATCCCCCTTCTTCAAAAATTGATCCAGGTGACAGTTGGAGCTGCAAGAAATCCGTCCCCCTGCTCCAAGTAAGACACTCACAGAAATCTCTACCCATCGGAGACGGATTTATGAGAAACTGTGTTGGTATCCTTACGAATCCTGGTGGCAGCCGCCGGCGGGACGGGTGTGCGCCAAATGGGGGGCCTGTGAGACGGTTGCGACTACTTTCCTGTTTTGTGTTCCTGAGCGCCATGGTGTTGTTCCTGGTGTCGAGCGCCTGGGCGGCCACGGTTGCCGGACGCGTTTCGGACCCGGAAGGCGCGCCCATTCCCGGCGCGCAGGTGATCGCGCAAGGCCCGGAGGCCGGCGTCTCGAAGACAGCCGTCACGCGGGAGGACGGCAGCTTTTCGCTCGACCCGCTGCCGGCCGGCGTCTACACGCTCACCGTGCGCCGCGCGGGATTCGCGGAGCTGGTGCAGCAGAACGTCCCGGTGGGCGAAAACGGGGACTCGGTCCAGCTCAATCTGCGGTTGCGCTCCAACCGAGAGCAGGCCGTGAGCATGGGGATGGAGGAACTCAACCCCAACATCTTCATCGTCAAGCTCGATACCAATGAGATCGTCCGGCAACTCAGCACGCGCGGCGCCAACACCCAACTGGTCACCGAATTTCGCCCGCAGGAAAATTCCTTCGGCGCTCCCTATGGCTACCCGCTGCGGCGGGTCGAGTTGGCGCGGCCCGGAGGGCTCCTCCGCAGTTTTCACGGCTCGCTCTACGAAACGCACCAGAACAGCTCCCTGAACGCCCGCTCCTTCTTCACGGTGGGGGACCTTCTGCCTTCGCGGCGCAACGATTACGGCGCGTCCGTGGGCGGGCCGCTCGTGAGAGACAAATTGTCCACCGACTTTGCCTGGAGCCAGACGCGCGATTCCGGCTACGTCAACGGCAACATTCAGGTGCCCCTGCTGGAAGAGCGGATTCCGCGCTCGGCCGATCCGGCCACCAACGCCCTGATCGCCCGCCTGCTCACGGCTTATCCGAACCAACTGCCGAACCTGCCGAGTGTCGCCGCGCGGCAACTGAATACGAATGCACCGCGCGACGTCCGCAGCACGGGCTTCTCTACGCGCCTGGACTACCGGCCCCGCACGGCCGACCAGGTTGCCTTCGAACAGCGGTACTACGACGTGACCGAGGACCCTTTTGAGCTGGTGATCGGGCAGAACCCGATGACCTTCCTGCGCCCCCAGAGCTATCACTTGACGCACAGCCATACGTTCTCGCCGCGCACGGTGTCCCGCCTGGGACTCAACTACGACCGCCTCGCGGTGTCTCTCGATGTCACCGACCGGTACAAGAATTTGCTCGCGCCGCTGGGATTGGCGACCGTCCCTGAGATCACCTTCGGGCGCAACGGCGATTTAACCGGCCTCGGTCCCGGCACGAATTATCCGCGACGCCGGATTGAGAACCGCTTCCACGTCGCGCCGGAGATCACGCAGGCGCGGGGCGATCATACGCTCGCCTTCGGATTCCTGGTCTCGCGGTATCAGATCAACGATTTGCAGAGCGAGAATTCCCGCGGCGTCTTTGATTACACCCGGAACTTCGGACGCTCCGCCGTGGAGAACTTTCTGCTCGGACGGCCGAGTTCGTTCAAGATCAATCTGGGGGATTTCTACCGGGGATTCCGCAACTGGGAACAGGCCGTCTATTTCCAGGACCGCATCCGCTTGCGTCCCAACCTGACGATCTCGCTCGGCATGCGCTATGAGATGATGACGGCGCCGGTCGAAGTCAACAATCTGACTCCGATCACCTACCGGACCGATGCCAATAATTTTGCGCCGCACTTCGGCTTTGCGTGGAACCCGCGCGGAGGAAAGACGGCCATCCGCGGCGGCTACGGAGTCAGCTTTGGCGCGCTGTTCCCCTTGCTCTACCAGCGTGCGCGCTTCAATCCGCCGGCCGTCAAGGTGATTTCCGTGGACAACAATCCGAGCCTGGTCAATCCCCTGCAAGGGCTCGATCTCTCGAGCAGCGGGAACGAACGCTCCGGGCTGAACGCGCTCAGTCCCGACCTGGTTGTGCCGTACACGCACCTGTACACGCTGTCGGTCGAGCGCGAGCTGCCGGCGGGCCTGTTCTTCCGCGTGGGCTACATGGGCAGCCGCACGATGAAGCTCCCCTGGGAGGTGATTACCAACCGCGCGGAGCCGGACCCCGATCCGCGCCGCAACATCACCGCCACCATCAACGAGCGGCGGCCCGATCCGCGGTATCTGGAGATTGACACCGTCACCAACGGCGCCACCGCGTACTATGATTCGCTGAATGTTTCCGTCGAGAAGCGCCTCAGCCGGACCATGACCTGGAGCGCCCGCTACGTGTTCAGCAAAGTCATGGACACGGGCGACACCACCTTTGCCGACATCGGCACCGGACGCCACAAGAGCATGATGCCGTACGATATCGTCGGCGACTTGAAAGGGGTCTCGCAGTTTGATACACCGCAGGCGCTCACCCTCACCTACCGCTTCCAGCTCCCGGCATTCGGCGGGCAGGGCGTTCTGGCGCACGCGCTGGGCGGATGGAGATTCCTGGGCACCTATTCCTACCGCACCGGCGTGCCGTACATGCTCCATACCGGCTCCGATGCTCCCGGCTTCGGCAACGTGGACGGCGTGGGACAGGACCGGCCTCACATCTTGAACCCCAGCATCCTCGGCAAGGGAATCAACCATCCGGACACGTCTCAGTCCATCCTGCGCCGGGAGTACTTCGACCCGAACATCCCCGTCGGCGGACGCGGGAATCTGGGCTTTGACACGTTTCGGCTGGACGGCACCAACAATTTGAATTTCGCCGTGGAACGGGAATTCGCTCTCCGCAAAGGCGGCGACCAGTTGCCCGCGCTCCAGTTCCGCTCGGAATTTTTCAATTTCCTGAATCACCCGCAGTTTGACACCTACGCTCCGCACTGGGGCAACGAAATCTTCGGAAAAATCACCAATACCGTCAACCGGGGCCGCATCATCCAGTTCCTTCTGCGAGTGCGGTTTTAGGGCTGTATCACAATTGCTGTATAGCAGGTTCGCCGAGGTAGCCACGGCACGTTTTCTGTGCCGTGGGCTTTTGGCCGTGGGCTTTTGTCGGAACGAACCCACGGCATCAAGAACCTGCCGTGGCTACTCCCATTCCCGAATCCCCTGCCGCTTGCGCGATGAGCGCGCTACTGCTACACTCGCCTCACTTTGCCGGACCAGTCTGCTTCAATCCGGCTGCCGCTGCGCGACGATGCCGATGCGCGCGTCGCGGAATTGCTGCGCAACATTGCCGAAGCCTGCCGCCGCCAATCGAGCGAAGACTACAATCAATCGAACAAGCGGTTAGCGGAAGAATTTCTGGCGCAGATTGAGCGCGATTTCCCCGGCCGCTGCATAGCGCGCCGCCAGCCGATCCCGACCTTTCACATTCGTACCACGGACTCGAACTACATCTTCACCGTGCCGGGGCGCTCGGAGAATGAGCTGGTTCTGGTGGCGCACTTCGACACCTGGCGCGGGCCGGGGGCCGACGACAACACCACCGGCGAGGAGGTCTTGAAGCAATACCTGCTCGAAGACCTGCGGCGGGCGGAGCCGCCTCCGCTGACGCATACTTACATTTTGGCAGGGTCGGAGGAATGCGGACTGATCGGGTTCGTATCGCAATGCCTGCTCGCCGCCGGTTTGGTGGCGGCGAATCTCTCCTACCAATCCGGCAGCGTGATCGAAGCGCTGATCGCGCTGATTGCCATTCCGCTCGCCAAGTACCGCTTTGGCGTGGCCGGCTCGCGCGTCTATGTCCAGAGCCTCAGCCCGGACGAGCTGGCGCGGACGCAGGCCGTCATTGCCGTGGACTCGGTCGGCGAAGGGCGCATGTATGTCCCCAGCACGAGCCTGGGCGCCGATTTTGTGCGCGCCTTCATTCCGTTCCCCGGCTACGACCGCTTGAATGACTTGCTCGAAGAAGCCGCCCATCTGCACGGCATCAAGTACAACCGCTTTCTCTCGGGCGGCACCACGGACCACGTCTCGTGGCTCGAAGTCAACAACAGCCTCCTCGATTGGGTTCGGGAACACCTCGGAGGAAAGAAAAAATTAAAGGTCCCGGCGGCGGCGCTCATTACGATGTGTCCCGGCAAGGCCTCGCCGTTTGTCTTTGGCGGCAAGATTCACACGCCGGCCGATACGGCCGACCGCGTCTACCCCGAGCCGCTGCGCCAGACGCTCCACGTCCTCGACTACTTCTTCCACATCTTCGAAGGAGGCGCGAAACCGAGCGAGCCTCGCACGCCGGAGGACTGCCACTACGCCCGCCTCTACGCCGCCGGGAGCGAGACCTATCTCGTGCTCAAAGACGCCGTCGAGCCGAATCGCCGCAACCTGAACATGATCTACCGCGTCGAGGCCGGGATCACCGAGGACGGGCCAAACCGCGTCGCCCGCGTCCGCATCGGAGCGTGTGTTAGGTGGGGCGTGGAGACTTCGATGGACGAAGAGATCGCAAACTTCCTGGCGGGGAAAGAAAATCCGAGCCGCGATTCCGAGCCGCGACCCACGGCAAGCCGGGGCAGGCCGCAAGGGAGCGGTGGTTTGAATCCGAGCCGCGACCGTGAGCGAGCGGTCCTGACTGCCTGCCGGCGCATTCCACTTACAGAAATTCACGTTGAAAACGGCCCCACGTTCTGGCGGCGGTTTGGGTTGATTCGGAGCCTGCGGGCGGCGGCGCATTCGGTTGTCGGCCACGTCGCGGAGTGGATGGGCCGCTACAGCTTCCTGATTTACTTTCTCGCCGCCTACCTGGTTGCGGAAGCGTTCAACATGGCGATGGACGCCGCGTTCTGGGCTTCGCCAGAGTTCGCCGTTCAGTTCTTCCGCTTCTATTGGGCGACCATCCCGTTCACGGTGGCCCTGGAATTCGGGCTGATTACATACCTCTTTGTGGTGGCCATTCCGACGGTGATTGACAACAGCTATCGGCATCTCAACCGGGCCGACAATCTGCTGAGCCTGAAGCGGGCAAGAAAGCAGGGAGCAGGGAACAGGGAATAGGGAAGAAACCGGAAGCAGAACCATTACCGATTCCAGATTCCATTTTCTCTAATCCCTGTTCCCTACTACGGCCGATACCGCCGCGAGGGGTGTCGGCACGGAAGCCAATCTTTGCGGCGCAGAGTCCGGACCTGGTTCCAGTCTTCGGCGCGGCAGGCCGGAAACCAGAAGGCGCTGTCGGCGGCCCAGGCCAGGCCGGCGGCGCCGAGCAGCCGCAGCGGCAGCCGCTTTCGCAGAGCGTAGTCGCGCCAATCCATTCCCCATGGGAAATCGTGCACAACGCGTAGGCCCGCGCGCCGCAGCAGCCGCGCCAGCTTCCACGGTCCCAGCAGGTGCACGTCGCCGTAGGTCTTGTACTCCTGGAGGAAGCTCGGGTTCTTCCAGCGGATGTAGCGGTCTGCGAGCCACACGGGCAGGTACTGCGGCCCGTAAAGAAACGTGTGGCCTTCGAAGGGATAGAGCCGGTTCGGCGTGGTCAGCAGCAGGAGGCCGTTCTGCCGCAGCACGCGGCGAATTTCCTGAAGGAAACGCAACTGCCAGTCCTCGCCGCCGACCAGGTGCTCGATGACGTCGAAGGCGACCACGATGTCAACCGAGCCGTCCGCGAGCGGCAGGCCCGTTCCCGAAGCCCGGATCAGGCTCGCGCGTTCCGGCTGCGGCAGGCCGTGAATGACCGCGTGGGCCATCTCCAGGATCGCGGGAAAGAAATCCGAGCCAATATAAAACCCCCCTTCTGCGGTGACGATCTGGCTCAGTCCGCCGGTGCCGCAGCCGATGTCGAGCACTCGCTTGCCGCGAAAATCAATCCGGATGCGGGAGCAGAACGCTTCGACCAGCTCGAAGTTCCGCGCGAGCGTTTCGGTCCAGTAGCCCACCCACTTGGCGATGGCCGCCTCGTTCTCCCGCCCGAACTTCAGTTCCGCGTAGTGGCGGGCGCGCTGCTCGAATTGCGACCGGGGAGAAAGTTGCGGCGCCGGCGGCGCTTGCTTGGAATGCTTCCACGGGCGTGGCTTGCGCCGGCGCGCCTGCTCCCAGTTCTCTCGGCGGCAGGCCGAAACCCAGAAGCAAGCGGGCGCGGCCCAGCCGAGTCCCAGCGCGCTCAACAGTCGCAGGCAGAGGCGCTTGGGGAACGCATAGTTTTCAAGCGGCTTCCCGCCGGGGAAATCCGGGATCAGCGTGAGGCCGGCCTTCTCAAGAAGCTCCTTCATCTTCCAGGGGGTCAGCAGGTGGACCTCGCCGTAGGTCTTGTATTCCTGGAGGAAGCTCGGGTTGCGCCAGCGGATGTAGCGGTCGGCGAGCGGGACCGGGAGGTAATGCGGGCCGTAGAGGGCCGTGTGCGGCTCAAAGGGGTGGAGACGGTTCGGCGTGGTCAGCAGCAAGATTCCGTCCGGGCGGAGCACCCGGCGGATTTCCCGCAAGAAGGCCAGTTGCCAGGATTCGCCGCCGACCAGATGCTCGATCACGTCGAAGGCCGTGACCAGGTCCACGGATTCATCCCGCAGCGGCAAACTCGTGCCGGAGCCGCGCAGGAGCTGCGCCGGGGGCGAATGCGGAAGATCGCGGATAAACGCCTGGGCCATCTCCAGCACCGCTGGATAATAATCCAGGCCGATGTAGGAACCGCCTTCCTCGGTGACCACCGAGGCCAGGCCGCCGGTCCCGCATCCGATGTCGAGCACGGTCTTGCCGGCAAAGGCCACCTCCGTTTGCGTCGAGAGAATCTCGACCAGCTCGATGTTCCGCCCGGCGGTCTCGCGCCAATACTCCACCCATTCCGAAATAGCCGGCTCGTTCTCTTTGCCGAACTTGATTTCGGCGTAATGGCGGACTAAATTCTCGAAGTTGGACATAAGTCGCCCTTCGATTCTACTATCGGTTATGGAACTTGGACCACCGTTCGGCCTGCAACCCTTTGAGGTGCTGTTTGACAAGAGCGAGTTCAATCGCGTCTTGCCGCCGGGCTTGCTCGCGTTCGTGGGGAATCTGGGTTTCCCGCCCCGGCCAGCCGGGGAGCGCCCCTGGGTCTTCGCCAATTTTGTGCAGAGCCTTGACGGGCTGGTGAGTTTCGGCGGCCGGCGGCACAGCGGCGAATGGGTGGCGCGGAGCCGCCACGACCGCTGGATGATGGACCTGCTGCGCGCGCACGCTGACGCGCTCCTCTGCGGCGCGCGGTCGCTCGCGCTCGAAACGCTCTCGGGCTCCATCCCCGGCGGGCCAGTCTATCGCATTGTCCACCCGGAGCTGCTCCGGTATCGGCAGGAACGGCTGGGCCGCAAGAAGCTCATCGTCATTCTCGTGACCGTCAGCGGAAACTTGCGCCCGGCGGACTACCGGCTTTTTCACTCCGAGCACGTCGAGGCATGGATCGCTACAACCCCCGACGGACGCGCGCGCCTGGGCGATCCCGGCAAAGCGCGCGTTCTGGTCACCGGACAGGGAAGCGTTTTTGACCTGGGAGACTTATTGCGCCGCCTGCGGAGCGAGCACGGCATCGAGTACCTGTTGTGCGAGGGCGGGCCGACGCTCTATGGCCATCTCGTTCGCGGCGGTTGGGTGGATGAAAAATTCATCACGGTCGCGCCGCAAGAGATTGGCCCGGGCATTCCTCCCGAGCAGGAACTGACGGATTGGGAAAAGGCCGGCGGGACCCCGATCCGTCCGACGAGCTTTGCGGGGACCGGGTTCACCATCGAGGAGGCGCGCTGGTATCGCTGGGTGAGCTGCCGGAAGGCGGGCGACCACGAGTTCAGCCGGTACCGGGCGGCGTCGGTGGGAATGCCAGTTCTTCCTTAGGGTTTCGCTTCTCCGCGTCGCGCCCTCGGCAGATGATCTTCGAGCAGATGGTCCTCGCAGACCACCGACTCCAGCATCAGCGCGTTCCTCCCCGTCGCCAACTGGAAAACCCTCTTTCCATTCCAGGGTTTCGCATAGGTCTTCGGGTCTTCAAAGGTGAAGTCAATTTGCAAGATGTCCTGTGCAGTGCGCCGGATGCGCTCCACGATGTGCATCGCGTCGCTTTGCGGATGCCCCATCGTGTCAAGCCAGGTAAGCCCGTTGAGCGCGATCGTATCCACGACCAGCGTGTCGCCTTCATACTTGCCGGTCGAGTGCCCCATGTAGGTGTTGTACATCCCCTCGGGATGTTCCTGATTCATGTGGACTCGGCGGATGCCGTTGCCCGACTCAAACAGAATGTACACGACGCCGGGCGTTTGAACGATCTCAAACGGGTGGTTGACCGTGAACGCCCGTGTCGGGCCGTAGGGAAGACAGTGGATGGTGGGGTCGAGCGGCTCGTGTCCACGATCGAACGGATTCCGCAGATACCCCGAGCGGATGGCTTTGTATTTCGCCGCCGCTTCCGGGAGCATCTGCGGCTCCACGCCGTTCACCGTTATGGCGAAGCCCGGCCCCTCTCCGGGAGCCAGCACCCGCTCACCACCCCGCGTGAGTCTTCCCCACACTCCAGAGAGGTTCGGGATCGAGGTCTTGGTGGTTCCCGACTCCGGCTGCGCCGGGGTCTGAGCGAGGACCACCGGCGAGAGGGCGAGCGCCCCGGTCAGCACAACGAACGAAACCAGTAAACGATTTCGCATGTTGCCCCCCCTTGTTCTCAATGCTCGTTCAGCTCGATGTAGGTCCCCCACGGATCGGTGAAAAAAGCGATGCCAACACCCGTCTGCGGGTTTTTGCTATAGGGCCTGTCGAACTTCATTCCGCCTGCTTCGAGCTTCTTGCAGTAGGCCTCGAGGTTCTTCACCTCAAACCCGATATGATCGAGCAATCTTCCTTTGGTTCCCACGGTGGGAGTGTCAGATTTGGAAAACGTCAGGTTTACGCCGGGCATGTCCGCCGCCTGGTTTTGGCCCCGCATTCCGGGCTTGGCGCCGAACATTTTGGCGTACCAGGCCTGGATTTCCGGAATGGCGGCCTCCGCCACATAGAAATGGATGTGGTGCATCGCCATCGGAACAGCGAGCGACTTGTCTTCGAGAATCTCAATCCGCATGTCGTCCGGGGAGTACACGTAGGCCTGTCCGGGGATCCGGCCCGGCTCCACTTTCACGCCCGCGGCCTTCCATCGGGTAACCGCCTGCTCGGTGTTCTGCACCCGGAACCCGATGTGATTCACCACCGTTCCCACCATGCCGCCGGAGGACGGCTGTGCGCCGGCCGCCAAGTGGAGATAGACATAGACGCCGGGGATTTGCGAGACCTCGAACTGTCCCACTTTCATCGGCGTGCCCCCGAGCGCGGTCCAGAACTTCTTGTTGGCCTCAACATCGCCTGTATTCAAATGCAGATGTCCCATGGCCGCGCCCGCTTCATTCGGAGGCGGGTACTGGAGAACAGGCGCTTGCGCCCACGACGCCGCCAGCGGCCACAGCACGACCAGACTCAGCATGGAAATCAATCGTTTCATGGATCGCTCCTTCCGTGTCAAGAGATAGAAAGTCGCCCATCCGCCTCGTTCATGAACCATCCCGGTTTCGTCATGCCCGGACGAATTCGTGTGCCACTATACTACTCAATTCTCAATCGGCAAAGTAGTCTTTGAGGTCCTGGCGGTCGCGTTCGAGCCAGGCGATGTTGGAGCGAATGAGTTCGAGCGTCTTTCGAATGGCGCGTTCCGTGCCGGGGACGCGGTGGCGGCGGAAGAAATCTTGCGCGTCTTCCAAATGCCGGCGGTCCGTGAAGCCGCTGGTGATGGCGATCATGCGGGAGAGCAGCCCGATCCCCCCGCCGTGGTACCGCTCCACAAACATCTTCCAATTCTTCTTGAGGCATTTCCAGGCCAGGTCGCGGCCCAGAGGATGGGTCGCGGCGCTCGCCAGCACAATGGGCGTGTCCTGGAACCGCACCTGCTCGGAGAGGGAATATTGCAATACCGCCTGGATCAGCTCCGCTTCCCGGAAACTGCCGGCGGCACGCAGCACCCGCACCTTTTCCTCATGCAGATCGGTCGAATGGTAGACCTCGAGCAGCCCTTTCCATTCCGTTTCGCCGCCGTTTTCGGCGACCAGCGAATAGACGGCCTGGCGCAGATTGGGATCAAGTTCTCCGCCCCGTCGGAAGCGGGCAAAGCGGCTGCGCGCTTCGCCAATCGTGGCCCGGTCGCCATAGCCGCCGAAACCTCGCAACGCCAGCGCGCGCAGGAGCACGTCCAAGTGCCCGTCCGACGGCCTCCTCTCCCATCCCTGCTTTTGGGCGACAGGCTCGAACAGTTGCCGAGCCGCTTCCTGGAACTTGGGCCGGAACCGCTCGCGGGAGAGCAAATTGTCAAGTGAGTCCAATACGGCGGCGATGCCGGTCCAGACGCTGAAGTCGCTCTCATTTTCATAAGCTCGGAGAACGCGCAACGCTGCGGAAGTCTTTCCATACCCGGCGCGCGCCAGGGCGAAGGCGTCATCGAGCAGCCCCAGACGGTCCACGGTCGGCAAGGCCCCGGCTGCGACCGCCTTCGTCAGCCGGCCCCAAAGCTCTTCCGAGTACGCCACGCGGTAGAGGCCGCTCTGGCCAGGATTGAGCTTGATCCATTGCCCATCGCTCGCCGCGAGGCGCAGCCGGTGCCGCTGGCCCTTCATGGACTCAAAGACGGGCCGCGAGGCGCCCTCGACCCACACGCCCAGGGGAACTTGCCAGCGCAGGTTCTGGGGGTCGTGTCTGCCATCCGCCAGAAACCGTTTCTGTTCCACCTCGAGCAGAAGCTCTCCGTTGGATTGCTTCTCTCGCACGATCAGCACGGGGTAACCGGGCTGGCGCGTGTAGCCCGCCATGATGCCGCGCACCGGCTTCCCGGACTCTTTTTCGAGCGCCTTCCAGAGGTCGTCGGTGGCCGCATTGCCGAACGCATGTTTCCGCAGATAGTTGTGCAGCCCTTTGCGGAAGCTCTTCTCGCCCAGGTAGTGCTCGACCATCCGGTTGACGACCGAACCCTTGCTGTAAGAGATGGCGTCGAAGACCTCGCGGATTTCGTACGGATTCTTGACCGGAACCTCGACCGGATGCGTATTCCGAAGGGCGTCCTGGTGCAGCGCGGCCAGGTAGTCGTCGGCCACGTATTGCGTCCAGGTCTGCCATTCCGGGAAGCGATGGTCCGTGGCTTTTGGCCCCATGTAGGAGGCAAAGCCCTCATTGAGCCAGAGGTCGGTCCACCATTGCATGGTGGTGTAGTTGCCGAACCATTGGTGGGCCAGCTCGTGGTCCACAACTTCGGCGACACGCTGCCGGGCCGATTCGGAAGAATTCTGCGGGTCTACCAGCAGCGCGGTCTCGCGGTAGGTGACCAGACCCCAGTTCTCCATGGCCCCGGCGGCAAAGTCAGGCAGCGCCACCATGTCGAGCTTCGGAAAGGCATACGGAATGCCAAACCAGTCGGCGAAGTAGGCGAGCGTGTGGCAGCCCTGCTCCAGAGCAAAACGGCCCTGCTCGCGCTTTCCGGGACTGGTCCAGACGCGGACGGGAACACCGTGCCGGTCCTTGTCTTCCAGCAATTCAAGTTCGGCGATGACGACGGCGAGCAGGTACGTGGACATGCGCGGGGTGGTTTCATAGCGAATGGTCTTCCAGCCCGGCTCGGCCCGCGCTTCTTTCCGGATCGGCATATTGGAGAGCGCCGTCAAGTTCTCGGGGACCGTCAGCGTCACGCCGAAGGTCGCTTTGCGGGCCGGCTCGTCCCAGCAGGGGAAAGCGCGGCGGGCGTCGGTGGCCTCGAACTGCGTGGCGGCGCCCCAGCGCTTGGCTCCGTCCACCAAGTACGATGTGCGATAAAAGCCGTGCATCTTGTCGTTCAGCTCGCCCTCGAACTCAAAGATCAGCTCGGCGGGGCCGCGCTTCAGTTTCCGCCCCCCCTTCCCAAAGTCGAGCGTGATGCTCTCCAGCTTCTTGTTTGGCTTGATCTGCCGGGCGTCGAGCGGCTCGGACCCGGCCGGGGAGCAAATTTGGGCTTTCGTGATTTTCAGATCCAGGGCGTGCAGCGTGATTTTCGAAACCGGCCTGCGAATGATGACCGTGATCCGCTCCGATCCCTGAAACGTGAAGTCTGCGAGATTCGGCTGCAGCGCGATTTCGTAATGAACTGGCTCAACTTCTTCCGGTAACAGGTATGGATTGCGATCCCTCATGCGGTGCTCTCCTCGTAACTGGGGCGTGGCTCGCCGTCCGCCGGAGCGTTCTCTTGCCAGGATAATCCAGTGGGCCGCGCGTTAACGGGTCCGCCCAACTCTCGAATATACCCGAAACACCCGGCGGGAAAAAATTGTGGAGCAGGGAGAAAACCGAGTCAACCGCTCCCAGCTCAACTTTCCCACAGAAGGTTAAGAGGATGAAAGGTGGACCTTGGTAGACGATTTCAGAACTCTTTCGATGCGGGACTTTATCCCGGAACTACCCAAGTGTCCCCAGTTCTTGACGGCCTGAGCCTACCGAAAAAGTCCCTGGAATCGTTTTGACCCCTCCAATTTGTTGAATTATAATTCCCCTGCTACCGGAAAGGGCTTTTCGTGCCCAAAGGGAACGATTTCGGAACAGTCTTTGGGGGGGCAACTGGGGCGTGATAGCCGAATGAACGAGGGGCTCAATCTTTTCTGTCTGGTTGCGCTGACAGTTGTGTGCGTTTGGACCTGGAGTGGCTTTGCTCGTCAAAGTCGGATGAGAGAATGATCGTTCATGAAGATCTGCATTATTTCAGACGTTCACGGCAATTATGACGCCCTTTCGACCCTGCCCGCCGAATACGACGAGCTTTGGGTGCTGGGAGACCTGGTGAATTACGGCCCCCAACCCGCCGAGGTCGTAGACTACGTTTCGCAAAAAGCTTCGGTCGTCGTCCGTGGCAACCACGACCACTGCATCGCGTATAACGAAGACCCACGGTGTGCTCCGCGCTTTCGTGCCATAGCAACCGCGATGCGGAAATTCACAAACGAGGTGCTCAGCAAAAGCCAAAACCAATTCCTACATGCCCTGCCGCTCCACGCGGAGGTCAAGCGTGGAAACACGAGCTTTTGCCTGGTTCACTCCGTTCCATCCGACATGCTCTACGGACATTACGACGAAAACTTCGAGGGCTGGCTCGTTGAAGTGGACAGCATAAATGCCGACGTTCTGTTTGTGGGACACACGCACAAGCCATTTGTGAAAATGGTTGGGGGGCGCACGGTTTGCAATCCCGGCAGCCTCGGACAGCCTCTCCACGGAAAACCGGAGGCCCGTTACGCTATTTGGGAAGACGGCTCGATCGAGCTCAAAGGATTCGACTATCCCGTGGAAGAAACCATCCGCAAAGTCATGGCGATGCCTGTGGAGGATAAAATCAAGCGGGAGCTCGCCAAGGTGTTGCGGAAGGGCAAGTAAGTCCCGAAGGATTTACCTCTGGCGCGGGATTGGTATCACTCCGCTGGGTGTACGACGCGACTGCGAGTCAAACCGTTCCACGCTCAACTTTTCCAGAGAAGGTCAAACGGATGAATGGTGGACCTGGGGGGAGTCGAACCCCCGACCTCTTCAATGCCATTGAAGCGCGCTCCCAACTGCGCCACAGGCCCACGGTCGAGTTGATTGCCCTATTTGTAGCATCTTTCCCGAAACGGTGTCAAACCCAACGGGGCTGGGAATTCCGGCTGTCTGCTCGGCGCCTATGAATCGGGTCCGGCGGCTGCAATGGATATTGCGCGGGGGATTGGGCATCAGTAGACTGAAGGCGATGCACGCTCACGACGTAAAGACGGGGTCGGTCTTGAAGTGGTCCATCGCGCTCATGCTGGCGCTGGCTCTGGCAGAAGCGGCGGCGGGGTATATGGCCAATTCGCTCGCGTTGTTGAGCGACGCCGGACATAACTTCACCGATTCACTCGCCCTGGTTCTCGCCTGGTTCGCCTTGTATGTGCAGTCTAAACCGGCGACCGAGAGCAAGACCTACGGCTACCCTCGCGCGGGCGTCCTGGCGGCGTTCGTCAATGCGCTGCTGCTGGTTGCCATCGCGTTGTATGTTTTTTACGAAGCCTATCACCGGCTGCGGACTCCCCATGCGGTGGACCCGCAGTGGATGATGGTGGTCGGCGGCTTGGGGTTTGTAGTGGATGCCGGGGTCTCCCTGGCACTGCTGCGGCAGATTCGGGGCGACGTGAACGTCCGCACCGCGTTTCTCCACACTGCCGCCGACGCGGTCTCAACCGCCGGCATCGTAGTCGGAGGATGGCTGATTGCCAGGACCGGCGTGTCCGAGATTGACCCGCTGCTCGGCTTCTTGATCGGCGGGCTGATCCTCTGGAGCAGCGTGGACATCATCAAGGAGACTCTGAATATCCTGCTCGAAGGATTGCCGCGCGGCATGGAACTCGACACCGTGGTCACCGCGGTGCGCCGCGTTGAGGGAGTCGAGAACGTCCACGACGTTCACATTTGGAGCCTGGGTTCCCGTACCCACGCCATGAGCTGCCATGTGGCCATCGCGGATATTCCGCCGTCGGAGAGCAACGAAATTCTGCGGCGCATCAACGCGCTGCTCGACCAGGAATTCCAGATCAGCCATACCACCATCCAGTTTGAACATGCCGTGTGCGAGCCGAGTCCCAAGTGCTACGATCCGGCAGAGCCGGCCGCCGAGAGGAAAGGCGCATGAGCCGGGATGCAGTTTCTACCTGGATTTATGGAGAGGTGGTTCTATGTCTAAGAATCCGAGCGGGCCAAGAATATTCCTGAAAACTTGGAGCGGAAAGTCTACGTTCGAGTATCACGGGACTGTTAAGGACGGAATCACGCTGCATTACGGGAAAGGGCATAAGAATCGCCTAGAAATAAGAGGGGCCGACATCCTCAAGGCAATTGCTGTTTTTAAGGGTAAAGAGGTATCCATTGGTACACACCATAGTAAGCCACCAGTGGGGAGCTTTGGCCACTGGTTCCAAAGAAACGTGACGAAGACAAGTGTCGCGTCGTACTTGGGGCCGATTTTTATTGCGGAGGGCTATGCCGAACGTGGTTCTCAGCCAGATTTGATCCTATTTCTCTGAGATTAACAAAATTGGGTGTAAGCTTCCCCATGCGTTCATGCTCAAGCGATTCATAGAGTACCTGAAGTATGGTGCCGGACGCCCACCTGGAACTATGTGGGCGATGGAAAAGTGCTACTTTGTCTTGAGACACCACTATCCTAACCTATCCGAGGATGCGTACCTGCTTCTTACGCTACGATCGCGCTATCCCCTAAGAAGAGACGTTGGCGAGATTGCTTCCCGTTGTCAGAATCTGGATGATGCGATACTTGAAGCTGTGCGACTGGATTTCGGCGACTTTGTTGTGCAGATGTTTCGACCCGCCTTAGAAGCGTTTCCGTTCTGCTCTGCGTGTCAAGAATACCGCGCCCTAAGTTTGACCGACACGCTCTGTTATGGATGTCGGAATTTCGGTGATTTAATTCCCTGTAACAGATGTAGACTTTATTGGCCGAAGAACCAGAAATTCTGCGGACAGTGTGGTGCGCCGTTAGCCGTAGAAAAATCCGTGACTCTAATTCCCTGTAACAGATGTAGACTTTATTGGCCGAAAAACCAGAAATTCTGCGGACAGTGTGGTGCCGCTTTGGTCGCGGCGCAAGAGGAGTAAAAACTCTGCCACCTGAATCTGAGAGGATTCACCTGGAAGAAATCCACACATCGTTAGGGTATATCAGCAACGGAGAGGCAAGAGATAGGCCAGCACTGCTCAATGCTTCCCGACACCATCCAGCAGTTAGAGTTCGACGGAGTGCTCGCCCTGCTCCGTCGTTATGCCGGAAGCCCGTTGGGAGAGGCCAAACTCCTGGCGCTGCTTCCCGCGGCGGACGAGGCAGAACCTGTCGAGCGGTTGCGCCTCGCCGCCGAGGGCAGGGAGTATCTGCGCGTCAGCCGGGGAATCGCCCGGGGAACCGCCGGTCAGGGAATAGAAGCCGCGCCTGCCGGCGCGCTGCCGCTCGATTTCTCCGGGTTCACCGATCCAGCGGAGGTCTTTGGCAAGCTCGGCGTCGAAGGAACGATTTTAGAAATTCCCGAGGTCGTCCAACTACTCCGCCTGGCCGAGCGGGCTACCGACGTCCGCCGGGCGCTGCTCGCGGCGCAGAGCCGCTTTCCGCATCTCGCGCGCGAGGCGGATCGCGTGGCTGACTTCCATTTTCTGCTCCAGGAATTCCACGGAAAGATTCTTCCTTCGGGTGAGCTCGACGACCACGCCAGCCCCGAGCTGCGGCGCATCCGGCGCGAGATCGAGAAGCAGCGCGCCGTGATCCTGTCGTCGTTGCGCGAATTCTTGCGGAGCCAATCCGAGGAAAGCCTTTCGCGCGAAGAGATCATCACGATTCGCGGCGACCGCTTTGTGGTCCCCGTCCGGGCGCAGAAGAAAGGGCAGGTGCGCGGCGTCGTGCACGGCTCCAGCTCGAGTGGCCAGACGATGTACGTCGAGCCGCTCGAGACGATTGAACTTAATAACGAGCTGGTCCGGCTGCGGGAAGAAGAAACGCAGGAAATTCACCGCATTCTGCGCGAGATGACCGCGCGCCTGCGCCAGCGGTTGCTGGAATTGTCCGAGGCGGCCGAGGCCATCGGCGTGCTCGATCTCGCGTTCGCCTGCGGGCGCTATGCTCTGGACTACGACTGCGTCATCCCTAGCTTCAACCCCGCCCGGCTCGTGCTCCGCGACGTCCGCCACCCGTTGCTCGAAGCCCTGTTCCGTAAGAAAGGCGGCGCGGTGGTCCCGTTCTCGCTGACGCTCGAAGACGGGAACCACGTGCTGGTCATCAGCGGGCCGAACACCGGGGGGAAAACCGTCGCTTTGAAGACAGTCGGATTACTGGCGCTGATGGCGAAGGCGGGCCTGCCGGTCCCGGCAGCGGAAGCCGAATTCCCTTTCTTTGACCGAATCCTGGCCGACATCGGGGACTATCAGTCCATTCAGGAAAGCCTCAGCACGTTTTCCGCGCATCTGGTCAACATCGCCGCCATGCTGGACTCGGCCACGCCCGACTCGCTCATCCTGCTCGATGAATTGGGAAGCGCCACGGACCCCGAGGAAGCTGGCGCGCTGGGCGTGGCGATAGTGGATCGCTTTCGCTCCGCCGGAGCGTTTACCATCGCCTCAACGCATCACCTGGCGCTCAAAGCCTACGCCATGAATACCCCAGGCGTGCGCAGCGCGAACATGGGGTTTGACGAGCAGACCCTCGCGCCGACCTATCGGTTGGAGATAGGCCGGCCGGGAAAATCGAGCGGCCTGGCCATTGCCCAACGCCTGGGCCTGCCGCGCGAAGTCCTCGAACGCGCCCGGCAAGCGATGAGCGTGGCGCATCAGGAAGTCGAGCGTTTCCTCGTGCGGCTGCGCGAAGAGGAAGCGGCAGCAACACGACTGCGCCTGGAAGCGGAGGAGAAAAGCGCCGCCCTCGAACAACGAGAGAAGGAGTGGAACGAGACCGTTCAGAAACGCGAGGCCCAGCGCGCGGCGGAGTGGGAACGCCAGCTCGAAGCCTTGTGGCATTCGGTCGAGGAGCGAGCGGAAGAAAAATTGCGGGAAATCAGCGCGCGGGCCGCCAAGGCGTCACGGCTTCGTGAGCCTAAGAAGGAAGCCGCACAAGTTGCCTCGCTCCTGCGGCAAGAGGCCAAAGAAGACCTGCGGACCACGCTACTGAGTCACTGGGGTGGAGGAGGCGAATCCGCGCCCCGGCCCGCCGATGCCGCCCCTCGCCCAGAGCCGCAGGTCGGCGACACCGTGCGGCTCCAGAGCTTCGGCAAGCAAGGGGTCGTGCGCAGCAAGTCGGGGAATTGGCTCGAAGTGGAGGTCGGGCATCTGCGGACCAAAGTTCCGGCGGACGACGTGGCGGAGATCATGGCCGCGCCCCGGCTCGCCGGGGGCAAGTCTCTTGCTCCAGGCAGGATCAGCGTGCACGTCGAACGAGTCGCGGAAGGCTCTCTTTCCGAAATCAACGTCATCGGCGAGACCGCGGACGAAGCCCGGCGGCGCGTGGACAAGTTCCTGGACAATGCGTTCCTGGCCCAGATGGCGCGCGTCCGCGTGGTGCACGGGAGCGGCAAGGGAATCCTGCGCCAGGCGCTGGCGGAGATGTTCGCCGACCACCCCCACGTTGAAAAGTTCTTCCCCGCCCCCCAGGCCGAAGGCGGAGCCGGGGCCACGATTGTCGAATTGAAAGTTTAGGTGGGGCTGTCCGAGAATTGTGGCTTCACCTATTGGCAAGCGGGAAGATGCAGTAGTGCCACCGTTGGTGCTGACGACTGGCTCGGTCAATTCGCTTTCGATTGATCTGGCGCCCCTCTCGGTGGTCGAGTCGCTCGGGATCGAAAGATGAAAAAACGGCCCCAACGGAGGCGAGGGAGTATACTGGCTTGCGGCCGGGAAGGTAAAATGGAAATTCTGGCTGAGGTGATCGTGTAAACTCCGTGTCGTGGAGGTCCGAGAATGAAGCGCCTTCCGCGAGACCCAATTCGATTCGATATATTCAATGCCTACGCCGTCTACGGACGGGAGGAACGGCTCTCATTACGTGATCCGGCAGCGACTGGAGGGTTTGTGAATCAAATACGAACCTCGATTCAGGGGTCGCTATCGAATGACGCGCTCCTGTACGGACGTAGAACGGAATCAATGTTTGAGGCGATGATTGCTAGCATCGGCGAAGTCGAAATTCTCAAGCAAGAGGATTCGGGCGAAATTTACGTATCAAACGACGCGCTGAAGGTTCCAGACTTCCGATTGGTTTTGGCAGATGGAAGTCAAGTCCTGGTAGAGGTTAAAAACCACCACCAGGGGACAGACGCGATGAAACCGTTCGAGCTAGACAAAGATTACCTGGACGGCCTTGTGGGATACGCGAATGTAATGAAATGCGACCTCTTTCTTGCCGTTTATTGGTCTCGGTGGAACCTCTGGACTCTAGTACCACCACAAGCGTTTCACGAGAACCGCAACAAGAGGGAGCTTGATCTGCTTAACGCGATGAAGGCGAATCACATGGCAAGCCTTGGCGATTACAGCATAGGGACGCGTTTCCCCCTCAGCATTGTCATGTATGCGGACAAAGCCGAATCACGATTTCTTGGGCCGGACGGGTCCGGAGATTTTAGGATATCGAACGTCGAAGTCTATTGTGCCGGAACATTAGTTGCAAAGCCGGAGGAACGCCGCATCGCGACCTACCTGATGTTCTACGGGAAATGGCACTACGAATCGGATGCCAAGATCGTTAAAAATGAAATCGAATCGGTCGAGCACAGATGGGTCCCGCAAGAGGATAACAACCAAGGGTTTGAAATCGTAGGCTCGCTAGGAGAGATGTTTTCAACGTATTACAGATTCTTCACCCAGGAGGAGGGCAGAGTCGAAAGACTGCAGGTGAATTTCACTCCCGGCTCGCTCGGCCAACTCATTCCCAAAGACTACAAGCGTGATGTGCTTCCCCTCTGGCGATTTAGGCTGAAACCCTCAGTCCCGTCAGGCGGGCAAGAGTGATTGTTTTGGAAAAACTGGGGGGGAATGGGGACAGCCTAAACTGCGCGTTTTTTTGCAAATAGAGAATTTCTAAAACGCCTGGAATCAGCAAACAGTTTGGAGGCGCGGGCGGCCCAACCTGTTGTAGCATGGTATGAACATCAGGCGAATCCATGAGCAATCAACCAACCAAAAATGACGACATGGCGGACGAGATAGACTTCAGCAAAGGGGTTCGCGGCCTCCATCACATCCCGCCTGGCGCAAAGGTGTTTTTGCCCGCCTCCATCGAGCGGAGCGTCTGGGAATACTTCTCGGAAAAGGCTGAAGAGAAGGGCGTGGAGCTTTCAGAGCTTCTCACCGAGGTCCTCCAGCGCGATATCGAGATCAACGAGGCGCTGAAGTAATTGCGATTCCGGAGCCGACTCGTGGATCATCGTTAGGCTGCATGGGAACCTTCCTCGATTAAAAACACCTCACAACAACCGTAATGACAAGCCATCCGCCCCAGCGATCCGGCAAGGCACACCGGCGGACAAAGCGTGGTAGGATAATTTTCTCAATAAGATGCCTTCGGCGAGGTACGAATGCCCTACCACGATCTGCGCGAATATCTCCAGGTACTAGAGAAAAAAGGTCTGCTCTGCCACGTCACGGCGGAGGTGGACAAGGACTGGGAGATCAGCGCGGTGTGCCGGCAGGCCTTCCGGACCATCCCCCAGGCGCGCCGCCCGGCCCTGATGTTCGATCGCATTAAAGGGCACACCATCCCGCTGGTGGTCGGCATCCTGGGCGGTTCCCGCGAAATTTACGCGACGGCGCTCGAGACGGACCAGGCCGGGGTCTGGGAAAAATGGCAGCGCGGGAAGAATCCGATTACCCCTCGCTTGGTGAATAGCGGGCCGTGCCAGGAAGTAGTTCAGATGGGCGACGAGGCCAACTTCGAGATGCTGCCCGCGCCGGTCTGGACCGTGGGGCAGGACCCGGGTCCCTATCACACCTCTCCGTTTGTCATCTCCCGCGATCCGGAGACCCGCATTCCGAACGTGGGGACCTACCGTCTGCAAGTCAAAGGTCCCCGCAAGGGTGGATTCATGATTAACCCGCAGCGCAACATGCGCCAGCACCTGCGAAAGAATGAGGCGCGGGGCTGCGGCACCGATGCCGCGATCGTGTTCGGCACCGATCCGGTCATCGGCCTGACCTCGGTCAGCCCGTTTCCGTATGGGGCGGATGAGCTGGCGGCGGCGGGAGGAATCCGCGGGGAGCCGGTCGAGGTGGTGAAATGTCTGACCGTGGACCTGGAAGTCCCCGCCACGGCCGAAATCGTCGTGGAAGGCCGGGTGCCCTTCCAGGGTCTCGAAAAAGAAGGCCCCTTTGGCGAATATGCGGGCTATATGGGCGCGGGCGGAAACAATCCCCTGTTTGAAGTGACCTGCATCACGCACCGGCGCAACCCGATCTACCAGGCCTTCCTGAGCCAGATGCCTCCCAGCGAATCGAGTTGCATCAAGGCCTTTGGACGCGAGATGGAAATCCGCCGGCACCTCAAAAATAATTGCGGCATCCCGGTCGAGGACGTCTGCCTCACCGAAAGCAGCGGCGCCACCGCCTACCTAATCGTTTCCATCAAAAAGCAGAACCGCTTTCAACCGCTGAAAGCGATGATGGGAGTTTGGTCGCTCAATATCGGGATCGGCAAGATCATGATCGTGGTGGATGACGACATTGACGTGCGGGACCCCTGGCAGGTCGAATGGGCGCTGAGCTTTCGCATGCAGCCGGCCGAGGACATCCACATCTTCCGCAACATGGACCCCACTACGCTAGACCCTTCGCAGCCCCCCAAAGACGGGAAGCCGGTGCCGCCCCCGGAACAGGTGAGTTCGAAGGTCGGCATTGACGCCACCCGGAAATTCCCTTACCCGCCGCTCGCTGTGCCGCCCAAGGAGCACTTGGAGCGAGTTGCCGCCAATTGGGCGCACTACGGAATCCGCGAGGTCAACCCGCAGGGGTCCTAGGGTCGGGCCTCCACCCAGGCGCCGTCCCGATCAGGTATAATTAGCACGTTAACGCATGACGGATTCTAACCGGGCCAGCAAATTCGAGAGCTAGGGTTTCAGCCGAGACGGTCGCACGCGCGGTCGGGGGAGGACCGAGCGGAATGGATAGAACTCAGCTTCAGCAACTCGCCGAGCTTCGCGTAGAGGACGCCGAGGTTCTGCTCGCGGCAAGCCGATGGGCGGCGGCTTACTACCTGCTCGGCTACTCCATTGAGTGCGCGCTGAAGGCTTGCGTCGCCAAGCAGTTCCGCTTCAGTCCATACGAAGTGCCAGATAAGAAGGTTGTCAACGATTTTTATACGCATGATCTTGGCACATTGCTCAATCTCTCAGGTCTCAAGTCGGAGAAAGAGAGGCGAGCCAGGACCGACTCGGCCTTTGAAATCAACTGGAACATAGTGAAGGATTGGAACGAAACTTACCGTTACTATTTGGGTGGCACTGAAACGGACGCTCGCGGAATGTACGAGGCTGTCACAAATAGTACGTCAGGGGTTCTACCATGGCTGAAAACACAGTGGTAAAGGAACAGCTCACGGAAGAGATGATCGAGGCTGGCGCCGAGCTGACGGCTAAGCTCGACGAGATGGGTTTGCCTATTGCGGCTGCTATGTGGTTCTTCATGCCGGAGATCAACGAATGGCGTCTTCTATTCGCCTCTGCCGAAGTATCCTCAGTGGGGCCACGCAGCGTCTACAAAAAGATCCAAGAAGCCCGGCAAGCCCTCGGTCCGAAGGTCGAGGCGTCGCCGTTCTCAGCTATCGGCCTCCTGGACGCGAATGATCCACTTGTCCAGCTTCTTCGGATCGCCCTGCGTACGGAAGGCGGGGTGTCGCGCATTCGCTTCTCGAAGAATGTGATCAATGGGCATTTCATAGAAGATGCGCTGATTTATCGCATCGCATGAGGCAGCCTAACCTGCGGCGGAACCCGAAAAAAACAGACTCCAGACAGAGGCTAATTGCAACCTGTTTGACTCCGAGTGAGGTTGAATCCACCGGCCGGCTGGGGGTATGATTTTGCTCGGCGGCTCAGGAAAAACCTGGAATTCATGACCTCCACGTTGGCCTCGCGGGGCGAGGAACCTGCGCGATCCTGGATTCAAAGTGCAGGTCCCTCGTCGCTACGCTCCTCGGGATGACAGCGGAGCGGCACGGATACAGGGCTTCCCAAAACCGCGCTAGTTACCCTTCACTTCGACCTTGGCGATTCCGTTGACGCCGCTGGTTGCCAGCCACAGGTTGCCGTCCTTGGCCGCCACCATGTTGCGCACGACACCGCCGCCCGAGGGGATCAGCCAGGTCTGGAATTTTTCCGTCTTGGGGTCAAAGCGCACGACCGTGTTCTTGCTCACTCCGGACTCGCTATACCAGAGGATGTTCCCCACGGCGGCAATTCCGTACGGTTGAGATTTCGCCCCGCTCGGGGAAGGCCATTCCTTGGCCGCGCCGGTCTTGGGGTCGTAGCGGCCCAGATAGCCCCGCGAATAGTCGCTGTACCAGATGGCGTCGTCGGGAGTCACGGCGATGCGCCGGGGGCGCGTCTCGGGATTCGGCAGAGTGTATTCGCGAATCTCCATGGTCTCCGCATCAATGCTGGCCAGCTTGTTCGTGCGGAACTCGCAGAAGAAGACCACGCCCTTCGAGTTCACCGCCATCCCGTAGGGATTCGCGCGCGGGGTGGGCGTCGGCACCACCTTCACCTCGCCCGTCTTGGGATTGATCCTCCCCACCATGCTCGCTCCCTGCAAGGTGAACCAAACGGTCCCGTTGTGGTCAATGATGGGAGTATGCGGATCGCGGGCCTTGGGGTCGGGCATCTTGTATTCGGTGACCTCGCCCGACTTCGGGTCGAGCTTGCCGACGTAGGACCCCGATTGCGCCGTGAACCAGATGTTGCCCTCCTTGTCGGCGACCAGACCGTGGGGTCCGGACCGCTCGGTCTTCAAGCGGTATTCCTTGAACTGCTCGGTCTTGGGATCAAACCGCCCCATGACGTTGGCCATCTGCCCCGTGTACCAGACCGAACCGTCGGGCGCCACGAGCGGATCGTGCGGCCGCGAGCCGGGCGTGGGCACGGTCCATTCTTTGATCGAGACCTCGACGCTGCCGGGCAGCAACACGCCGGCCGGCCTCGGCTGACCCAGGTAATTCCGGGTCATATACTCGACCACCACCGGGACATCATCCCCCGTCAAAATCGCGCCGTAGGCGATCATCCGGTTGATCGTGGCCTGCCAGTCCTCGCGCGTGTAGCGGGCTGCGACCACCCGCTCGAGCGGGTGGCAATTCGAGCATACCTTCTCCACGACCACCTTCCCGTTTCCTTCGGGCAATTGCACGGGAGCCGCGCCTGGACGGCGGCCCTCTCCCGGGCCTTGGCTGAAAGCCGGAAGCGCAGAGTAGACCGCAGTGTAGAGCGCAGTGTAGAAAAAGACTGCTGCGAGCAGCGACGCGCTGTGGACTCGGCCGGAAAGCAGTTCCTTGCCACCAGAGATTGCCTTCATAATCCCTCCTCCGTCATTTCTTCGATTTCGATGTTCGTTCCGCCGTTACTGGCTTTGATTCTATGCCAATCCCCACGGCGTTGCAATCACAAATCGGCGTGTCTAGTCCTCGGTCGGCAGATCGGGGATGAGTCCCTTCCGGCGGGCTTCTGCCTGGATCTCGGGCGGCATCTGCCGCGCATCCACAATAAAACCGTTGACGGAAATCATCCACGCCATCGGATTCTTTTCCAGCAACTCCCGGCGGCAAAATTCCGGGTGCAATGGGTGCAGGTGAAGAAGTTCGCCGATGAGCTTGAACTTCCCCGACAGCGTGCTCATCGAAACGCCGGTCAGATGGGCGAGCTGGTCCCCCGTCAGGTGCGGGCGCTGCGTCGGGTCGGACAGGAAGTTAATCTTCCCGACCGTGTAGATCACGGCTCCGGCCCAGGTGCGCAACTCACCACGGAGCAGCGGGGAGGGACGCTTGCGGGCCAGCTTGGCGACCAGCTTGCGGCACAATTCGGCGTATTCCGCATCCAGGTGCTCGGCGCAAAACGGGTCGGTCCGCTCGATAATCTCCTGGGCTGTGTGCTGAAGATCGCTTGGGATCGGAAGACGGGTGTTTTTCATCGTTGCTCCAGTGTGTCGGCTCTGCTTCCCTCAGCCCTGCAAATACACCGCGGAGGAGTTGAAGGCTTCCTCCGGCGTTGCCACAAACGAACCCGAGGCGCAGACCGAAGGCGCGTACTTTTCCGTGCTGTACTTGAAGAAGGCATACTCCCAGCGGTTCCTGCTCCCGATGTAACCGAGGCGGCACAGTTGCAATGGGTACTCTTCCTCCTCCACGTACCGGCAAACCTGGGGAATTGTTTCTTCGCCGGGCGCGGGCTCGACCACGGCAACGTATGCATATCGCCCGTGGAAGCGGAGCAGAATCTTTCGAACGCGATTCTTCCAGTGTTGCGTAACGTGGCGCAGCAAGCGGGCTGCAAGCTCCTGCTGAACGCTCTCCGGAACGGGTTGATTGCTCGGACCCCTTTTCCAGGTTTTCCAACTCTTCCGTCGTGGGGTCATGAAGCTCTTCCTTACATTCGTTTGCGGTCTCTTTCCCGGTGACGCAGAGCATACCAAATCGCGTGTTTGAACCCAAGCGATACGTAATGGGGAAGCCAAACCAACGCTTGCTTACGCGCGCGGCTCGGATCAATTTGCACGAACACTATTGGCCGAGCGCCAGCGAAGCGTCGGGCGGGACATCCCAGGCGGCGAACTGGCGGGCGAGATATTTGGGGAAGGCGGCGGCGGCGATCATGGCGGCGTTGTCGGTCGAGAGCGACAGGCGCGGGAAATAGACCGGCGGGCAGGCGGCGCTCCAACGCTCCGTCGCTCGAACTTGTGGAGCGCCGCGCGGCTGTGGCTCCGGAGGGCCAGCGCGGAGCCGCGAGAAGCGTTCGCGCAGGAGCGAGTTGGCGGCGACGCCGCCGGTGACGAAGATCGAGTTCACGCCCTCGCGCTCGGCGGCTTCGAGCGTGTGCTCGACCAGGTCGTCCACCACGGCGCGTTGAAAGCTCGCCACCAGATCGAGCGTCGTGCGCGAGCTGTGCGCCAGCAATTCGTCGAAACCGGCCGTGGGATTCTCGCGGCGAAAGGAGTTGCGTTCGGCGATCTCCTCCGCCAGGCCGTGGGATTCGACGTAGCGCAGCACCGCCGTTTTGATTCCGCTGAAGCTGAAGTCGAGCGCATTGCCTTTCGTCGTTTTCGTCACCTTCATTTTGGGCTTGGTGAAGGCGACCGCGCCGGAATTGCCGTGGCGGGCTAGTCTGTCTAGGACTGGACCGCCGGGATAGCCATAGCCGAGCAACTTGGCTACCTTGTCGTAGGCCTCCCCGGCCGCATCGTCGCGCGTCCGGCCGAGAATATGATACGAAAACACCGCCGAAGAATCCGAGAGAACCGAATCTTTTTTGGTCTCGCGCTCGGCCACCGCCAGCAGCGTGTGCCCGCCGCTGACGACCAGGGCCAGGGCAGGGAACTCAGGGTCGGGGCGGCCGGCGAGGTGTTCTTCCAGGATCACCGCATGGATGTGGCCTTCGAGATGATTCACCGCGACAAGCGGCTTGCCGAGCGCCAGCGCCAGCGACTTGGCGTAGGTGAGGCCGCCCAGCAAGGAGCCGACCAGCCCCGGCCCCTGCGTGACGGCGATGGCGTCGAGTTGGGAATAGGAGAGGCCGGCGTCCTCGACCGCCTGGCGAACGATCGGCACAATCGCCCGCAGATGCTCGCGGCTGGCCAGCTCCGGCACCACGCCGCCGTATTTCCCGTGCGTCGCCATCTGCGAAGCGACCACGCTCGAGCAAATGCGCACGCCATCTTCGATGACCGCCGCCGCCGTCTCATCGCAGGACGTTTCAATTCCCAAGATACGAATGGGTCCCAGGATGCGAACGGGCGGAGTGGATCGTGTTGGAGTCTCGTTGGGTTCCGTCATCCGCTCCTGTGCCGCCACCTTCCATCTCTATCCTAACCGAAGTGTCCCATTACCGTTCAGGGCCAGCGGTCAGGTCTGGAGGAGTTACCGCGGGGATCCGACTTTTCCGGCCCCCAGATGTCCGAATCCCCGGTTGATCGGTCACAGGGGCGGAGTGCCAAGGCAGGGTACTGGGAGACCACTGGAAGGGAATTGGCAGGGAACTTTTCCCTGCTTCTCCAAATCCGTTTCGCATCTGCACTTGTAACTCGCTGATACAAAACAGAATATTTAAGAATCGGCTTGGCACACTGGTTGCTTCTCCCTGCACGACGACAAGACGCAAGGGTTCCCAATCGAGATCGGACCCTCGGTCCTGTCGAGCGCCATCCCTGAGGTGGCGGAGAGAGATGCGGATTCAGGAGGACGACATGGAAGCAAGGAATGGTTTTTGGCGAGCGGCGACAATCACAGGAATGGCACTTCTTCTGGTTGGGGTGAGCAGCGGGTGTGTGGCTACGAGAAAGTTCACCCGCAGCAGAGTGAATGAAAAAGCGCAGGAACTCAATGCCCGGGTTGATACGACCGACCAGAACGTTCAGACCAACACCAATCAAGTCCAGGCGCACACGGGCCAGATTGATGAGCTCAATTTCGTCACACGGGACCACTCGGGAAAAATCTCCACTTTGGACAGCGGGTTGAAGCAAGTGGATCAGAAAGTGGATCAGAAAACGCAAGAGGCGATGAGTGTCGGCCAGGGAGCGCAGGGCACGGCGGACAAGGCCGTGGTCCAGGTCACTTCTCTCGGCGAGAAGTTTGAGAACCGCAACAATTACATCGTTCTGTCGGAGGAGAAAATCAAGTTCAAGTTCGACAGCGCCACTATGGATAAGACCTATTTCCCCGCACTCGATCAACTCGCGCAGCGGCTCAAGGGCACCCCGGACGCCATCCTCGTGATGGAAGGGCGCACGGACTCGGTGGGCAACGATACCTACAACATCCGGCTCGGGGAAAAGCGCGTCGAGGCGGTCATTCGCTACCTGGTCGTCAACCAGGGCGTTCCCATGCACAAAGTCTACCGGATGAGCTTTGGGGAGGACAATCCTCTCACCCTGAACAAGACCCGCGAGGAGCGAGCCGAAAACCGGGCGGTGGTGATGCGCGTCATGGGGCCTAGCTTCTCCACAACGTCGGGAGGGATGGTTTCCTCCGCCGCGCCGACCCCCTAACATTCGCCACGGCCATTCCTCGCGCACGCGAGGGGAGCCGGAAAAAGGAGACGACTCATGAATACCTCAGTTCCATCTCGAAGCACCTGGATTGTGCTGGGAGCGTTGCTGCTCTTCGTTCTGGGCGAGGGCATCTATACGGTGCGGCTCAGCCACCGCATTACCGAAAGCGGGAATCGGCTCGAAAGCACTGTGAACATGCAAGGAGAAACCATTCAGAAGCTCGCCCGCAGCATCGAGCAGGCCGACGCGCACTACGGTGAATTGCAAGGGAACTTTCGCACCGCCGAACAGCGGCTCGGGAGGACCCAGGCCGATCTCCAACGCGCCCGCCAGCTCTCCGACCGCCTGGCGCAGCAACACAAAGAGGCGACCGAACAACTCAGCCAGCTTCGGCAGGAGCAGGTGGCCACGCAAGGAACCGTGGGGACTCTTTCCTCGGACGTCTCGGGCATGAAGCAAGAGGTCAGCCTGACGAAAGACCAACTGGCCTCCACCCGCTCCGAGTTGCAGCGCGTGGTCGGCGACCTCGGCGTGCAGAGCGACCTGATCGCTCATAACCGCGACGAGCTGGGCGACCTGCGCCTGCGAGGCGAGCGCGACTACCACGAGTTCGACCTGAAAAAGAGCAAAGCCCCCGTCCGCCTCGGCTCCCTTTCCCTTCTGTTGCGGAAAACCGACGTCAAGCGGCAGAAGTACACCCTAAACTTGGTTGCCGACGACCGCACGATTGAGAAGAAGGACAAGACCACCAACGAGCCGGTGCAGTTCTATCAGGATGGCTACCGGCAGCCGACCGAGATTGTGGTCAACCAAGTCTATAAGGACCGGATCGTGGGGTACATTTCGGTCCCCAAACAAAAGGCGTCCCGGCCCGTTACGGCCTCCTCCGGACCAGGGAGTCCGAAGAGCACGTTGTGACCCATGCTGCCGGAGGAATACCTTCGCGGCAGCTTCGGAGACCGAAAGGAGGACGCGTGCAAGACCGGAAGCAGAATCCGCCAGCGGGGGGCAGATCAGACAAGTCCGGGACAACGGCCTGGAAAATCAGGATCGAGAACGAGGATCTCCACCTTCTGAAACAGATTGCGGAAAAAATCGCGGAGCCGGATCGAGGTTTGATCCCGAAGCCAACGGTCACCGCCCTGATTCAGAAGGCGATCAAGAACTACATTGCGGAGGCCTTGCGGCGCTACCGAGGCAATCTGGAGGGCAAGCAACTCCTGCTGGTCCGCGCAGAAACCAAAGAGCAAGCCCGGGCCGCGGCTGCCTCCGGAGGCGGCGCTTCGCTCAGCGCGTCCTGATTCGGAATGGATTTTGGAACAACTCCACCCGGAACGCCTCAACCATGGAAGGAGGAAGCAATGGAAAACCAAGAGATGCAGACTCCCTTAACGGGCCAATGGAACGACTTTTCGAAGAGGGTTCAGCAACTGTCGGTGGAATCCGCGCGAGCGCTGGAGTCCGCCGAGCAGGCTCGGTCGGAAGCGACCCATGCGCGGTTCGACGCCGAGGCGTGCACTGCAAAACTGCACAGCCACCGCCGCAGCCTGGCGGGACTTTGGAGCGTCGTGGCGGTGGTCGCCCTCGCCCTGGGCGGCGTAACCTGGTACGGCTATCGCACCGCTCAGCGCCACGACAACTGGTTCGCCAAACTTCCCGCCTGGGAGCAAACGCTCCAGGGGATAGGCGATCGGATCAACGCTACCGAAACCAAGCTCGGAACCTGGGCTGGCGATTGGAAGGGCGCAGGAGAGCGCCTGGGGAAACTTGAAAAACGGGTTACCGCCAACGTCCAACTCGTCCGCAATTACGCGAAGGAACAGGCCAATGAAGTGCACCGCCAAGTCCTAATGGAACTCGATAACCGCACGGAATGGATGCAGACTCGCCTGAGCCGGGTCGAGTCCAGCCAGGAATCCCAGCGCGCCCATATCGTGGAAGTTCAAGAAGAGGTGGCGCAAGTGCGCCGGGAAATGCACCAGCAAATCGCACAACTCGAGCGCGAAACCGGACGCGAGCTGGACGGGGTGCACCAACGCGCAACCGCAACCAGGAATGATGTCGCCGCAACCCGGAATGATTTGGACCGGATGACTGCGCAGCTCAGCCGGGACCGCGTGGACTTCGAATTGGCCAGAAACAGGAGCCAGGAACTGGTCGCGGGCATTTCCATGACCGTGAAAGACACCAACGTCCGTTACCAGCGGGTCGAGGAGGGTTGGGTGCAGTTGGTTCCGGAAGGCCGTTTCCTGTGGATTCGCAGCCAAGGCATCCAGCAGCCGATGATTTTCTACTCGCAGCGGGACAGCCGTCCCTACGAGATCGTATTCACGCGAGTTAGCAGAGATGGCGCCATAGGTTACCTGGTGCATCCGGGGGGACCACCAGTAGCCTCGGGCGCCAGCGGGCCTCTTGTCGGGGAGGATCTCTCCGCTTCCGCCATTGAGGCCCGCTAAGCTCGGCCTCAGAGCATTCTTTCCCCCTGTGCTCTGAGGCCTTTCCAGCAGGAGAACAGCGATTGCCCCTATGCAAGCGCGGAGGACAATCCCTCCCGGCAAGGTTTAAGGTTTAAGGAGAAAAAAACAATCATGACAAAACGGTACTTGATCTACGCGGTGTTCGTGGCATTGGTACTGTTCGGTTCGAGACTCGCTCGAGCCGAGGACGGTGAAGACGAAGGGCGGGGGGAAAAGCTCCTACACTCGGACCTGGTGCGCGTGACGGAACTCAGCACGGCTCTTCCGTTGGGCCCCTTCCTTCCTGCCGGAAGCGACACCCTTCGGGAAGGGGAAGCCGAAGTGCGGCGCAAGCGAGAGCTGGGAGTGAAGGTGGAAGGCGCGGTGGCATCGGCTGCCTACGGAGTCTTGTTCTGCCCCTTCGGGCACCCACAGAGTTCCTGTCTGGCTTTGGGGTCCCTCTTCACGGATGTCGAAGGGAAGGGAGAAGCCCGGCTCGATTTCCTGGCGGCGGGGAACACGTGGGCGGGAGTGATGCTACTCACTCGGGACGCCAAGAACCAGTTCATCAGCGGCTTTAACTTTCCGCCGGCGGAGGAAGTCACCCCGGCCGGCGCCGGCGAAGTCGAAGTGGAACTGAGCGGCCGGATCGCCTCGCTGAATCCCGCCAACACTTCGTTCCGCTTAGTAGGCTTTCCGGTGGACATCTTTGTGGGTGCGTCCACGAGGTTCAAGAAAGTCGGCGGGTTCGCGGCCTTGTTCGTGGGCCTGCAAGTAGAGGTGAAGGGATTCAGCCGCCCGGACGGGACCATTTTCGCCACCGAGGTGAAAGCCGAACAGGACGACGATTAGAAGCGAGGTAGCCACGGCACGTTCTGCGTGCCGTGGGCTTTTGCCAGAGAAGACGATAGGAGTTTGATCCCCCCAAGGAGGAACACCATGAAGCATTGGAAACTGATCGGAGCGGGTGCGGGGATCGCGGCGGCAGCCGCGCTTTCCTTTGCCTTTCTCGGCCGCCGGGATGCCACCGTGTCAGCCGACAACGCGGGGACCAGCGCCCCGCAAGACAAATCCTTTCTTTCGCGACTTTCCCGTCAGCCGGAGTTGATCACGGTGCCGGCGAACACCAAACTGCCCATCCGGCTGGAACACGCCATCAGCACGGAGAAAAACTCCCCCGGCGATTCCTTCACCGGATCGTTGGATGGGCCGTTGATGGTGGACGGCAAACTGGTCGCGCCTTCACACAGCAAGGTCGTCGGCCAGATTACCCAGGTGAAGGAGTCGGGACGGGTGGAAGGCCGAGCCAGCCTGACGATGGTGGTGCAGAAGTTGGTGGTGGACGGCAGGGAATATGATCTCAACACCGTGCCCATCACGCGCATCGCCCGCAGCACCAAAAAGAAAGACGCCGCGATCATTGGCGGCGGCGCAGCGGCGGGAGCCGTCATCGGCGCGATTGCCGGCGGCGGCAAGGGAGCGGCCATCGGCGCCGGAGTGGGCGGAGGTTCCGGGACGGGTTACGTGCTCGCCACCAAGGGGGCACCGGTCGCCTATGGCCCGGAGGCCCGCTTTGTCTTTGTTCTCTCGAACCCCGTTGAACTGCCGGTTTACAAGCAGTCCAGTTAAGCTACCGCGGCGGCGTGGCGGGGCGGCGCTGCAAGTCAATTTGCTTGAGTTGTTCCAGTTCCGCCTTGAGCTTCTCGAGTTCCTCGGTGAGTTGCCGGATGCGTTCCTCGCGGCGGGTCAGGTCGGCGCGCAGCCGCTGCAATTCCACCTGCCGGATCCGGTCGAGTTCCTGGTTGATCTCCTGAATCCGCGCCTCCCGCTGGCCGAGGTCGGCACGCAGCATCTCGACTTCCCCCTGTTGCTGCGAGAGTTCGGTCTGTTGCCGCGCCAGTTCACTCTGCTGGCGGATGAAAAACTCGGCGGGTGACCGGAAGAGGCTGTTGGGATACTGGCGGATGAGTTGTTCCAGCAATTCCGTGGCCCGGGCCGCGTCCCGCGCCGGACTCTCCGGGAACGCGTGAGCCAGGGCCAGGCGAAACAGCGCGCGGTCGGCGTTCGGCCCCAGCGGCGTCGCCCGCAGGTAAGTGTTGTACGCTTCGATCGCCTGCCCGTAGTCGCCCGACTCGAAGGCCCGTTCCCCCATCTCGAAATAGTTGGGAGGAGGCGGCGCTACGGGCGCGCTCGGCCTTCGCTGGCAGGACCACGGCAGCGGGATCAACACCACGCCCAGCAGCCCCGCCGAAAGAATCCGCCTCGCTGTCTGATACTCCCGCTTCATTCCTTCAGCATAGCACCGCTAACACACGCCGGAACGCGAAGATGGAATCGGGTAGTGCTTGGCAAGCCCCCTGAAGGGGGCTAGAAAAATCCGTGGCTCTCGGAGACCCAGGCGTGAACGCCTGGGCTAGAGAAAAAACCGGGGGGCGGTTGTCCTGCGCCGATTCCCCATGAGGGTCGAGCCGGTGTCGCCGCCGAGGATTTCGCGGGGCGCGGCGGCCGGTTTACGGCGCGGCCATTTCCGGCCAGCGCCACTGGGTCCACTGCTGCGCTTGCGATTCGTCCAGGCGCTCGACGCGCTCGATGCCGACCGTGCTTTCGAGTTCCCGCACGATCTGGTCCACGGTGATCGGTGGGGCTTCGACCAGCACGGTGGCGCGGTGGTGATCTCCGACCGGGGCGCACCAGACGGCCTCAATCAGCAGGCCCCGGCGCGTGAAGCAATTGAGCGCGCGCATCATCGCGCCCGGAATGTTGTGAAAGTAGATGGCAAGTCCAGTCATAAATTAAAGGCAGTGACAAGTGAAAAGTGACGAGTGACAAGAAAAAACCGCTCCACGAGCGCCGGTTGTCTATCACTCGTCACTCATCACTGTAGTTCACTTCTTCTCCTCCAGCAGCATATCGGTCAGCGCCGCTCCGGCGGGGACCATCGGGTAGACGTTGGCTTCGGCGGGGCACTCGACCACGAGCTGCGCCGCGCCCGGGGTGGCCAGGAACTCGCCGAGCATCCGCTCCATGTCCGCGCCGCAGTTCATGAGCGTGCCGGGGATGCCGTAGGCTTCGGCGATCTTGACGAAGTCCGGGTTGTCGTACAAATCCACTTCCGAGTAGCGGCGGTCCCAGAACAGTTGCTGCCACTGGCGGACCATGCCGAGGTACTTGTTGTCAATCACCAGAATCTTGATGGGCAGCGAGTACCGCTGGACCGTGGCCAGCTCCTGAATATTCATCTGGAAGCCGCCGTCGCCGGCGACGCAGATCACCTGGCGATGGGGGAACGCAAGCTGCGCGCCAATGGCGGCGGGCAGGGCAAAACCCATGGCCCCGAGGCCGCCCGAGGTGATGAACTGCCGGGGGTTGGCGATGCCGGAGGCGCGCTGCGCCGCCCACATCTGGTGCTGGCCCACGTCGGCAGTCACCAGCGCCTCCGGGTCCATTCTGTCGAAGAGCAATTCGAGCACCCGGGTGGGCGACGGTTTGCCGCCCTCCAGGTTCTCCTTGTGCTGCGGAT
>MEKR01000189.1 GCA_001767035.1 Acidobacteria bacterium RIFCSPLOWO2_02_FULL_61_28
CCCGCGCTGCGGGACCGCCACGTCCTTCACCATCTGGAGGGCGACAATGTCTTTGTGGAGCTCCGGCTCCTGTACGCGGCGCAACGCCTCCCACACACGGGAGACTTCCGCGCTGGACTCATCCATTCTTCGTATCCGGTCAAGGAATTTCACCGCGATCTCAAGCGAAGCAGTATAACATAGGCGAGGGACCGCGCCGGGTGGGCTTGTTGTGAGGCATTCCATTGGGTAGCCACGGCACGTCCTTTGTGCCGTGGGCTTTTTTCGCCGCGCACCCGCCTGATCTCAGCGAGGCGGGCCACGCGGCGTGAAAGGGGGCTTTATGAAGAAGAAGGTTAGTCGGCGCAAGCGGGACAGCGAGCGAGATACCATGCGGCCCGAGTACGACTTCTCGAAAGGTGTTCGGGGCGTAACAGCGGCGCGATACGCTCAAGGTACAAACATCGCCGTGATTGATCCGCAGGTGTTGGACGTGTTTCCCGATGCCGACACAGTGAACCGGGCGTTGCGCGCTCTCGCGCCGGTTCTCCGGCAACAACGTCGAGCCGCCACGAAGCGGCGAAGCGCCTAATGGCCGAAGAGAATCTCGACCTCCTGGACATGGAGCACGCCCTGCTGAGTGGAACGGTCGCCCGAATTGAAAAGGATGACCCCAGAGGGGCAAAATATGTCGTGGAAGGAGTTGCTGTAGATGGACAAACTCCTGTCGGCGTGGTCTGACGATTCACAACGGCGCGGCGGTACCTGATCATCACGGTCTACGAGATCACCCGGTCTGAGGAATAGATTCTATGTATGGCTATCAATGTGAATATTGCGAAGGGAAAGTTCGGCCAAAGAAGGTAAAGCGCGAGGCATTCAAGCATAAGAATGGATTCATCATTCTGGAGGATATCGTTATCGGAGTCTGCGATGAATGCGGGAACCGATATTACAGCGCGGACCTCCTGCACGCCGTTCATGATATCGCCACGGGAATGAAGCCGTTTGAGAGAACGGAAAAGATTCCGGTGGCTCATCTTTCCCGGTAGGCGATGCAAACCCGTAGCGCAGGCAGGAAGCAGTTGCCCGCATGACGCGGTGCAACGGCACGACTAAAGCCGTGTCCTGACGAGGCAAAGAAAAGAACCCACGGCGAGAAAAGCGCTCGCCGGGGACTGGCCGCTTCGGCGGAGTGATTCAATGGATTTTGTGGCCCTTGACGTCGAGACTGCAAATCCAGACTTGGCCAGCATCTGCCAGATCGGCCTTGTCGATTTCCGGAACGGCGAGATTCTGAATTTATGGGAATGGCTTGTTGACCCGGAAGACTACTTTGATGGAATGAATGTATTGATCCACGGAATAGATGAGGGTACCGTCCAAGGACAACCCACGTGGCCCAGTCTCCACTCAGAGATAAGCGAGATAATTAGCGGGAGAATTGTGGTGTCCCACACCGCATTTGATCGAACTTCAATGCAACGTGTCTGCGAAAAGTATCGACAGCCCCAAGTTGAATGCACGTGGCTTGACTTAGCCAAAGTGGTTCGTAGAACGTGGCCTGAGCTTTCGCGCTCTGGCTACGGCCTGTCCAATGTGGCGTCAAAACTCGGAATCACGTTCAAACATCACAATGCAAGAGAAGATGCTCGTGCGGCTGGCGAGATTTTGCTACGGGCGATCACCGAAACTGGGCTAAGCGTCGAGGGGTGGCTTGGGCGAGTAACTCGGCCAATCAATCTTTCTACTACGCGTGAAGCAAATCCAGACGGCCCGCTTTATGGCGAAGTAATTGTCTTTACAGGCGCACTGTCAATGCCCCGCCGCGAAGCCGCTGACGCAGCGTCCGCCGCCGGCTGTGAAGTGGCTGCTGGCATTACAAAACACACAACCCTGCTAATTGTTGGCGACCAAGACATCCGACGACTGGCGGGACAAGAAAAGAGTTCTAAACACCGAAAAGCCGAGGAGCTCATCACCAAAGGCCTGCGCATTCGTATCGTTGGCGAAAGCGATTTCCAGCGCCTCTTGGCTTCCGGCGCATGAAACCAACCGCATCTTTGCCTACACCTTCCACTTGTGGGCAGAACCATTTACGTTAGGCAGAAAGGTACCAATATGCGAAAACTGAAGTGCCACCAAATCAGCGGATTGACGGTACAAGAAGTGCTTGATGAATTCAACGAGAGATCTGAAGAGTTTGGCATTAGCGAGCACGACATTCTTTCTGTGAGCGCAATGCCCCCAACCTTGGGCAGTAAGCTCGCCACACCGAAAGGCACTACTGACCCGAAAGTTGAAGTTGTCATTGTTTATTGGGCAAATGAGTAGTTCTTGCCTAACATTGCGGTCAAGCGGGACGCCCCGCAAGCGGCGCCCCCTTACCTTAAACGTTGGGATAAAGCCACGGCGAGCGGGTACTGGGGGAAAAGGCAATGGGGCGTGGCAGAATCGGCGAGCAATCCCCGCGCTACTCCTATATGCTCAACCCCCATTCGGACGTGCGCCTCAGCAAGTGTCCCAAATGCGGGAAGCTGACCCATCTTCGCAAGTTTGCGCTGTTGATTCACATCGAGGCCTGGGGACTGCTGGCGCTGGGCAAGACGTGCCGGTATTGTTCGCGCTGTGAGCTGATCATGGTGCATCAGGGCGAGTTAGAGGCGGAGTTGGCGCAAAGTTTCCGCCGGATCGCGCCCGAAGTGATCGGCAAAGCGTATATGGTCCTGGGCACGATTGAGAAGAAAGCGTGGCAGGAAGGACTCAGCGGTCGAGGTCAGCCGCCGGCGAAGATGCTGAAGCATGTGGCTCAGTTCAAGAAAGTGTACACTCTTGAATATGAGCCTGGTGGATGGTATCCGGCGGATCAGGGGCCTCGAAAAAGCTAGGGTAGGGGGTAGCCCCGGCGAACGGTCTATCTCGCCGTGGGCTTTTCGCAGGCTACGGCTGCGGTACAATGGAGAGGCGAGGAGCATTTTGTGAAACGAACCATTCAGGTGCGCATTTTTCGCGGTGAAAAGCAGTGCGTTGCCGAATGTCTGGACCTGCCGGTGGTCACCGAAGCGCCGACTCTGGACGAACTGGCAGCCAACATCCGGGAGGCGATCGCCTTGCACCTGGAGGGGGAGAATTTGGCGGAGGTCGACTTAGTGAACGATCCGACGGTCATTGTCACCCTGGAATTGGAAGCCGTGGCCTGAAGCCAAACAAAAAAATACGACCAATGAGTCACTCGAGACGACACTCACCCATCACCGGCATCGCCAAGGCGCGAAGCGAGAAATGGTTCAAGCAAGCGAGTAATCAGGTGCTCCGGCAGAAGCAGAAAAAGGCGATGCGGGACGATCCGGACGCAGCCGTCCTCCCGGTGCGTAGCCGTGACGCCGTGGAGACATGGAGCGGGCCAAAAGACGGGAAAGTCCGCTTCAACCCTCGAAAAGACTCGCGCCTATTGCGAAAGTGACCCCGTTTGTGCGGTCGCAAGACAGCGCCGGAGGCGCGATAGATTCTAGCCCAGGGCGTTAGCCCTGGGAAACGAAGCGTTAGCGAGCAAGCCCCGGTAGGGGCGAAAGAATACAATCTCGGCGGACTGTCGAGCAGAATTTCTGTCGCCCCTCCGGGGCTCTTTCGCTTCACTTCCAGTTTCCCAGCACTTACGTGCTGGGCTAGATTCTGTCGTCCCGCTGAGCGGGACTCGCGGGGTGAGAAACCCGGACTGATTCGTCGAAGCCGAGACACTTATGCAGGAAACACTTTCCGCTGAACTCGCTGCCATTGTTGGCCCCGACGCGGTGCTTGACCGCCGCGAAGACTTGATGCTCTACGAGTACGACGGCTCGGTGGATCGCGCGCTGCCGCAAGCGGTGGTGTTTCCCGCTTCGACGGCCGAGGTCTTGGCGCTGGTGCGCTGGGCGAATGAGCACAAGCTGCCCATTGTCGCGCGCGGCGCCGGCACGGGGTTGAGCGGAGGCGCGGTGGCGGCCAAGGGCGGGCTGGTGGTCGGCTTCTCGCGGTTGAAAAAAATCCTCGAGATTGACATTCCCAACCAGCGCGCGGTGGTTCAGCCGGGCGTGGTCAATCTCGATCTCTCCCAGGCCATGCAATCGAGCGGCTACTATTACGCGCCCGATCCATCGAGCCAAAAGGCGTGCACCATCGGCGGCAACGTGGCGGAGAACTCCGGCGGGCCGCACACGCTGGCCTACGGCGTCACCACCAATCACGTGCTGGGTCTCGAAGTGGTGCTGCCCGAAGGCGAGGTGATCCACACCGGCGGCAAGGTCTTCGACTGCCCCGGCTACGATCTGACGGGCCTGCTGGTCGGCTCGGAAGGGACGCTCGGCATCGTGACGCAGATCATCGTGCGGCTGACGCGCCGGCCGGAAGCGGTGAAGACGCTGCTGGCGATCTTTGAGTCGGTGGACGATGCTTCGGAAACCGTAGCGGAAATTACCGCCCGCGCCATCACGCCGGCGGCGCTCGAATTGATGGACCAGTTGGCGCTCCAGGCGGTAGAGACGGCGACCCGGGCCGGTTATCCGATGGATGCGGCCGCCGTCTTGCTCGTCGAACTTGAAGGCTTGATCGAAGGCGTCGAGGCGCAGGCGGAGCAAATCCGCGAGGTCTGCCGGAAGTGCCGCGCCCGCGACGTGCGCGTGGCGCAGTCCGAGCGCGAGCGGCAACTGCTCTGGGCCGGGCGCAAGAACGCCTTCGGCGCGATGGGGCGGCTCGCCCCGAGCTACTATGTTCAGGACGGCGTCATTCCCCGGACGCGCATTGGGGAAACGCTGCGGTTCATTCGGGAAGTCAGTGACCGCACCGGACTCAAGATTGCCAACGTTTTCCACGCCGGGGACGGCAATCTTCATCCCGTCATTCTCTTTGACGCTCGGGACAAAGAACAGTACCGGCAAGTCATCCAGGCCGGAGCCGAGATTCTCAAATTCTGCGTCTCGATCGGCGGGTCTCTGACCGGGGAGCACGGGATCGGCATGGAAAAGAATGAGCTGATGCCGCTGCTGTTCACCGAAGACGACCTGACCGTCATGGGAAGGATCAAGGCGGTCTTCAACCCCGACGGTCGCTTGAACCCGGCCAAGGTTTTTCCGACGACCAAAGGCTGCGGAGAGATTCGCATTCCGCCGCAGGCCGGAGCGATTGCCGGCGCCATGTGAAATCGGAGGTAGCCACGGCACGTTTTGTGTGCCGTGGGCTTTTGCCTTTTCCGGAGCGAACCCGGAACGTTCCCACGGCATGAAAAGCATGCCGTGGCTACCCCAGATCGAGGCATTCCGACGATGGCAGCAGACCTTTTCTGGAGGCGGTTAGGCGAGATGGTCGGGGAGGAGCACCTGAGCTTCGACGCCGGCCGTCTGCTCGACGGGCGCTGGGATGACCCGCTGCCCAACGCCATCGTCCGTCCCGCAAATCGCAAACAGGCCCGCGAGGTCGTGCTGCTGGCCCACAGCGGACGGCGGACCGTCGCTCCCGCGGGCGGGTGCAGCAAGCAACGCTTCGGCGGCGTGCCTCGGAGGATTGATTTCCTGCTCTCACTCGACCGGCTGAACCGCATCACCGACTATCAGGCGGCGGATTTAACCGTCACGGTGGAAGCGGGAGTTCGGATGGCGGACCTGGCGGCCACGCTCCAAGCCCAGGGACAGATGCTGCCGCTCGATCCGCCGTTTGGCGCGGAGGCAACCGTCGGCGGAGTCCTCGCCACCAACGGCAGCGGCCCGCGGCGGCTGGCTTACGGTACGGCGCGCGACATGATCCTCGGCGTCCACTTCATCGCCCCGGTGGGGAAACTCGCCAAGAGCGGCGGGAAAGTGGTCAAGAACGTGGCCGGCTACGATCTGGCGAAAGTGCTCATCGGCTCCCTGGGCACGCTCGGCGTCCTGACCGACGTGACCTTCAAAGTCTTTCCCATCCCGCCGGCCAGCGCGACCTTGGTCCTGGGATTCCCCGACGCCGCGCAGTCCCTCCACGACGCGCATCGCATCCTGAACTCGCCCTACGCGCCTCAGGCGCTCGATCTGCTCGACCGCGCGGCGGCGAGCTTGATGGAAGAGCCGGGGTTGTCGGAATTCCCGTTCGTTGTCGTGGTCAGCGCCGCGGGGCCGGAGCCGGTCGTCGAACGCATCAGCCGCGATTTGCCTGCGCTGCTCCAATCGGAAAGCCCGATGGGAAAAAGCCCAATGGCGAAAAGCCTCACGGAGGTTGCGCGGCTCAGCGGCGAGGCCGAGTCGAAGCTTTGGAGGAAGATTCAGGAGATCACCCCTTCGTTCCTGCGCGCGCACCCTGACGGCGTGGTCGTCAAGGCCTCGGTCTTGCTGACGCAGATGGTGGAAGTCATCGAAGCTGCGCGCCGGGCTGCCTCCGATCACGGACTGGGTTCGGCGGTGGTGGCGCGGGCCGGTACAGGAATCGTGTATTGTTATCTCTGGCCGGAGGAGGCGGCGGAGCCTCCCTCCCCGGCCGAGCGTCTGGGGAGCGCCTGCAAGTTTCTGTTGCAAGAGACCGAGCGCTTGGGCGGAAGAGCTATTGTCGAGTGGGCGCCGGTCGCCGTCCAGAACAGAGTGTACATCTGGGGGACGCTTCCGGATGATTTCCCGTTGATGCAGCGGCTCAAGGGGCGGATGGACCCGCGCGGCATCTTGAACCCTGGCCGGTTTTACGGCGGACTATAAAATGAATCCGTACTTCGACGCGGAAGACGAACCGTTCCCGTTCGAGGAAGAGGGTCCGGTTGCCTCTCGGGAGCCGGAGCCGGCGCTGGCCGAAATGACTTCCGGGACGGAATCTGGCCAGAGTATCGCGCCCGGCTTTTCGGGTCCGGACCAGCCGGAATGGGACGTCTACTCGAAGTGCATCCGCTGCGGCCTGTGTTTGAACCAGTGCCCGACCTACCGGGAACTCGGCGTCGAGATGGACTCGCCGCGCGGCCGCATTTACCAGATGGTCCTGGTGGCTGAGGGGCGGCTGCCCTTGGGCGAGAGCTTTGTCCGCCACATTGATCTGTGTCTCGACTGCCGCGCCTGCGAGACGGCCTGCCCGTCGGGGGTCGAATACGGGAAGCTGGTCGAGGCGGCGCGCGCGCAGATCGTGCAGCATTATCCGCGTCCCTGGCAGGAGCGTCTGCTGCGCCGCCTGGCCTTCCATTATCTGCTCCCCAACCCAATGATCCTGCGGCTCGCTGCCGCTTTGCTCCGCTTCTCCCAGAATTCAGGGTTGCAGGAGATGGCGCGCCGCAGCGGCTTGTTGCAGGAGTTTCCCCGGCTGGCCGAAGTCGAGCCGCTCGCTCCCGCCATGGAATCCCCTTCGTTTTTCCCGCAGATCGGAAAAGTATTTCCGGCGCGGAGAAACCGCCGGTTCCGCGTGGCCTTCCACGCCGGGTGCATCGCCAACGTGGCGTTTGCGCGATTACAGGAAGCCACGGTGCGGGTCTTGCAAGCAAACGGCTGCGAGGTGGTCGTGCCGAGAGGGCAGATTTGCTGCGGAGCCTTGCACGTTCACGCCGGACTGCGCGACGAGGCCCGCTCGCTCGCTCGCCGGAACATCGAAGTGTTCTTGCGCGAGCCGGTGGACGCCATCTTGACCAACGCCGCCGGCTGCGGCTCGACGCTCAAGGAATATGGGTACCTGTTGCGCGATGATCCGGTCTGGCGCGAGCGCGCCGCTGCGTTCGATGCCCGGATGAAGGACGTCACCGAATTCTTGGCCGAGATCGGGTTAACGCAAACGATGCGCCCTCTGCCGGGCACAGTCACGTATCAGGATTCCTGCCACCTGGCGCACGGGCAAAGGGTTCGGCAGCAGCCGCGATCGCTTCTCCAGTCGGTGCCGGGTTTGCGCCTGGTCGAGATGCCGCTCGCGGACCTCTGTTGCGGCAGCGCGGGGATTTACAACGTCACCGAGACGCGGCTCGCCATGCAGTTGCTGCGGAACAAGATGGAGGCGGTCAACGGCACGGGCGCTCAGACCGTCGCCACCGCCAATCCCGGTTGTATCCTGCAATTGCGCGCCGGAGTGAAGCTCTACGGGAACGGACAGCGCGTCGCGCACGTCGTGGAACTGCTCGATCAGGCTAACGTCAGAGATTGAACCAGCATCTTTTCCGGGCAGACCCCGAATTTAGCCCTCCGCGCGCTCATCCAGCAAGTCCTCCACCAGCCCGCAGACAATGTGGCCGACGGTGATGTGCGCTTCCTGAATCCGCTGCGTGTCGCGGGAAGGAATCAAAAGACAAACGTGCGCGATTTCCCGGAGGCGTCCGCCGTCCCTGCCGGTCCAGCCGACCGTTCGGGCTTTCCGTTCGTTCGCCGCCTGAATGGCCCGCAGCACGCTTTCGGAGTTGCCGCTGGTGCTCAAGCCGATCAGCATGTCGCCGGGACGGATCAAGGCCTCGACCTGGCGGGAGAAAATCTCCGCGTAGGAAGTATCATTGGCCACGGAGGTCAGGATCGAAGTGTTCGTCGTGAGAGCGACCGAGGCGAGCGCCCGGCGTGAGCGCCGGAGCCGCCCCACCAGTTCGGCGGCCAGATGCTGCGCGTCCGCCGCGCTCCCGCCGTTTCCCATCCAGAAGATCGTCCCGGCGGCCCGCAGCGTCGCCGCCATCTCTTCGGCCAGGCGCGCGATCGCGGATTTCAGCTCCTCAGAAAACTGCTGCTTCACCCGGCAGCTTTCCTCAAGCTCCTCCCCCACGCGCGCCAGCATGGCTTGACGGTCCATTGTGTACCTGTGCCCACAGAAGTTGGTAGCCACGGCATCCCGGCCAGCCGGGATGCCGTGGGTTTGTAAATCGGAGAAAGGCCCACGGCGACAAGAGCATTCGCCGTGGCTACCCGCCGGAGCGAATCTTTTCGAGGAGCCTCGTCGTGGAGATGCCCTGCCGGACCGGGACCAGCCGGACTACGCCGCCGTAGCCTTTGAGGAACTCGGCTCCCACCACTTCGGCTTCCCCGTAATCGTTGCCCTTCACGAGCACGTCGGGACGGATGCTCTGCAACAGGTCCATCGGGTCCGGCTCGTCGAACACGACCAGGTAGTCCACGCATTCCAGCGCGGCGATGGCGTCGGCGCGGTCCTCCTGCGAGACGATGGGCCGCTCGTCTCCTTTGAGCCGCCGCACCGAAGCGTCGCTGTTCAGCCCCACGATCAACACGTCGCCCAACTTCTTGGCTTCCCGCAGCAGGTACATGTGCCCGACGTGGAGCAGGTCAAAGCAGCCATTCGTGAAAACGATCTTCTTTTTCTCGCGCCGCAGGGCTTCCGCGAGAGCGCCGATCTCGTCGCGGGGGCGAATCTTCGACTCCGCGGAAAAGTGGCGGGCGTCGAGTTCCCGCTCCACTTCAAACGGGTAAACAACCGCCGCGCCCGCTTTCCCGACTGCAACGCCGGCCGCCAGGTTCCCCAATTGCGCGGCCTCGCGGCACGAAGCGCCCGAAGCCACTGCGAGCGCGAAGGCCGCCAGCACGGTGTCGCCCGCTCCGGTCACGTCGAACACCTCCCGCGCGCTGGTCGGAAAGTGATGGAAGCCGGTTCGGTCAATCAGGCTGAGACCTTCGGGTCCGCGCGTGATCAAAAGCGCGTCGAGGCTCAACTCCTCGAGCCGGTCCTGGACGGCCCGTTCCCACGCAATGCTCGAAACGTCGGCGGCGGCAGAGAACGAAATTCCCAGTGCAGCCTCGGCTTCGGCGGCATTCGGCGTCAGCACCGTGGCCCCGCGATACCGGCTCAGGTCCCGCGCCTTGGGGTCCACAAAGACCGGCTTGCAGGCCGCCCGCGCCATGCCGATCAATTCCTGCAAGAAAGTGGGTTGCAACGCGCCCTTGGCGTAGTCGGAGATCACGACCCCCTGCACGTCGCCGATCACATCTGCCGCGAAGCCTAGGATTTGAGCGGTGGTGTCCGCGGAAACGGCATGGGTCGTCTCTTCGTCGAATCGAAGAACTTGCTGATGGCCGTAAAGCGATGCGCCTTCCTGCGCGCGACTCAACGACCGCCCGGCCTGCGCGGCGACCACGCGGGTTTTGAGCGTAGTCTTGCGGCCCGGTTCCTGGATCATCGAACACGCCCGGCAGGCGCGCACCTCGCACAACAGTTCTTTGAGGATTCCGGCGGCCTCATCGTCCCCCACCACTCCGGCGCACCAGACCTCGCCACCCAGGCTGTCCACGTTGCGGACAACGTTGCCCGCCCCTCCCAACTGCTGGCGCGTCTCCGCGACCCGGATCACCGGCGTGGGCGCTTCCGGCGAAATGCGGCTCGCCTCGCCGTAGATCGTGCGGTCCACCATGAAGTCGCCGACGACGAGCAGGCGAGTCCCGGCGATCGCTCGCAGGAGGTTCCCGATGGATTGGTGGTCCAACGTGTGCATGGACGAAGATTATAGTATAAGCCCGCGAATTGGCACGAACCCGCTTGGCCACATCTTCCCGCACTATCGTTGTCATCCTGAGGAGCGCAGCGACGAAGGACCTGCTTTTCCACCAAAACGGTCAGCATCGCCAACCATCGCTCTGGGAAATCTCGCAATCGGGTATAATTGGCGCGGCCGTGGTTTCGTCTTAGGCTGATCGGGGTGTGGCTATATCCAGGTCAGCCTAAACAGAAGTTAGGAAGCGCGTTTGTGGACAACGGGTAATTGGGAGAGGCCAGTGCTAAGTTGGACCGAGATTTTGGATTTCCTTTCAAAGTACGGAACATTGATCCTTGCCACTTACGGTATCATCCAGGTTTGGCTGATTGCCATTTGGAAGCACTTCATTTGGAGCAGTCGGCTGTCGATCTTCAAGACAGGCCGTATCGAAGTCAGCTACAGCAACTTTGGGCCAACCCTTGCGCTGAACGGAACTCTTCGGGCCGAGCGAAAGACGGTCTTTGTTCGGGAAATCACTGTCACCCTTACGAAGCAGCGCGACGGTTCCGTACACCGGTTCGAATGGACGGCTTTTCGGTCGACCCAACTCCGGATCGCTGCCTCCGATCCCATAACCCTTGAACTGCCCGCAGGTTTCAATGTCTCCTTTGATCATCCGTATCGATATCACATTTTTTTCTCCGATCGTCAAACGCGAACAGAATTGGAGGCCCCACTCCTTAAGCTCCAAGAAGCGTGGCGCCGATACTTGATCTCGAAGAGGGACGAGATCGCTAAAGGACTCAACACGCCCGGCCAAACCCAGGAGACATTTACGGCGTACCTTTACGACAGTGAGTTTGCTCGGAACTCGTCTGAGCACCACGAGGCCTGGGATGTTCTAACTCGACGAAACTACTGGGATGGTGGAAGTTATCGACTTCGATTTGTTGCACAGACGAGCGCCCCCGAAAGAGATTTCGCAGCAGAGTGGTCCTTCTCCTTGACGGAGCAGGATTTCGAGGCTCTGCGCTTGAACGCCGTATCGACCTTAAGAGAAATCTGTCTCGGGCAGGTTCAATACTTCTTTGCACTCCCAGATTACGAGTAGCGGGGTAACAACGGCGAGCGCTTTTTTCGCTGTGGCTACCCACTCGGCAGGACCGACGCGGGGCGTTTGCTCGTCGTTGTCTTCACGCTGCGCGGTTCTCTCCTCCGGGTGATCTCGGCCCGGCCGATGGGTCGGCGCGAAAGAAGGGACTATGCCCAAGCGATCGGTTAGTAAACCTCTTCCGGCATTTGCCTCCGAAGCCGAGGAGCGGGAATTCTGGGAAACGCACGACACAAGCCCGTACTTCGATTCGAAGCAAGCTCGAAGCGCTGTCTTTCCCAACCTGAAGCCTTCGACGGAGACCATTTCCTTGCGTCTTCCAACCGCGCTCCTTGCCGAACTCAAGGAACTGGCCAACAAGCGCGATGTCCCCTATCAGTCGCTGCTCAAAGTATTCCTCGCGGAGCGGGTTGCCCGCGAAACGTCGAGCCTCAGTGGGGCGTTTGGAAGAGCGCTGCAGCCGACGAAGCGTGGCAGGCGTCGGCTTCGGAAGTCAAAGATCTCCCGGGCGGCTCGCGGCTGAGTGGACGATTCGTCCTTCCCGGGAAGCGAATTGGTATCCACCCATGAACGGCTCCACCCACTCCGGCGAACGGCGCTCGATCCGGGCGCTGCTGCTTTCCCCCTGGGGGATCGCGGCCGTGCTGGTCGGGGCATTTCTCATAGTGCAGGGGTATGAGTCCTGGCGGGACCGCGGGCTGCAAGCTGCCATCGAGGGCTACGAGCCGTTTGCGTCCCCGACATTCGATC
>MEKR01000190.1:0-10005 GCA_001767035.1 Acidobacteria bacterium RIFCSPLOWO2_02_FULL_61_28
CCAGGTCACGATTGAGGGGCCTCGGGACGCATTCATCGAGCAACAGTCGCATGCGCTTCGGTCATCTCTCTGGCCAGTTCGAGCGCCGCGACCGCCTGCTTCCGGGTGACGGATGGAAAATCGTTCAGGAATTCGTCCAGCGAATCACCCGCCTCGAGATAGTCGTATAGCGTCTTCACCGGAACGCGTGTCCCGACAAATACGGGGATGCCGCCGAGAATTTCGGGGTCGCTGTGAACGATCTTCGATTGCTTTGCCATCGCAACTCCTATCCGCTGCTCCCAGTATAGCGCTGCACAATAATTAACTTGTCGCGGCGCATTCCCGTGGCGGAGCGGGCTACTGCTTCGTGACCGCGAACCCGTCCACATGAACCTCCAGTTGGTGATTGACCCGGATGCCGTAGATGCCGTCGGTCTTCGCCGTCGGCCCGGTCTTGGGCGTGGTGTGGACGGTGGTGCCGTTGACGACGTACTCGATCTTGTCCGCCGTCACGCGCACTTCGAGCGCATTGACGGACTTGCCGCTGGCGTCGGGCTTTTTCACGGCGTCGCTCGGGGTATTTCTCGTCACATTCGGCGCTGCGCTCCCCTCGCGGCGTTTGAGAAGCCAAGTGCCATCCTGCGCCACCATGAAGTAGATGTAGCTCTGCCCCGCGCCTTCCAGATCGCTCCCGCCGAACACCAGGCCGTAGTAGTTCGGATGGCTGCTCGGTCTCATCAGATTGAAGGTCCCCTTGAGCGTGTAATTCCCGGTGACCGTGTTGGCCGGGTTCCAGTAGACGGCGGCTTGGGGGTTGGTCGCATGGAAGCCTGTGCCCATCGTGACGAACTTGATGGCGCCCGCGGCGTCGGGGTCCGACGCGCTCATGCTGCGATCGGAGCGCACCTTCCAGCCCTGCGGGCTCTGGGCGACAAGCGGTAGGACGGAGAGCAGCGCGAGCGCTGCTACAGATACGGCGTGCTTCATTTGGATTCCTCCTCGAAACTCTGCCTAAGAGATTTTTCGTGCTGGCAAGACTTAGGATAACACAGCCGGACACCTGCTCACCCCGTGAGTCAAGGCCACGGACCTCGCGGAACCGGTTCCCTGCATGGTCGCCAATGAATACCGTTGGCTGACGCCGCAGTTCTTCTCCGGTGTGGCTGCCTGCTCCCGCGTTGTGGGCCTAGAAGCCGACGGGGATTCGAGAGGTCCGGCGACGTTACGGAAGGACCTGCCCGCAGGAGCGGCACTGGGTCCGGCGCTTGGCGTTCAACGTGCCGCACTGGCGGCAGCGGTAGTACATCTTCCGGGTGAAGAGCTCGGTCAGGACGGCGCTTAGTCCCAGAATCCCCATAAATATCGCCAGGTTGAGGAGCGTATCCGCCGCAGTGATGAGTGACAAGTGACGAGTGACAAGCGGGATATGCACGGCGTCTCCCTGCGCCCGCGTGCGGCGGGCGGGAGGCTCGTCACCACTGGGGCGGCCTCCGAGAGCGAGCATAGCGAATGCGGAACCGCGAGACAAGCCGGCCGGATCGCGCGCGATGGCAGAGTGTTGCCGTCGCGATTGACAGTTCGCCGCCGAGGGCGTAGAGTCCGAATTAGGAGTAAGTGAGCACGCGCCTGGGTGTCCCCCCGGACGCGAGTGTTGGCCCAGGGTATTTTCCTGGCACGTTCCGCGGCCTCGGCCGCGACGAAAACATCTCGACCGGAGGTTTTCTATGAACACAGAAAAGAAAGTTTGGTTTTGGGCAACGGCATTGGCCCTCACGCTCGCTATCTCACAACCCGGATGTCAGCAGGCCGGCACGCCGCCGGCGGAGGAATCCTCCAGCGGAACGCTGAGCCAGCCGGAGTCAGCCACCCCCGGCGAAGCTCCGTCCGGGCAACCTGCTGCCCCCGCGACACAGGCTGCACGGCCCCCGGCAGCACCGCGGCAGGCTCCCGCGTCGCCGGCCGCCCAGCCCCGCGCTGCGTCCCCGGCAGCCACCGCCAGACCGGCGCCGCCGCCGCCCCGCACGGCGACCCTGGCGGCCGGAACCGCTTTGAAAGTTCGCACCACCACGACCCTCTCGACAAAAACGCAGAAGACGGGGGATGCCTTCGCGGCAACGCTCGAAGAAGCCCTTACGCAAGGCGACTGGGTGATTGCTCCCAAAGGCTCTACCGTCGAAGGCCGAATTGTTGAGTCCGATCCCGGCGGACGAGTGAGAGGCGTGGCCAGCCTTTCCATCGCGCTCAATCGTCTCAAGACGACGGACGGACAGACCGTTACCATCTCCACCGGCAACGTCGCGGTCGAAGCGAAAACCACCCAGACTAAGGATGCGACCAAGGTCGCCATCGGCACCGGCATCGGGGCCGCCATCGGGGCCATTGCCGGCGGCGGTAAAGGAGCGGGGATCGGCGCAGCCACCGGAGCCGGCGCGGGCACGGCCGTCGTGCTGGGAACGCGCGGCGATGCGGCCGAGATCGGCAGCGAAACCGTGCTCAACTTCGCGCTGAGCGCTCCGGTCACCATCACGGAAGCCCGCGAGTAAGACGACCCGCAGAGGACCCAACATCAGGAGTTAGCAGTAAGGAGCCAGAAGCCAGGAGAAGTGCAGGTCCCTCTTCCCCCGGCAAGCCGGGGTCCTCGGGATGACGGGTTTTTGTTGTTTTTCATTCTGACTTCTGTCTTCTGACTTCTTCTTCCGGGCGCCTCTGTGGCTGACAACCCTGCGCAATCCCGCATGGCGGGATAAATGATGCCGAGCTTGACCACGGAGCAACCGAACCCCCTCAGCACTGCGATTGATTCGTTCGACACGGCCGCCATCTTGCAGGCGATCCAGGAGCAGGATGCCACCGTCCCGGCGGCGGTGCGAGCCGAAATCCCGAACATCGCGAAGGCCGTGGACGCCGTTGTAAAGGCGCTGCGGCGCGGGGGCCGGCTGATCTACGTAGGCGCAGGAACCAGCGGGCGTCTCGGCGTGCTCGATGCCTCGGAATGCCCTCCCACTTTCGGCGTCTCCCGGCAGACGGTGCAGGCGGTCATCGCCGGCGGGACGCGCGCGTTGACTCGGGCGGCCGAGGCTGCGGAAGACGACGACGCGCAAGGACGCCGTGATCTCGCGGCCCGCCAGATTGGTCCGCGGGACGTGGTGATCGGGCTGACCGCAAGCGGCCGGACGCCGTACACGCTCGGGGCGCTGCGGTACGCCCGGTCGCGCCGCGCTACGACCGTGACCGTCACGGGGAATCCCGGCTCGCCCGTCACTCGTCTGGCCCGCATCGCCATCGTCCCGCAGACCGGGCCGGAAGTCATCGCCGGCTCGACGCGCATGAAGGCGGCCCTGGCGCAAAAAATGGTCCTGCACATGATCTCGACCGCCGCGATGATCCGCCTCGGAAACGTCTATCGCAATTACATGGTCGGCGTCCGGCCCACCAACCGGAAGCTCCTCGAACGCGCTTGCTCCATCCTTGAGAAAGTGGCCGGAGTGGATCACGCGACGGCCGCGCGCGCGCTGCGGGCCGCCGGCCGGGATACGAAGCTGGGAATGGTCATGCTGCACACGGGGCTTAATCGCCGGGCTGCGGCCAAATTGCTCACGCGGCATGAGGGCGATTTGCGGGCGATCCTCGGGGAAGGATCCACCGCTCCCTTGCGCTCGCGGCTCTGATTACAGCCTTCACATCGCTGGCATCGCACATCTATGACACTCATTGCTCTTACTGCTGCGCGCATCTTCACTCCGCTTGAAATCATCGAGGACGGCGTTGTCCTGATCGAAGACGGCGTGATCCGGGCGGCCGGCCCGCGCGAAGCGGTCACGGTTCCTGCCGCCGCGCGCCGAGTCGAGCTGGGCGACAAGATTCTCGCGCCCGGCTTTGTGGATGTGCACATCCACGGCGCGGCGGGGCACGACGTGATGGAAGGGACCTCCGAGGCCCTCGAATCCGTCGCGGCGTTTGTCCTGGAGCACGGGACCACTTGTTTCGTTCCCACCACGCTCTCGGCTTCGCCGCCGGTTTTGCTTCGCGCGCTCGAAGGTCTCAGCGCGACGATGCGGTCCTGGAAGACGAAACCGCCTTTCGGAGCGCCACGGGCCGAGCCGGTCGGCATCCATCTCGAAGGCCCCTTCCTGAGCGCGGAGTGTCGCGGCGTGCACCTGCGGGAGCATCTCCAGCCGCCGTCGGGCAAGCTGTTCGAGGAACTGCTGTCGGCGGCAGGCGGCGCGCTGCGCATCCTTACGCTGGCGCCGGAACTGGAGGGCGCGTCCGAGCTGCAAGCGGCGGCGATGCAAAACGGCGTGCGAGTGGCTCTCGGCCACTCGAACGCCTCCTACGAACAGGCCGAGCGCGCCATCGCCGCTGGAGCCGCTCATGCCGTCCATGTCTATAACGCCATGCGCCCGTTTGCGCATCGCGATCCCGGCATCCTTGGCGCGGTCCTCACCGATGACCGTGTGGTCGCGGAGGTGATCGCCGACGGCGTGCACGTCTCCGAGCCGGCGCTGCGGCTGCTCGTGCGCGCCAAGAGCATCTCGCGTATCGCCCTGGTTACAGACGGCGTCAGCGCCACGGGAATGGGTCCGGGCCGGTATCTCTTGGGAGGGATGGAAATTCTGGTCAGCGAAAACCCGGTCGGGGATGACCCGCGCACCGGCCAACTCGTCTGCCGCAACAGCGAAGGAAAGCTTGCCGGGAGCGTCCTGACGCAAGACTGCGCCGTCCGCAACATGATGCGGCTGACGGGAATTAGCCTGTGCGACGCGGTTCGTATGGCGAGCTGGAACCCGGCGCAACTCATCGGATTGGGAGACCGCAAAGGCAGCCTGCGCCCCGGCGCCGACGCCGATCTGGTCGTCCTGGAGCCGAACGGGGATGTGATGGGCGTCATGGTCGCCGGCATCGGCAACTTTGTTTAGATTCCGAGCCACGCCTGCCCTGAGCGCAGCCGAAGGGAGCGTAAGCGAGCGGGCCCGCTCCCTAACGGTCGCGGCTCGGATGCAATGTGCTAAAATGTGTTTATGGCAAACACTCGCAGCGCGACCTTAAGCATCCGGCTGAAGCCGGCGATCAAGAAGAGACTGGCGAAGCTGGCAAAGACCTCCGGCCGCAGCTCCAACTTTCTCATTTCCGACGCCGTGGAATCCTACGTTGCCGACCAGGAACGAATGCGGGCGGAAATCCGCCGGGCGGATCGGCAAATCAAGACCGGGCACTACATCCGACACGAGGACATGAAGGCTTGGCTCCTCTCTTGGGGCACCGAGCGGGAACAGCCGCCGCCGAAGTGCGTTTGCGGCAGGAACCACGATGAATGAAACCCTGTTTCGTGAGGATGGGTGCCGCCCCCTGTGCCGATAGAAATCGTTTGGTCTCCCCTGGCGCGCGCGCGGCTTCGGGAAATTCGCGCTTACATCGCCCTGGACGATCCAGAGGCAGCGGAACGCTTGGCCACGCGCCTCGTGGCAATGGTGGAAGCTCTGAGGCTCCATCCGTACCTCGGCCGAGCCGGAACCGAGCCTGGCGTTCGGGAGTTGGTCATCGGAGGCACTCCCTACATCGTTCTGTACCGTGTGCGCGGCAAGCGGGTCACGATCCTTACCCTTCAGCACGGAGCGCAGCGGAAAGAGCCTTGAGCGCGGCCTCTGCCGCCCAACATCCCGGCGTCCATTGGGGAAGAAGAATTCAGAAGTCAGCCACGGCCCCGCGCCAGGCGCTCAGCCGGGCCGGGGGAGACAGAAGTTGGAAGTTGGAAGGAAATCGTCCGCAATCTCATTCTGAATCCGGTCTTCTGACTTCTCAATTCTAACTTCTAACTTCTTTTCTCTGTGTCTCCGTGTTTCTGTGGCATTGTATTCTTGAAAGACGACGATGGACCGATTTGTGATTCGCGGTGGAGTCCCGTTGCGCGGGACGGTGCACATCAGCGGGGCCAAGAACGCGGCGCTGCCGTGCCTGGCCGCCTGCCTGCTCACCGACGAGCCGGTCACGCTCGACAATCTCCCCGCTGTCCGGGACATCAAGACAACGTGCCATCTGCTCGCCACGCTCGGCGTCGGCCTGGAAGATCAGGGACCCGCGCCCGGCTCTGCGCCCTCCCCGGTTCGGCGGCGTTTGCGGGTCGAGGCGCAGAAAATTACAAGCGTCGAAGCGCCGTGGGAACTCGTGCGGACGATGCGCGCCTCCACGCTGATTCTCGGGCCGCTGGTGGCGCGCGGCGGGCAGGCGCGCATCTCGATGCCGGGAGGTTGCGCCATCGGCGCGCGGCCGATTGACCTGCACTTGAAGGGTCTCGAAAAACTCGGCGCGCAAATCTCGACCGAGCACGGCATGGTCGTCGCCCGCGCCGGGCGGCTGCGCGGCGCGAGGATTTATTTCGAACGCATCACCGTGACGGGCACCGAAGACCTGATGATGGCGGCGGTGCTGGCCGACGGCGAGACCGTGCTCGAAAATGCCGCCCGCGAGCCGGAGGTCGAAGACCTAGCCAGTCTGCTCACAAAAATGGGGGCGCGGATCGAAGGCGCGGGGACATCCACGATTCGCATTCAAGGAGTCCCGCGCCTCGGCGGGGCCGCCCACGCCGTCATCCCCGACCGCATCGAGGCCGGCACGTTTGTCATAGCGGCGGGCATCACCGGAGGCGACCTGACCATCGCGGATTGCCGCGCGGGCCACCTGCTCACAGTGATCGAGAAATGCCGCGAAGTCGGTTTGCATATCGAGACGCCCACGCCGACGAGCCTGCGCGTTTCGACTGACAAGCCGCTCCAGGCCGCCGACATGACCACGGAAGAGTATCCCGGCTTCGCCACCGACATGCAGGCGCAGTACATGGCCCTGGTCACGCAGGCGGCGGGGACCTCGCTCCTCACCGAAACTATTTTCGAGAACCGCTTTCTGCACGCGCTGGAATTGGCGCGCCTGGGTGCGAATATTCGCGTCGAAGGCAACCGCGCCGTGGTGCGCGGACCGACGCCGCTGAGCGGCGCTCCCATGACCGCGAGCGACCTGCGCGCCAGCGCCTCCCTGGTGCTCGCGGGCCTGGCCGCCCAAGGCGAAACCATCGTCGAGCGCGTCTATCACATTGACCGCGGCTATGAGCACATCGAAGAGAAACTGAGCGCGCTCGGCGCGGACATCCGCCGCGTCCCGGCGTGATGGGCCAACACGATGGTCCCGTTTCCAACTCTGAACCCGGAACGATTCGAGCAGGCCCGCGCGGTCTTGCGGACCGCCGTCGAGCAGCGCGCTTTTCCAGGGGCGGTGCTGGCCGTAGGGCATCAGGGGAAGCTCGCCGTGCTTCCCCTGGGCCGATTGACGTACGCGGACGATGCCTCCGCCGTGGCGCCCGACACCATTTACGATCTCGCGTCATTGACCAAAGTGGTTGCCACAACGACGGCAGCGATGATCCTGGTGGAGCGAGGGTTGCTCCCGCTCGACCGCCCCGTTGCCTTCTACCTTCCGGATTTCATCGAACCGTACGACACGGCGGCGGACCCGCTCTGGGCAGCGCGCGGAGAAGTCACCGTGCGGCATCTGCTCGCGCACACTTCGGGGCTGCCCGCGTATGAACAATTCTTTCTGCGGGCGCGGGAAAAATCTCACGTTATCGAAGAGGCACTCGCGCTGCCGCTGGAAGAAGCTCCGGGAAGGAAAACCCTCTACAGCGACGTGGGTTTTATTCTGCTCGGCGAGATCATCGAGCGCGCGTCCAAGCAAAGCCTGGATGTGTTTTGCGAAAAGGAAATCTTTGCGCCGCTCGGAATGAAGGACACGCGGTTCAACCCGCCGCAGCCGGTTTGGGAGCGGATCGCTCCCACCGAGCAGGACAACGAGTTCCGCAAGCGCCTGGTCCGCGGCGAAGTCCACGACGAGAACGCCTGGGTGATGGGCGGAGTGGCCGGGCACGCGGGCTTGTTCGGGACCGCGGGAGACCTCGCGTCATTCTGCCGGATGATGCTGGCGGGCGGCAAAGCGCCCAGTGAGGATGCCGCGCAGATCGTCCAACCCGCCACGATTGCAGAGTTCACGCGCGCCTGGCCTCCCGTCCGTAGCTTTGGTGTAGGACGGCCTGCCGCTGAAAGCTCGCCGCGCGGTCTCGGCTGGGACAAGCCGAGCGAGCCTTCCTCCTGCGGCCGCCACTTTTCCGCGGCGTCCTACGGACATCTCGGCTTTACTGGCACGTCGCTCTGGATTGATCCCGAGAAGGATTGGTTCGTGATTCTGCTCACCAACCGCGTCCATCCGTCCCGGACGAATGAAGCCATCCGCCAGGTCCGGCCCGCCGTGCACGACGCGGTGGTCGAAGCCCTGACCACCAATCCATGACGCCCTTTCTGATCGGGGCGGCATTCCTTCCTCACGGTATAATGAAATAGTTCCAGAGGGCGGTAGCGAAATGTCTTTGCGCAATTTCCATCCCGCCGTGGCCGCGTGGTTCGAGGCCGCGTTTGGCTCCCCGACCGAGCCGCAGCGCCTCGGCTGGCCCGCGATTCAAGAAGGCCGGGACACGCTCATCGCCGCGCCCACCGGCTCCGGCAAGACGCTCGCGGCGTTTCTGACGGCGATTGATGCGCTGGTCCGGCAAGGGATCGAAGGCCGGCTTGGCAATGAACTCCAAGTCCTCTACATCTCTCCGCTCAAGGCGCTCTCGAACGACGTCAAGCAGAACCTCGCCGTGCCGCTCTCCGGCGTCCAGGAGCAGTTGTGGCGGATGGGCCTGATCGTCCCGGAAATCCGCACCTGGGTCCGAACCGGCGACACGCCTGCGAGCGAGCGCCAGAAGATGCTCCGCAAGCCGCCGCACATCCTGGTCACGACGCCCGAGTCGCTCTACATCCTGCTGACGGCGGAAAAGAGCCGCCCGCTGCTGCGCACGGTTCGCACGGTGATCGTGGACGAAATCCACGCGGTCGCCCGCGACAAGCGCGGCTCGCACCTGGCGCTCTCGCTCGAACGCCTCGACGCCGTGGCGCGCACGAAACCCGTCCGCATCGGCCTCTCGGCGACACAGCGACCGATCGAGGAAGTGGCGCGGTTCCTGGTGGGCACGCGCGGCCTCGACGGCCACGGCCATCCGCTCTGCGCCATCATTGACACCGGCCACGCCCGCAAGATGGACCTTGCCATCGAGATTCCCTCCTCGCCGCTTTCCGCCGTCTGCTCGAACGAAACGTGGGAAGAAATCTACGACCGTCTGGCTGCGCTGATCCGGGCCGAGCGCACCACGCTCGTATTCGTCAACACCCGGCGGCTCGCCGAGCGCGTCACGATGCACCTGAGCCAGCGCCTGGGCGAGGACAAAGTGACGGCGCACCACGGCAGCCTCTCGCGCCAGCACCGCCTGCGCGCCGAGCAGCGTCTGAAGTCCGGCCAGTTGCAGGCCCTGGTGGCGACGGCGTCGCTCGAACTCGGCATTGACATCGGCACGGTGGACCTGGTCTGCCAGATCGGCTCGCCGCACTCGATTGCGACGTTCTTGCAGAGGGTCGGGCGCTCGGGCCATACGCTCGGGGCAACCCCCCACGGACGCGTTTTTGCGTTGAGCCGCGATGAACTGGTCGAGTGCGCCGCGTTGTTGCGCGCCGTGCGCCACGGCTCGCTCGACCGCCTTACGGTCCCGGAAAAGCCGCTCGACATCCTAGCTCAGCAGATCGTCGCCGAAGTTGCGGCAACGGAAGACCGCGAGGGCTGGGACGTTGATCAGCTCTATGAACTCTGTCGCGGCGCGCACCCGTACCGGAACTTGAAGCGCGAAGAGTTCGACGAAGTGCTGCACATGCTCGCCGAAGGCTTTTCGGTGCGGCGCGGCCGCAGCGGAGCGCATCTGCACTACGACGGCGTGGGCGGGCGCGTGCGGGCGCGCAAAGGCGCGCGTCTGGCGGCCATCACTTCCGGCGGTGCCATCCCGGACAATGCTGACTATCAAGTGGTTCTCGAACCGGAAGGCCTCTTCGTCGGAACCGTCAACGAAGACTTTGCCATCGAGAGCATGCCCGGGGACATTTTCCAGCTCGGCAA
>MEKR01000190.1:10031-32346 GCA_001767035.1 Acidobacteria bacterium RIFCSPLOWO2_02_FULL_61_28
ACACGGCATGGCGGATTCTGCGCGTCGAGACCGGCGTGATGCGCGTCGAGGACGCGCACGGCCAGCCGCCGTCGATTCCGTTCTGGCTGGGTGAAGCGCCGGCGCGCACGGCGGAGTTGTCAGAGGAAGTTTCGGAACTGCGCGAAGAAATCGAGAAGCGTCTCGAACAACCCGCGGAGGCCGTGCGCTGGCTTCAGGAAGAGGCAGGCATCGCGGAAGCCCCGGCGTCGGAGATCACCGCTTACCTCAGCGCGGCGAAGCAGGCGCTGGGAGACCTGCCGACGCAGAAGACCCTCATCCTGGAGCGGTTCTTCGACCCGACCGGCGGGATGCAACTGATTGTGCACGCGCCCTTCGGCGGACGGATCAACCGCGCCTGGGGCCTGGCGCTGCGCAAACGCTTCTGCCGCAGCTTCAATTTTGAATTGCAGGCCGCCGCCAACGAGGACGCCATTGTGCTCTCGCTCGGGCCGCAGCACAGCTTTCCGCTCGAAGAGGTTTTCTCTTACCTGACGGCCAGCACCGCCGAGGCGCTGCTGGTGCAGGCTCTGCTGGCCGCGCCCATGTTCCCGACGCGCTGGCGATGGAACGCCTCGCGCTCGCTCGCCATCATCCGCCAGCGGGGAGGCAAGAAAGTTCCTGCGGCCCTGCTGCGCATGAGAGCCGACGACTTGCTGGTCGCTGTGTTTCCCGACAGCGCCGCGTGCGCGGAGAATCTGACGGGGCCGATTGAGATTCCCGATCATCCGCTGGTCGGGCAGACGATTCATGACTGCCTGACCGAGGCAATGGATATTGACGGCTTCCGGGGCGTGCTGCGGGCGATGGAGCAGGGCAAAATCCGATTACTCGCGCGCGATACCGTCGAGCCTTCGCCGCTCGCGCACGAAATTCTGAACGTGCGCCCGTATGCCTTCCTCGATGATGCGCCGCTCGAAGAGCGCCGAGCCCGCGCCGTGCAGACGCGTTCGCGCGGGGAGGTCCGCTCGGCGGACGAGATCGGACGGCTCGACCCACAGGCCATCGCCGCCGTGCGCGACCAAGCGTGGCCGCAGGTTGAAAATGCCGACGAGTTGCACGACGCGCTCCTGCTCGCCGGCTTTCTTGCCGAAAGCGAAGGGGTGGGTTGGACGCCGTATTTCGACGAACTGGCCGCAGCCAGCCGCGCGGCGCGCCTCGATACGGGACGCGGTCCGATGTTGTGGATCGCCGCCGAGCGCAAGCCGCAGTTGGATTGCGTATTTCCCGATGCGCGTTACGCGCCGCCGATCTCCGCACCTCCGCGCGAGCAGGCCCGAAGCTGGACGAAGGAACAGGCGCTGGTCGAGATTGTGCGCGGACGCATGGAAACGCTCGGACCCGTCACGGTGGAAACGGTGGCGCGGTCCATGGGCCTGCCGCCGGACGAGATTGAAACCGCGCTGCTGGCCCTCGAAAAAGAAGGCTTCGTCCTGCGCGGGCGCTTCACGGGAGCAAAGGAAGCAGAAGTGCAGGTCCCTCGCTTCGCTCGGGATGACAGCGAAAATAGTTTGAGTAGGGAAGCACAGGAGGCAAAGGAGACGGTCGAGTGGTGCGACCGGCGGCTGCTGGCGCGCATTCACCGCGCTACGCTCGACCGGCTGCGCAAAGAGATCGAGCCGGTCACGGCAGCAGAGTTCATGCGGTTCCTCTTCGCGTGGCAGCACACCGACCCCGACTATCGCGTGGAGGGGCCGCTCGGCGTGGCGGCCGTCGCCAGTCTGTTGCAAGGATTTGAAATCCCCGCTGCCGCCTGGGAAAGCGAGATTCTTGCGGCGCGCGTGCTGCGCTATGACCCGGCTTGGCTGGACCAGCTTTGCCTGTCCGGGGAACTGGTCTGGATGCGGCTCTTCCCTCCCCCGGATTCCGACGGCCACGCCGCCGCCACGCGCGCGTCCCCGGTTTCTCTCCTCTACCGCGACCGGATGGAAGCGTGGCTGGCGCTGGCGGCGAAACAGTTCTCTTCGAAGAACGACGAGAGCAGGTCAAGCGCCCTTCGACTTCGCTCAGGGCAGGCCGCCACGCAGGTGCTCGAACATTTGGGGAGCCGGGGGGCATCCTTCTTTCAAGAGATCGTTTCCGCGACGGGGCTGCTGCGGACGCAAGTGGAGACGGCCTTGCGTGAGCTGATCGCTTCCGGGCGGGTAACGGGCGACGGTTTTGCGGGCCTGCGCGCGCTGGTGGTAGCTCCCGACAAAACACTTGGCACCAGCGATACGAAACATAAGGATGGCCGGCCCGGCATCCTGCCCGTGATCCCGCCCACGGCGGGGCGCTGGTCCGCGCTCCGGCGGGCAGTACCAGAGGAAGCAAAAGAGGCAAAGAAGGCAGAAGAAGTAAAGGAGCGTGGAACCGCCGAGACGGCGGCGCTAAGAGATTCAGATGTCGTGGAACTCTGCGCCCGCCAACTGCTGCGCCGCTACGGCGTCGTGTTCCATCGTCTGCTCGAACGCGAGACCGGGTTGCCGCCGTGGCGGGAGTTGCTCTATCAGTTTCGCAGGCTCGAAGCGCGCGGCGAGATTCGCGGCGGGCGGTTCGTGGCGGGATTTTCGGGCGAGCAGTACGCGCTGCCGGAAGCGGTCGGGCAGTTGCGGGCCATTCGCCGCAAGCCGCCGAGCGGACAATTCATCCGCGTCTCGGGGGCCGATCCGCTCAACCTGGCCGGGATCACCACGCCTGGCCAACGAGTCACGGCGTTCGCTACCAACCGTGTCCTCTTCCGCGACGGCATCCCCATAGCGGCGCGTGAGGCGGGGGAATTGGTCGAATTGCACTCCTCGGCCGCAGAACTGCGTGGCGAGATTCGGGCGCGCCTGCCGCAATGAACGACCAGGACGACGAGCAGCGGGAGCAGGAAGCAACAGGTCTGCCGATGGGGGAGCCCACGGGCGCACTCCCCGGCCGGACCCGCTTGTCTTAGCTCCCCGTGGGCGGAATAAAGTACCCTACCTTGTTATTCGCGGGCGTGCCAAACCAGATCCGTCCTTGGGCGTCGCGGAAGAATTCCCGCATGGTGTTTTCCGAATACGGGAACGGATATTCGATCACCTTGCCGGTCTTCGGATCGAGGCACCCCACGGTATCCATATCAAACGAGGAGTACCAGAGGCGGCCCTGATTATCAATCTCAAACGCATAGGGAGTGGGGCTGGGGCCGGGCAACTGGTATTCCTTGAACGTCTCGGTCTTGGGGTCAAAGCGGGCGATCTTGCCGGGATAATACTCTGCGATCCAGACCATTCCGTCCCGATCTATTTGGATTCGCCGCGTGCCGGACTTCGGGGTGGGGGTATGATATTTCGTCACTTTCCCGGTCTTTCCGTCCACCTTGGCCAACATCCCGTCCCGGCGGGGGAACTCCGTAAACCAGCCGTTTCCGGCCGCATCCAGAACGACGCCATAGGCCGCAGGCAGTTCCGGGAAATGAGTAAACTCTTTGGTCTTGGGATCGAAGAGACTCACCGCGCCGCTAGCCCAGATTCTTCCGCTGGCATCTACGCGAACCGTGTGCTTGGAGGCACTCCCCATAATGGCATCCGGTCGGCGCAGACCCGGGTCCTGATATTCCGTAATCGTTCTGGTAACGGGGTCCCATTTTCCAAGCTTGCCCGGGGCCTGCTCTCCGAGCCACACGGTGCCGTCCGGGGCCGGTACGGCGGTGTGAATTGCGGCGGTGCCTTTGTGCGGCACCGGGAACTCCTGCACTTCGCCCGTAGCGGGGTCGAGCCGCGCGATCTGATTGGCCCTTCCGAAGTAGGGAATCCACGCGATCCCATTCTTGTCCGGAGCGGCGCTGAAGGGATAGCGGTCCGGCCCCGGCATGGGGTAATCCACATAGACGATCTGCGTGGCCTCATCGCTGACAGGCCGCACCAATTCCTTGTAGTGCGGCGATTCTTCGGGGGATGGAGTCCTCGAATCGGGGCCGAAATACTTGGCCAGATAGGAAATCATCTCGTTGTAATCCTGCTCGGTGATCGCCCTGCGTTCGTTGTGGTAGGCCACGCGCTCCGGGCAGCAGAAGATATAGGGGCGGTCGGTCAGCGCACGGAACTCCCCGCGGAACCCTTCGGACTCCCGCATGTAGTTCATGGCCGCTCTCCAACCCGCTTCATTCCGGGGCTTCGCGGCCATCCGGGTTTGAAAGTGGTGGCATTCAAAGCACTGGGTCTCGAGCAACTCCTTGCCTCGCGCTTGCGGCAACAACCGCACTCCTTGATAGAGGCTCAGGTCCTCCCAGCGAGCCATTCCTTTCTGGAGGGTGAAATTCAGAGTCAATGATTGGCTCGCAGCAATCTTTATGTCGCCGCGCAGGTCATCCTTGTATCCGACCGCCGTGGCGCGAACTCGATAATCTCCAGGCGGCAGGTTCGGCGCCCGATAGTGACCCTGCTTGTCGGACAATACGCTCACAGTCATTTTGGTTTTCACATTGTAGGCCCGCACAAACACCCCTTTGAAAGCCGCGCCCGCGGGGTCCTTCACCGTGCCGGAGATGGTTCCCTCCCCCGCCCCGTACGCGAATGGTGCGAGCAGAATCACTGCGGCCAAGGCTCTGCCCAGCGAAATCATGGTGGTATCCTCCGTGAGATTCCCGCGAATTTGAATGTTGCCCGCCGCCGCTGGCCCACGATGTCGTCATTCTGAGGGCCGACGCTCTTGGTCGGTCCGAAGAATCTGATTTCCTCCACAACGCATTGCAGACCTCAAATTAAAGCAGATCCTTCGCGGAGTTTACCCTGAGCGAAGCCGAAGGGCTCAGGATGACATCATCGCTTTTTGTTTTACAGCAACGCCAAAAATGGTGTAGTGCACCACCTTCAACGCAAGCGGAGTCAGCCGCGGCCTGGGATCGGTCTGGTTGCTCTGCCCGCCCGGGAAAGCTCTCCTGCCCGAATGGCAATCAAATGGGAATCCTCGGCACCAGAAGGTGCGAGTCGTACTTCCCGCCCGTATGGATAATGGCGGCGCCCCCGGTGAGCGATTCATACCTCCAACGCTCCCACCAGTCCGGGCCCCTCGTATTCATAAAGTGCCCTGCCACCACCACGCGCAATTGCTGGCCCGGGTGCCAGAGCATGCTGGTGGGCACGATCCCGATCTCGACCGGAACGACCTCCTTGGGACGCAACATCTGTTGGCGCCGGTGCGCCACGTAAGGTTCGGAGGGTGTAGAGCGCGCCGGGTCGAGTTCGCGGTGGGAGACGCGAAGCCAGCCCTGCGCGCCGGGATGCGGGTGGTTCAGCACCTTGCTGGGGAGCCACTCGCCTTTGCGGTCGAGCTTCTGAACGTACACAAACAAATCCAGATCGTCCGCCCCATCGGCCTCCACCCACAAGCGCAGCTTCAGGTAGCCGGTCAGTTCCGTCTCTCTGTCGAACCGGACAACGAAGTTGGCGTGCCCGGTTCCGGAGGCGTACTGCGTTTGGGACTCGCGCTGCCCCGGCTGCGACGAAAGCGCGCCCGCAGATGCGTCCAGGTAGAGCTTCTCGTACTGAGTCCGGGCCAGCGGCCATTCCTTCTCGGGACGGTTCAACTGGTCCAGCCCGCCGGGGTCGAGCACCGACAGGCGCACGCGCGGCGTCATTTCCCAGTCATTTTGTATGCCTTTCAGATAGCGGTCGAAGAAGCGCCGCAGGTCTTCCATCTGCGGGAGAGCATAGTAGTCCGGCCACTCAAAATTTTCGATCACGCGGAGCCATTTGTCGCGGACGGGAACCTTGCGGAAACCGTCCAGGCTTCCCAGGCAGTGCCAATGCTTAAAATTGGCGGTGACGTAGATGGGGATATTGATGTTCTCCAGGCGGGCGATCTTGCCCTCCCAGTACTCATTCATGAGCGGGTACTTGCGCATCATGGCAATGACGTCCTCGACGCCGTCGCCGCCGCACCAGTTTCTGACCGCACCGCTGCGGATCCCAACCTCCGGGATTCCTCCCGGCATTACGATCTGGCGGTACAGGTCGCTCCACCCCTCCCAGGGAGCGATGGCGGCCATGTGGGGCGGGCGTTCCGCGGCCGCCATCCACTGCCAAGTGGCCACTTGCGAGTTGCCCGACATCCCCACCTTGCCGTTGCTCCAGGGCTGAGCCGCCAGGAACTCGGTCAGGTCGTAGCAGTCGCGCCCCCCCTGCCTCCCGTACAACTGGCCGATGCCCTCCGACCGGTTCGAGCCGCGATAGTCGGTGTTGACCACCGCGTAGCCGTGCTTGCACCAGTAGGCTGGGTCGGGGCCTTCGAACTTCGCATATTTGGAGATCTCGACCAGACCCCACTCCGTGCCGGGGAGTGTCCCTTCACTCCCGGGATGCGACAGCGGCACGCCGCGCCTATACTGCCCCTCTCGCGGCGCCTTCCCGCCGCCGTAGGCAACGATCGCCGGCACGTTGTTGGCGCCATCCGGGCGGTAGATATCCACGTACATGGTCTTGCCATCGCGCATCTTTACCGCCACGTCTTGCTCGATGCGCATTCCGTCTTCGACTCTCGTCGCACCCGGTTGGAATTCGACGGCCCGGCAGGACGGATCGCCCGGTGGTTTGGTTTTCGCGATGATCAGTTCGATGTTCTCCCCGGCAGGCGCTTGCTGCGCGAGGACCGGCGAAACGCCCACTCCCGCAGCCCCGGCCACAGCCGCCCCCGCCACCGTCTTCAAAAGCTCCCTGCGAGTCATCTCCGAGCTCGTTGTCTCCCTCATGTTTTTCCCTCCGTTCTGGTGTGTCTGCTTGGCTATTTTCACGCTCGTTCGATCCCATCTTCGGCGCTCATCAGCGGCCCGACTCCCCAGCTACCACAATGCAAGCGGGAGCACGGCTCAGAACAGAATCTTCAATTGCGCGGAAGCTTCTGTTCTCGGTGCTAAAAGACGAACTTCATCGCGACCACTAAGATTCGGGTATCGAGAGCGCTCCGAATCCGGCCGAAAACATGAATCGTTGCTGAGTTCGAACGTTGGTTCAGCAACAATGGGGCACCTCTGCGATCCAACAACTACCTCGAAGTGGGGGCCGCGATGGTGTTCGGATATTGCTGCACCGGAATCGCCGGCCCGGGCTTCGGGCCGCTGTAACGGAGTATCCAAATGCCCGGACTCGCCTGGCTGCGGTCGGACATGTAAATATAGCCGCGCGTATCCGCGATTACGTCGGAGCCCCCGCCGCGTCCCGGAGGGACGAAGAAGCCGATCTCGCGGGGAAGACGAGCGTCGGAGATGTCAAAGACCCGCAAACCCGCACTGCCATAGGCGCTATAGAGGATGTTGTCCGAACGATCCACGAGCGGATTGTGAAACAACATGCTGACGTTGTGCACGCCGACCCCAGGGCTCTTCTCACAAAAGTTCCGCCACGGGGAGCCCGGAGGCGGCTCCGGGGCGGGGAAATACGACAGAACTCTGGGCTTGGCCCAGTCGGAGACGTCAATGAAGGAAACTTGGCTGGGTCCATCCGCGCAACCCCCTTCGGAGTTGGTATAGAGAATCTTCCGATTCGGAAAAGCCACCACCGTGTGGACGGCGAACAGCCGAAACGTAAAGGGAGGATCAAACGATAGTTCGCTGATCGGTTTGGGATAGCGCACGTCGCTGATGTCCAGGATCACCAGTTTATGGTGAAAGCCCAGATAGGCCACGTTTCCCACCACCACCGGCGGTCCGTGCAGGCCGTGGCCGATGGGCCAGGCCGTATTCATCGCGTTCTCGTCGGACAGCTCCAGTTCCGGAGGCGCCCAGCGCGAGACTTCGAACGGATGCGCGGGATCGCTGATATCCACGATCTGAAAAATATATCCCCGGTAGCCTTTGGGGGCGCCGGAGACATACATGTACCTTCCCCCATAGTAGCCGCTGCGATGCGCGCCGAGGCCGCCGGTTTTGTATTGACCGAGCAGCTTGGGGTGAACGGGATCGGCCAGGCTCCAAAGCATCACCCCTTCCTCCCACGGCTTGGTGGGATCGGTGTCGCTGCCGGCCCGCGCCCGCGCCATCGGTGTAATCATGATGCCCTCGGCGATATCCACCTGCCCCGTGTTGGTATTGGCTGGCCCCGGGACCCAGTTCACCACCGAGGGGTCCGCCGGACTGGTGATATCCAAGACCGACCATCCGCGCTCATTATCCCCGGCCGCGTACAGGTACCAGCGGCCATTGGCCTGATGGATGGAAATCTTGAAGGGATTGCGGCTGCCCAGGTTGGTGAAACTGACGTACTCCACATTTTTTGCATAGGCGCCTGGTGGAAGCGGCCTGGCCTGCGGATAAACGGAGCACGGCAGGAAAACTGCCGCCATTAGCGCAACCGCTCCACCGAACGCCCTCTGAATAGTCCTCATTGGCCGGTCTCCTCCCTTCGCGTTTTCACAATTCGGAATGTCCCGAGCCAACGGCAACAGTCAGCAGCAAACCGGAATTATTGCTTGACCCTCCGGCAGTCCATCAGGGAACGGTTCACCCTTCGACTTCGCTCAGGGCAAGTACCGGGTCGTGACAACACCTTAAAACCGGTCTTGCAGCAGCTTCCTAAAAGGCGAACTTCAGCGCGAGCTCCAGGATTCGGGGATCGAGAGCGGTCCGGATCTGGCCGAAGGTACTACTGCCGAGGTTTGCCAGGAACTCCCCGTCAGCAGGATCCCCCGCCCGGAAGCTGTTAAAGACGTTGTATGCCTGGGCGCGGACCTCCAGTCTGTATGCTTCCGTCAACAGGAAGGTTCTGGACAGGGCCATATCGAACGTCCAGGTTCTCGGCCCGACCACCCCGTTACGGGGCGAGTTGCCGAGAGTTCCTACAGCCGGCGGAGTGAAGGCTGCCGGATTCAAGTACCTGTCCAACGGCCCGGAGTCGCCGGTATAGGGGTTGTCGAGCACCTGGTTCGGCCGCTGGTTAATAATTCCGGTCAAAGCAACGTCCGTCCCGCTAATGACGTTCAGGGGAGCTCCGGAGGAGCGTCTATGGATCAGCGACAATCTCCAACCGGACGCCAGCCGGCGGGCCGTCGTGTTCGCAAACCGCGGCGTTTCGGCCAGAGCCGTCAAGTTGAAGATGTGCCGCCGGTCGCTGCCGCACGCTCCCCGGTCGAAGCTTCGGTTGTTCGGATCGGTGTAAACAAAATTAACATCCGGAGTGTCGGCGAGTTCCCGCGTGAAGTCGCCGAGGCAGCGGGACCGCGTGTAATTTGCGCTGGCGGTCACGCCCCGGCTCATCCGGCGTTGAACAGAGAGCAGCATGGCGTGGTAGTTCATGGTGCCGCCATCGTCCGTATCTGCCAGCTTTCCCACAGACCGTGCCTCTTCCGGGTTGAGCAAGCTGAGCACACGGCGCGCTGCGGTATTCCCAACCGTGGAGCTGCCCGGAATGTAGACCGCGTGATTCAGCGACCGATAGGTCCACACGTGCCGACTCGCATTTCCGATATAGCTTGCCGACACCACCCAGTCCGGCCCGAACTGTCTTTGCACACTCAAATTCCAGCTCGACATGGCGGGCGTTTTGAGGTCGGGATTCTGGGATACCAGATCCGCGCCCGGCGGGAACCGCGTCTCGCGGTTCAGGACAAACGGAAACGGATTTCCGATCCCTTGCCACGGATCAGCGAGCCCGCCAACCGGAAAAGGGAGTTCGGCCGTACCCGTCCAAGGCGCGGAGTTCGAAACGGGCAGCCGCCACTGCCCGGAAATGTAGTTATAGCTGTAGCCGTAAGAGGCCCGCAGCGATGTCCTTCCGTCCCCCGTCAGATCGTAGGCCAGTCCCACGCGCGGCGCAAAGTGAGCCCACTTTTTGTTGATGCCCGACAGGCCAACGAAGCCGGGGTCGCCCGGATAGGAGAAACCAGCCGGCGCGTTCACAAATTGCGTGCTCTTGGTTCCCGCCCGGAACCGGTCCATGTCGAAGCTGTAAACGCGGCCGTTGCTCACTGTCTGGGGAAGGTAGGGTTCCCAGCGAACGCCCAGGTTGACCGTCAGCCTCGGTGTCGCTTTCCACGTGTCGTTCGCATACAAGGCTACCACCCATTGGTGGATCAAATGCTCGCTCGGGGCGCCTTGCCGGAAATCGTTGAGCCTTCCCAGCAGGAAATCACCCATCGAAAGTCCGGTGAACTGGCTGGTGAAGCGGTAGACCGCCGCAGTGTTAAAATAGTTTGTTTGATAGTACTCATACCATACCGCGTTGCCGCCGAGGGAAAGCTGATGGGCCCCACGAACCAGACTCAAATCGTTGCTGAATTGGAAGCTGTCGCTGTTGTAGTACTGGCCATCCTCTGCCGCCGTGCTTCCGATAGTGAACGCGCCGACCACCGCGAACGTGCCCATGCGTTTCGGGTTATAGCCACAGTAGACGTTAATGCCCAGATCGCAGGCGGAGAAGAAACTGACACCGGAAGTGGTTGACTTATGCCGGTTATAGGAGACTCGCGCGGCATTGACGGTGTTGGGACCGAACACATAGGTGTCCCCGAGAGTGACGGACTGGGAGAGATTGTCGAGGTACCGGCTGCCTGTGTTCAGCAGTTGCTTTTCGTCGAACGTGAAAGCGGACGGGGTATCCACGCTCATTGCGAAGTACCGTCCAAAGAGGGAATGTTGGTCACTCCATTGATAATCAACTTTGCTCAGGAACTGGTGCTCATCCCGTATATTCTGGGTGCCGAAGCGGACACGACCGCACTCGTCCACAGGCTTCGATCCCTCCCAGAGCCGGTTCACGAGGTTGACAGAGACTCTGCTGTAAAGTGCCGGATCAATCCGATTGTTCACGAAGGGAGCCCTTAAGGTGATCGGCCGGCCGGCGCAGGCCGGGGAAGCGAAGGCGGTCCAGTCTCCGGCCATCATCGCCGGGGTAGGGAAGAAGGCTTCCCGGTCGGCCGGGTCCTGCCGGTGCGTCGTTCCCTGATAGCCTCCGAAGTAAAAGAGCTTGTTTCGTACGATCCGCCCTCCGGCCGTTCCGCCGAACTGGTTCCGCTTCAGCGTGCTTCCGGCGCCGGCAAAATAAGGTCGGGCGCTGTACAAGTCGTTGCGCACAAAGGCAAACAGACTGCCGTGCAATTCGTTCGTTCCCGCCTTGGTGACGGCGCTCACTCCGGCGTTGGCTCCCTGATTGCTCCTTCCGCCGCTGGCGCTGACGTTGAACTCTTGCAGCGCATCCGGAAAGGGAATGGGCATGTTGGCGCCGGTAATGAAATTCCGGTGATTGGCGCCGTCCAAGGCGTAATCCACTCCGTAGGAGAGTCCTCCGCCAATGTTAATGAATGCTCCGCCGCCCGTCCCGTCGGCGCTAGTGCCTCTGGCGACGGCCGCGCCGGCCAGTGTGATCAGGTCGGTCACCTGGCGCCCGTTGAGCGGCAGTTCCAGAATGCGCTCGTTCTCGATCACCTGACCGATGCTCACGTTCCGGGTCTCCACGAGTGCGGCGTTGGCCTCCACTTCGATCACCGCAGTAACCTCGCCCACCTCCAGCACGGGGTTGATCACCGGGCTGCTGTTCACTTGCAGGACAATCCCCCTTTGGACAAAGGTCCGGAATCCCGGCAACGCTGCCTCGAGTCGGTAAGGACCTATTGCCAGGTTGGGCAGAACGTACGATCCGGTTTGATTGGTACTGGTGCTCCGCGCGACACCCGTTTCGGCTTGAGTAACGGTGATTTCCACGCCCGGCAGGATGGCTCCGCTTTGATCCTGAACCGTGCCGCTGATCTGAGCAGTCCCTTGGGCCCAGGCCGTAGCACAGCAAAGCACAGAAAACAGCAATACGCTCAATACACTACTGACAATACGCTTCATCTTTTTCATTTCCCCCCCTGCTTGCGAACGAGAATTTTCGATTCCGACTTGCCGTCCTTTGCTCGTATATCACAAGCCTCCTTGTCGTGTCAAGCGCAAGCCGTTGCAAAAAATTGCTCCTCGACGAGCGCGATGGCGCCCCAGACCATCTGCGCGTTGTTTGATAGAATTGATTTGGCATGGAACCGGGGCGGATCACCATCATCGGGGGAGGGCTGGCCGGATCGGAAGCCGCGTGGCAGGCCGCGCGGCGCGGCTGGGAAGTCGAACTCTACGAGATGCGTCCGGCGGTTCCCACGCCGGCCCACAAGACGGGATTCTTTGCCGAGCTGGTGTGCAGCAACTCGCTCAAAAGCGACCGGGAGAATACCGCGCCGTGGCTGCTCAAAGAAGAGTTGCGCCGGGCGGGTTCCCTGCTCCTGTCGGTCGCGGCCCGGTGCGCTGTTCCCGCGGGTCAGGCGCTCGCCGTGGACCGGGAACGCTTTGCGGCGGCCGTCACCGAAGCGCTGGAATCGGAGCCGCGCATTCATATCCGCCGGGAAGAGTTGCGGGACATCCCTGCGGAGGGAATCGTCCTCATCGCCACCGGGCCGCTCACCAGCGACGCGCTGGCCGAGTCCATTCAGAAGCTCACCGGCCGGGAGCGCCTCTTCTTCTACGATTCGATCAGCCCGATCGTGGACGCCGGGACGATTGACTCCAGCACGGTCTTTGCCGCTTCCCGCTACGGGCGCGACAGCCGGTCGTCGGAAGACCTGTTGTCGGAAGAAGTCACAGCGACGGACGGGGCCAGTCCTGAACCCGCTGCCGGCGATTACCTGAACTGCCCGCTGAATGAAGAGGAATACCAACGCTTCTACAAGGCACTGCTGGCGGCGGAGTCCGTGGCCGCGCATGAGTTCGAGAATCGGAATTACTTTGAAGCTTGCCTGCCGATCGAAGAACTCGCGCGGCGCGGCCGGGACACCTTGCGGTTCGGGCCGATGAAGCCCGTCGGGTTGCAAGACCCCCGCACCGGCAAGCGGCCTTATGCGGCCGTGCAATTGCGCCGGGAAAATCTCCGCGCGGATAGTTTCAACTTGGTGGGATTCCAGAACCACCTGAAGTTCGGCGAGCAAGAACGCATCTTGCGGATGATCCCGGGACTTGCCGACGCGGAGTTCCTGCGCTACGGGCAAATCCACCGCAATACCTACATCAATGCTCCGGCCCTGCTCCTGCCCACCTTGCAACTGCGGGCCGCGCCCCGGATTTTCTTCGCCGGGCAGATCTGCGGCGTGGAAGGGTACGTCGAGTCCATCGCCACGGGCTGGCTGGCCGGCGTGCAAGCCGCGCGGACGCTCCGAACCGGCGAGCCAGCGGCGGCTCCGCCGCGAGCTACGGCGCTCGGCTCTCTCTGCCACTACATTTCGCACGCCTCCCCGCAAAACTATCAGCCCGCCAACATCGCCTTCGACTTGCTGCCGCCCTTGTGCGCCGCAACGCCGGCCCGCCTCGATCGCAAAGAGCGCCACGCCCGCCAATGCCGGATCGCGCTGGAAAAGTGGGAACAATGGATAAGGTCCTGACTCGGTGTTGCTCACCACCGGAATTCGGTTCTATCGGGTTTTCCGGTTCTCCCGGTTCTCTCGGAAGCTTCGGTTCCCTCGGTTCTTGCGGTTCTTTCGGAATCTTCGGAAGAATGTGCTTGCCTTTGTTTCTTCGGGTTCTCCCCACTGCCGAGGGGAGGGGAACGGAAGCCAGAGGGGAGTGCGGTGCAAGAGCGGTTGTTTTGCAAAACGAAGCCAGCGAAGTTTTTCTATTGCACCAACGCTTCGGGAGCACCCAAATCCCCCTCACGGAGCGCAGCACGGATTGGGGACACTGTCCGCCGCCGAGACCGTCCAACTTCTCTGGTATAATCGAGCCGCCCAGTCCACCAGGATGTCTGTCTTGGTTCACCTGATGAGGTCATCCCGCAGGCCAGGAGTCCACGAGGAGTCCACGAGGAGTCCAAATGAAAGGCCATTCACGCTTCCGGCTGCTCGGGGCTTTATGCCTCAGGGCTTTATGCCTCGGGGTGTTGTGCGTGGTATGGCTGTCTACGCAGGCCTTCGCACAAGACGCTCTCTGGAAGGGCTACCTGGATTCCGGCAAGAAGGCGTTTGAGGAGGGCGACTACGCCAAAGCCCAACAGCAATTCGTAGCCGCGCTTCGGGAAGCGGAACACTTCGGCCCGCGCGACTCGCGCCTGGCAAGCACCCTCAACAATCTGGCGGTCCTGTACCACACGCAGGGTAAGTACTCCGAGGCCGAGCCGCTCTACCGGCGGGCGCTGGCGATCCTGGAGGAGACCTTGGGCTCGGCGCATCCCAGCGTCGGCCAGAGTCTCAACAATTTTGCGGAAATGCTGCGGGCGCAGGGCAAGCACGCGGAGGCGGAGCGGCTCCATCGGCGGGCGCTGGCGATCCTGGAGAAGTTCTTCGGGCCGGAGCATACCGAGGTGGCCTCGAGCCTGCGCAGGATTGCGGAACTCTTTCAAGCCCAGAGCAAGTATACCGAGGCCGAGCCGCTCTACCGCCGGGCACTGGCCATTCAGGAGAAGAGTTTGGGACCAGAGCATGTGGAGGTGGCGGCCAGCCTCAACAACCTCGGCTCGTTATACCATGCCCAGGGCAAGTACTCCGAGGCCGAGCCGCTCTACCGGCGGGCATTGGCAATCCTGGAAAAGGCTCTGGGGTCGGAGCATCCGAATGTGGCCGCCAACCTCAACAACTTAGCGGAGCTTTATCGGCTCCAAGGGAAGTATGACGAAGCCGAGCCGCTCCACCGGCGGTCGCTGGCGATCCGCGAGAAAGCCTTTGGCCGCGAGCATCCTCAAGTGGCCACCAGCCTGGACAACTTGGCATTTCTCTTCGCCGCGTTGCACAAGTACATCGAGGCAGAGCCGCTTGCCCGGCAAGCTTTGGCGATTCGAGAAAAGGCTTTCGGGCCGGAGCATCCCGAGGTCGCTCTGAGCCTCAACAACCTGGCGACGCTGTACCGCGATCAAGGCAAACCTGCCGAGGCTGAGGGATTGTACCGGCGAGCGTTGGCGATTCGGGAAAAGCTGTTGGGGCTGGAGCATCCCGAGGTGGCTACGAGCCTCGACAACCTGGCGGTTCTCTACCGCGCCCAGGGGAATTACGCCGAAGCGGAGCGGCTCTTCCGGCGGGCATTGGCGATTCGAGAAAAGACCTTGGGGCCGGAGCATCCCGAGGTGGCCGCGTCCCTCGACAATCTGATATTTCTCTATCACACCGAAGGCAAGTACTCCGAGTCGGAGCAGCTCCAGAAACGGGCGCTGGCGTTCATGGAGAAGGCCCTCGGCCCGGAGCATCCCAATGTGCCGCCGAGCCTCGATAACTTGGCGCTGCTCTACCGCATCGAAGGCAAATACGCCGAGGCCGAACCGCTCTACCGCAGGGCGTTGGCGATTCGGGAAAAGACGTTGGGGTTGGAGCATCCCGATGTCGCCACGAGCCTCAATAACCTCGCCGAAGTGTGCCGCAACCAGGGCAAGTACGTCGAGGCCGAGCCGCTGTACCGCCAGTCGCTTGCAATCCTGGAGACGTCGCTGGGACCGGAGCATCCGAATGTGGCCCGGCTTCTCAAGAACTACGCTGCGTTGTTACGAAGCACGAACCGGGAGGCTGAAGCGGCAAACATGGAGGCCCGCTCCGAGGCCATCCGCCGCCCGGCACAGTAGATCCCCCTTGAGAGCATTGGGGTTCCTGAAGAGTGCTTTCGTCAGGGCACGACAGGAAGCCGGATTTCTCACCAGGCGCGGTCGGAAGCAAGTTGCGTCCGAAAATCCCCGAAGGGGATTCACACGAATCGCCGACATCTGTTGCTGATGAGAAATCCGGGTTATGCCGTGTCCTTTGACGATTGTTTCCTCGCGGCACGGCGATACGGAAACCGGCCTGGCCCTGCTCGAAGGGTTCAAAAGCGGGTCAGACCTTCGGTCAGCTCGAGGGAGGTTCCCCAAGGATCGGTGAGTTCCGCGCTGGCGAAGCTGGTGTGACGCGTCTTGCTATACGGCTTATCAAACTTGATTCCCATTGCTTCCAGTTTCTTGCAGAACGCCTCGAGGTTCTTCACCTCGAAACCGACGTGATCCAGCGCCCTCCCCTTGGTGGGCAACGGTGGATTACGCGAATCAATGAAATTCAGCTTTGCGCCCGGCATGAGAGCGTTCACGTTCGTGGCGGGAGGCACGGGGGGAGCGGGCTGAGCGCCGAACATCTTGGCGTACCAAGTCTGGGCTTCGGGAATATTGGATACGGCGGGCAAATAGAAATGCATCAGGTCGCTGGAAATCGGGGCGGTGAGGTCTTTCTTCTGCACCGCTTCCACGTCGTCCAAAATCTCCACCCGAAAATCGTCGGGAGAGTACACAAAGGTCCAGACTCGAGTATCCGGCCTTAAGTTTAGAGGCCTTCCAGTTACAGGATTCCTGGGGTCCATTCGAACGCCGGCGGCCTCGAGCTTCGCCACCAGCTCCCGGCCGTTCGGCACTCTTAGGCCGGTGTGATCCACCACGGTTCCCATACTTCCGCCGGAAGGCTCGCCGGGTGTCAAAAACACGAGCACCCCGGGAAATTTCATCACGTCGGTTCCATCTACCTGGATCGGTTGACCTCCCAAGAGCACCCAGAACTTTTTGGCCGCCTCCACGTCCCGCACCAACGAGTGCCAGTGGCCCAGGGACACACCCGCCTCATTCGGAGGACGCAGTTGCGCCCACGACTCCGCCACCAGGCTCAGCACGATCAGAGCGAACACGAATACATGTCTCATTACTTCGAATGCTCCTTTCGAGCGAGGCGAGAACGCGGCTGGTGTGGGTTGATCGGCACTGCCGTCTCACTCTGGACGGTACGGGAGAACCCTGTATCTTGGTTCAAAAGCACTACCTGGGCTCCCGGCAGCACGGCCTTGCCAATCCAGCCAAATCCGGAAAGAACCCCGCCGCTGAGGGAGAATTATCATGATTGAATTCTGCCTGTCAAGAAGAAATGCCCGTCAATCTGCCGTTGACAGGAACCGGAATTGGTATTTGGGTCCGCCAGTGGAGAACAGTGCGTGAATCCAAAGCGACCCCGCCATGCGGGGTCGGACCGCCCACACCAATTTCCGGGGGCGTGGCCCCCGGCTAGGGGTGTGAATCCCCTGCGGGGATTCTGCGGCGCGCAAGCTGCGACGTCATTCCCGCGGACCCCCCTTGGGTATCCAGTGGACCGCGACGGTGTTCGCGACTCCGCGGGAGCCAAACCAGATGGTGTTGTCCTTGGCCACTTCGATCTTGGGAACGCTCCAGCCCCCTCCGGCGAATGATCCGTACTGAGGTAAGGGATAGTAGGTGAACTTCTCGGTCTTGCGATCAAATTTGATGATGCAGCCGTAGACGTGGTCGGTGATCCAGATATTGTCTTCGCGGTCCGGCCAGGTTTCGTAGGGGTGAGTGTGTCGCAACGGCAGGGTGTACTCTTTCTGCTCGCCGGTGTCGGAATTGATGGAACCGATTTTGCCGGCGAGAAATTCCGAGTGCCACACGATGCCCTTGGAGTCCACACCGAGGCGGCGCGGCCCGGCGGCCCGGGTCAGCGTCTTGTATTCCTTGACCGTATCGGAGACCGGGTCCACCATGAGCACGACATTCTTCCCGTAGCCGGCGAACCAGGCGCGGTCCTTCTGGTCAATCGCCAGGCCGTAGGCGCTGGCATCGGGAGTGGGGGTGGGCCATTGCTTGACCCGGCGGGTCTTGGCGTCAATCCTGCCGACCCCGACCCCGTGAACTTGCCCGTACCAGATGTTGTCCTTGGAATCCACCGCCACCTGGAGCACGGAGCCGAGCGTGGGAAGGCTGTGCCGAGTCATCTCCCCCGTTTGGGGGTCCAATTCCCCCACCCGCCCGCCGTTAATCTCCGCCCAGAAAAGATGGTTCTTGCTGTCCACGGTGATTCCGTGCAGGAACACCCAACCGCTGTTCTCCGGAAGGACCCATTCCTTCCAGCGCTTTTCCGGGTCCATCTCGCGCGGGTTCAGCCGGACGATGGAATTGGCGGCCACGGAGGGATACCAAACCTGGCCTTCGGCGTCCAGGTACGGATCGTGCAAGAAATGCGTTGCGTTCGGATTGGGACGGCCGGGCCTGCGGAACTCCATCTTCGGCGCGTCATATTCGACGAAGAGGGCATCGGCCACCGCGTCTTCGTCCACGAGCAGCTCATCCAACTTCAGGTCCCGCTTCGGCGAATTCGGTCCGAAGTTGCTCGCCAGGTACTGCACGATGGCTTCCTTGTCCCGAGCAGGCATGTTTGTCCGGCCCAGGGCGGGAGCCGGTTGTCCGCCCGGCATCGGACCAGAAAGCATCAACTCCACGGACGCTCTCCAGCCGTCCGCATTCCGCTGCTGGCGGTGAAACATCCCTTTTCCATGGCATCCCATGCAGGTCACCTCCAAGAGGTCCCGGCCCGGGCCTGGCGGATAGAGGGTGTCGTAGTCCACCAACTGCACCGTGCTGGGCGGAGGCGCTTCGGCTTTCAACGCCAGGTTGGCCGTTTTCGTCTCTCCCGCTCCGAGCGCTACGGTCTCAACCGGCGATTCAAAACCCCGTTGCAGGACTCGCACTTCGTAGCTGCTGGGCGGCAAATCCGAAACCTTATACTGCCCCCGGCGTGAAAAGACCGTGTAGGTGATCTTGTGGGCCGTATCCTTGACCTTGACCCGGAAGCCGCGGACTACGCCTCTGTCGGCCGTCACGGTTCCTGAAATCACTCCCGTTCCTTTCGATGACTGCGTAGCGCCCGGCTGCGAAGCAAGGATGATTCCCGCAACAATCAAGCTGAGAGTTGCCAGCGAGGTCAAAACTTTGCCTCCGTGGCGCAAGAAAAATCGGTTCTTCATGGTGTCCTCCATTTGCCCATAGGAAAGGGCCGGCCGGAGCGAGAAGCTCTGGACCGGCAGATACATCATCCGAACAACTGCATTTGAGAACGAAGTCTCGGCGCGTTAAAAGAGAATCTTCAAAGCCAATTGAACCTGCCGCGAGGTCGTGGCCGTGCCGGTAATGCGGCCTGCGGTTGCCAGCGGAGCTTCGATCACACCTGGCAGAGCGGTGCCGGCGAAGACCGTTCGGTTCGGAGCCGCAAAGTTTACCCGGTTGAAGAAGTTGAAAAATTCCGCGCGGAACTCCAACTTTCCTCCCTCGCCCAGGAACGGAAGCGCGGTATCCTTCGCCACCGAGAAATCGAGATTGGCCAGTCCCGGGCCGCGTAAGATATTGCGGCCGGCGGTACCCAGGAATCCGGCCGCCGGAACGGTGAAGGCGCACGGATCAAACCAGCGCGCCGGTGTGGCCAGGGGAGTCCCCGCCGCGACGGAAGCGCACCCCCGCGACTGTCCTTGCGTGATCTCCTCAAACTGGCTCCCCGGCGCCAAATCGGGCCGGTCAATCCCGGCGGCGCCGCCCCGAACCAGGGATCGCGAGCGGTTGCTGTTCAGCACGGGAGTAAACGCATAGCCCGACCGCAGAGCCAGAATTCCGCTCACCCACCATCCGTTCACTACCTTCCCTAAAGGACCCGGCAGGGAAGCAAACTCCGGCAGCCGATAGATGGTATTGAATCTCCAGTTGTGGGCGGCGTCGAAGCCGGCCAGTCCCCGGTCCGCTTTCCGGTTCGTGGAGTCGGAGGCGTTGTTGCTGGCGCCGTTGTCGTCGGCCGGCAACTGCCCCTGGGTGTCATCAATCGCTTTGGACCAGGTGTAGGAACTTTGAAATTGCAGGCTCTTACTCAACCGTTTGTTCAGGCCGAACTGGAACGAATTGTAGAAGGAGTTCCCGGCGGCAGTCTTCAGGAACATGTCCGCCCAGTTGGGATTGGTGCGGGGAGCGCCGGGCAACCAGCATTTGGGTCCCTCGGGTCGGAACGGCGGCGGCGTGCTGGGAGCCGTGCAGACGCCATTGACCGGCAGCCCGAGCGGGATGGTGGGATTCCCCTCCTTGTTCTGCATCAGGTTGATGCCGCGCGAGCCGCCATAGGCGAGGGTAACGGCCATCTGGAACGGCAACTGCCGCTCGACCGTCAGGTTGTACTGCAAGATATGAGGCTGCTGCACCAGGTAATCAATCGGACGAATGGATCTGCCGGCCCCGGCAGTGGGAAAGACCAGCGGCAACGCGAAGGTGGGCGGCGCCACAACCGTGCTCTCGCCGGAGAAGGGGGGAGAGGCGGTGACGCCCTGCAACAGCGCGCTGGCGTAGTTCGCGACGTCATACAGCAGCCCGAATCCGCCGCGAATCGCCGTCCGGCCGTCTCCTCTCACATCCCAGGCAAAGCCGAATCGGGGGCTGAAATTGCGCAGCGACGGGTTCTTAAACGGGGGACCCAGAGTGGGAGTGGCATCATGCTGAATGTCCCGCAGGGCGGCCCCGTGGCCGCGCACCTCCTGGAAGGTCCTGTGAAACTCATAGCGCAGTCCCAGGTTCAGAGTCAATTGGGTGGTGAGTCGCAGATCGTCCTGGAGATAAAAGCCCAGCGTGGTGTAATGGTAGGTTCGATCGGGGATCGAGCCTGGTGTGGTCGCGCTGTAGTTCGTGGGTTGGGCCCGCAAGAACGTAGTCAGGCTGGCAAAGTTGAGGCTTCCCTCCGAAGCGAGGCCAGAGAAGGTGTATTGCTGGTACCGGTTGATGAGCGTGCCGAACTTGAGCGAATGCCGGCCTCGGGTGTAAAACAGATCGTCACTCCAGGTGAAAATATTCTGCTTGTAAGACAACGGACTCGGTCCGTCCGGCCCGAAACCCGTGACGCCCCCAACGTTGATCTGCCCGATTTCCTCTCCCGGCACGAAAGTAAATTGGGGGCCGCCGATTCCCGAGGAGGAACTGGAATTGAGATGGGTCCGGGAATACGAAAACCGGAACGTGTTCAGCAAAGTGGGCGAGAATACGTGCGTTTCCGAGAGCGTCGCGTATTGCGCCCGGCTCCGGTGGATGTCGCGGAATTGCGGATAGGGGCGCGCCCGTCTTTGTTCGGTATCGTCCACGGTGTAGCGCCCGAACAGGGTGTCATTGTCTGAGAAGGTCTGATCCACTCGGAGCTGCCCGTAGTTTTCCGTGGTCGGCTGGCTGAACGGGTAGGTGTACTGGTTGTTCGGCAGGTTCGGGTTGGGGAACAGCGCCAGAAGCGGCGCGATCTGCGGCGCAATCGTTGCGGACGGCGTCGTTGGCCCCAGTTGGGGGCAGGCAACGTTGGTGATCGTTGCGCCTGCCGCGCCATGACACGAGGCCCCCATCACATTGGTCAACTGGGTCACGCCCAGACGCTCGCGCACGCCTTCGAATACGGTATGGAAGAACGTCCGGTCCTCTCGGATCGGACCGCCGACCGACCCCCCGAAATTGTTCTTGGCAAATGCGGGCAGACGGCGCTCGTTCACGCGCGGCACCTTATAGTCAAAGAAATTCCGGGCATCCAGGGCGCTGTTGCGCAGGTATTCGAACAAGGAGCCATGAAACGCGTTCGTGCCGTTCTTGCTCACGATGAGCATCTGGCTGCCCATCGCCATCCCGTACTCGGCGCTGAACGAGTTGGTCGCCACGCGGAACTCCCGAATGCCCTCCACTCCCAGCGTCGTGCCGCTGATCGAAGAGGAGTTGCCGCCGTAAAGGTTCACCATGCTGGCGCCGTCCAGCATGTAGAAATTGGACCGCAGCGGCGCGCCGTTGCTGCTGAACCAGGTGCCCGCCAGCGCCCCCGGCTGGGCACGATTGGTGTGTTCCTGCACGCCGGGTTGCAGCAAGGTGAGGCTCAGGAAATTGCGGCCGTTGAGCGGCAGGTCCGCGACCCTCTGCTCATCCACCAGGCCGCCGAGCGAGCCGCTGGTCGTGTTCACCAGAGGAGCTTCGGCGGTAACCGACACGGTCTGCTCGATGGCGCCCACTTCCAGGCTGAAATGGACGACGGCTTCTTGGGAAACCGTCAGGGTCAAGCCAGACCGCACCGCCGCCTGGAATCCCGGCTGTTCCACGCGCACCTCGTAAGTTCCGACCGGCAGCGCGGAGAACCGATAGGAGCCGTCGGCAGCCGCGACGGTCACGCGGGTCTGTCCCGTCTCGGTATTGCGGGCGGTTAAACTCGCGTTCGGAACCACCGCGCCCGTTCCGTCTTTGACCACCCCCAGGATGGTCGCGGTGGGCAACTGGGCCATCACCGCCACAGTGCCGATTACCAACAGAAGTGCCATCGTTCCCGCCAGGACTGCTTTGCAACTCATCGAACCCTCCTCAAGTTTTTCGGATCATCGGGGTGAAACCGCTTTCGATGCCTGCGAACCGCTCGTGTCTTCGCAAGCCGTTTACCCCTAAACCCAGCGCTCAGGTTGTTACCGCCCCGCTCCAATGAGCATCGTCGGTTAGGACTGTCCAGGAAACTACTCAACCAGTACGAACCAGTACGTTGGATAAATTCATCCCACTATTTGCGGGTATGATGACCTGACCCC
>MEKR01000191.1 GCA_001767035.1 Acidobacteria bacterium RIFCSPLOWO2_02_FULL_61_28
GTCTTTTGAGTTTTCTTCCGGTCCAACTGAGCCGACTAAAAAGTCAATTTCATCCCGAGCTGAAGCTGCCGGTTGTCAGTAGATGTGGCTGTGAGCCGTCCCGCGTTCGGGTTGCGGGCTCCATTCGCGGAAAACGCAGCCGCTGCCGGCTGCCGGAAATTGGCGTGGTTGAACAAGTTGAACGCCTCGGCCCGGAACTCCAGGTTCATTCCCTCCCGCACGCCCGCCAACGGCGTATTCTTCACCAGGCCAACGTTCACGACAAACAACCCCGGTCCGATCAGCGCGTTTCGCACCAGGTTGCCGTACATTCCCGCCAGCGGAAGCGAGTAGGCGCAAGGATCGTAGAAAAGCTCCGGTGTTCCCAGCTTCCGTCCCGCGGGGACTCCCGTACACCCGGCCGTTACTCCCTCCGTAACGTAGTTTTTGAAGCCGGGCGTCAGGTTGGGACGATCGGCGGCAAGGACATGGCGATTTCGGGAAACATTGAAACCCGCTCCAATCACCTGCGGCAGCCCGGTCGTGGCCCGCCAGTTAGTGTTGACCTCCCAGCCTCCCAGGATGGTTCTGGCAACGCCGGACGTCAGCAGACGGTCCCACGGCATCTGGTATTTCCCGTTGATGTTAAACACGTGGGCCTGGTGGAAGAGGGAGAGCGAGTAGTCTCGAGCCAGGTCGTCGAGGTCCATGGGACCGACAAGTTGGTTCTGTACCTCGCCGCCAAATTGCTGGTCCACCGTGGACATATTCTTGGACCAGGTGTAGCCGGCCCCAAACTGCAAGCCGCGGGAGAGCCTCTTCTGAAGCCCCAACTGCAAGCCGTGGTAGATTCCCCACCCCGGCGTCGTAACCCATTGGATCTGGGAGAAATTGGGATTGATCAGGGGCAACTGAGGCGCCGTGGCGGGACAAGGTGGAGCGGTCGCGGCTGATGCCGGACAAAAGAATTTGCTGCCGTCGGGTAGAACCTGGTGTCCAATCGCCCGGTTCGCTTCCGGCCCCTGCTCCAGATGAGTGAGCTTCGAGCCTACGTAAGCCACTTGAAGTGAGAGCGATGGGACGATCTCCCGCGAGATCTCCACGTTCCAGTGGACCGACGTGGTGGTCTTCAGGTCCTGCGCAAGTCCCCTCGTGGACTGTTGGCCAGCGTAGTTGCTGAGCAACGCATTCGGGAAGTTGGGAGGATTGTTGATTACAAAAGATTTGGCAAAGCGGTAATCGTGAACCGAGGTATCCCAAATCCTCCCCATCACGGGAAGCTGATAGAACATCCCCAACCCCGCGCGAACCGAGGTCTTGCCGCTGCCCGTGGGGTCCCAGGCCAGCCCGAAGCGCGGACCAAAATTATCCTTGCTCGTCGGAAAGGGAGGCCCGATCACGCTCACCGCGTCCGTTAGCTGGTGCAGGCTGGCCATTCTGCCGTTCACCTCGGTGGGCGCGGTGACAAATTCGTGCCGCAAACCGAGGTTGAGCGTCAGGTTCGGCAGCAACCGCCAGTCGTCCTGCAGAAACCACCCGAAGACGGTCTGGCGCCACCCGCGATTGTGTTCGCTGCCATCAATACCAATCAACGGGAAATTCAACTGAACGGGGACGCCCCTCAGGAAGTTCTCAAAAGTCCCGAAGGCATAGATCCCCCGCTTGTTCGGAAACGGACCCCAGCGGTAGTTGGCCTGCTGTCGCTGCACATCGAAACCAAACTTCAATGAATGTGCTCCCCTCACGTGGCTGAACGTGTCCGTAACCTGGAAGAGATTGGTGAACATCTCCCTGGGAGCCGACTGGCTGTTTCCGAATTGCGTCAAGGAAGCGTCAATGCCCCCCGTGGCAATCGCCCCGGTTCGGAACGTAATCAATCCGAACCCCTGCCCCGGAATGAAGTCCAGCGCCCCATTCTGTACATCGAGCGGTCCCGTGATGAGGCGGGGAATGGTGCGATTAAACGCAAAGCGGAACTCATTCAGTGTCGTGGGCGAAATGATGCGCGTGTGGCTCAACAGGTGAAAGCCGTAGTGATTCTCGCCGCCTCCAAACCACGGCTCAAAACTCCCCGGGGTGATACTGTCCGAAGGGTCATAGACCAGACGATAGTACAGGCTGTCTTTCTCCGACAGATTGAAATCCAGCCGGGCCATGGAGTAATTCTCGCTCGTGGCCGTGCTGACATCCCTGCTGTATCGCGCCACGCTTCCTATCTCCGACAGGCGCGGGCCATTCGGCTCCGGGATCATGTTCAAATAGGGAATCACAGCCGGATTGATGGGAATCGGGACTGCCGGCAACTGCCCGGCAGCGTTGCGGATGAATCCCCGGCGCGCGTCCAGGTCGGGAACCGTGGAGACCTGCGTAATCCCTTGCCTTTCCCGGAATCCTTCGTAGTTCGCAAAAAAGAAGAGGCGGTTGCGGACCACCGGCCCTCCCAACGACACTCCAAACTGGTTCCGGCGAAACGCCGGCAGTTCTCCCCGGTTGAAAAAGTTCCGGGCATCGAAAATGTTGTTGCGCACAAACTCGTAGGCGCTCCCGTGAAACTCGTTGGTCCCGGAGCGCGTGATCGAGCTGAACACTCCCCCGGAGCTGCGTCCGTACTCCGCGCTCTGGTTGTGAGTGATGATCCGGAACTCCCGAACCGCTTCCACTCCCAGACTCTGGCCAGCCGCGCTGCCGGGCCCGTTCATGTTGTAATCGTTGGAGACAGTCCCATCCAGCAGATAGAGAACCTGAGTGGGGCGTGATCCGCCGATCACCAATCGCCTTCCCTGGCCTCCATAGGAGCTGCGGGCGGTGTTGGTTTGCTCCACGACCCCCGGAGTGAGCAAGGCCAGCTCATCGAGACTCCTCCCGTTCAGCGGCAGATCCCGGATCTGCGAGGTATTGATTAGTCCGGAGAGCGTGGCCGTGGTGGTCTCGATGGCAGGGGCCTCCGCCGTCACCTCCACGCGCTCTTGCACGGTGCCCACGGACAACTCCAGATTCAGGGTCACCTCGCTGCCCACCGTCAGCGTAATCCCACTGCGAACCAGCGTTCCGAAGCCGGTCCGTTGCGCCGTAACCGTATAGGAGCCTACGGGGAGGTTGCGGACCACGTAGCGGCCACCCGCATCGGTCTGCACATTCCGCGCCAAGCCTGTCTCGACATTCTGAACCTGCACAGATGCCTCGGGAATCACAGCTCCCGTGGTATCCGTGATCCGTCCGGTAATGGCCCCGGTAACCACCTGGGCTGGCAATGGGGCCGTGCTGAGAATCGCTGCCAGCAAGAACCATCCGATTCGATTTTTTGTAAACATGTTGTTCCAAGACCTCCTCATCCGCCATGTCCGTGCTGGGAGCACTGGACCCGATCCTCCTCGCCCGGCTCGGTTTTACTGCAACTCAGAAGCTCCGGCATTCTTCTAAGAAACCGCCTGACAATCACATTCTCTCGTGCAAAAAGAAATGCCCGCTACAAAATCAGGAGACAAGAACGCCCCTGGCCTGGTCCGCACCGTACAGTAGGGGTCGCGGGAACCGATGTTCCCTGCATCACCGGTCCCGCGACCCACGATCCAACACGACTAAGGGTAAGACCCTAGGCCACCGCCGCCGCGTGACCACTGGCAACCGTCTCAATCTCTCCACGCCCCGATCACCGGCTTGCCGACCAGCTTTGCCGGGTCCGCGCCCCTGAGTGGCCGGAACTTCTGCGCGCGGCCACCGGCAGTCTCAGCCGTATAGAGATTCCCCTCCTGATCCACGCTCATCTGGTGCACTGCAAAGATTGCTCCCAGCGAGTCACCCAAGAAGCCGAAGGAGTATTGATACTTGCCGTTCAGATCCCATTTTACAAACTGGAACGTGCCGGCGTCCGAGCCCCAGAAATACCCGTCACTCGCCATGTAGACGGAGTAAACGTGCGCGGCCCCCACGCCGATCCACCACTGGTCCAGAAACTTGCCGTTCTCGTCAAAGACCTGAATCCGTTTGTTCTCCCGGTCGTTCACATAGACGCGCCGCGTTTTGGGATCGGTGGCAATGCCGTGCACGCTGTTGAAGTAACTCGGGCGTGTCTCCTTGCCGCGATCTCCCTGCTGGCCCCAGGTCGCCAGGAACTTGCCGTCCTTGTCGAATTTGGCGACGCGCGATCCGTTATAGCCATCCGCAACAAATAATGTACTGTCGGGCAACCAAGTGAGGAACGTCGGCCGATTAAAGTGTGCGCCATCGGAACCCGGCACGTCCTGCGTGCCGATTGTCTGCACCAACTTCGATCCATCGTTGGTGAACTTCAGGACCGTATGCCGCCCATCGTCCACGATCCAAACGTGTTTCTCCGGATCGTAGGGGTTGATGTAAACGCTGTGCGGCCGCATCATCGCCTTGTCCCATTGCGCCCAGTTCTCAAAGTTGACATTCCCCTGCGCATCCACGACGTACACCAGGTGCTCCCAGCGGTAGTCCACGCCCTCTTTCCCTGCGTCATTTCCCCAATTCGGCACCCCGCCGGTCCCGCCGCCCGTTGGGGGGCTGGCCACCGGGCCTTGGGAGGCGTTGCGAAAGGGCACCTGATTGACGGGGAAAGACAGGCTTGGCCCGAAAGAGGGAACCGGAGTATTCCGCGGTCTGCGCAAATCCGGCAATTCGCCGCGCTGGATGACGAAAACCCGGTTCGGGTTCTGGGCAAAGATGCCCTGGTGGGCTCCCCAGGTCCACTTTTCATGCCCGGGCAATTGAGTCAGGGGCTTGGGCCAGTTCGGAACGGGTTCGTAGTGTCCAAACTGTTCCTGGCCACCTTTCTGGACCACCACTCCCGCTGGAAGTCCCGCGGGCGCCTGTCCGCTGACGGACGTCAACCTGCCGTTCAGCAGAAAACCGGCAACAAAAACAAGAATAAAGGCCGCTAAGATTACAACTCGTCGAACCATAGATTCTCCTCCCTGTAAATTTAGGAACATAAGATGGATCGCCGGCGCAATCTGGTGCGCCGATTCCGCTCGCGCAAATTATTGAACGCGGTAGCGAGGATTCGGCGGGGGATTCATTTCATCCCAGCAGCAGTGGCCCTTCAAATAGGCCACCAGGTCATCCAAATCCTTATCGCTCAAAACACTTGGATAAAATGCCGGCTTTCCCCGGCCGCCAGCCCGGATGAGCGCTCTCACGGTTTCCTCCGATACTGGAGCGCCGTTCAATAACCGGGGACGGTCAAAAAGACCCCGGAGGGTGGGACCAACCGCAGGATCACCCGGTTTTGCCGAATTGATCGCGTAATCGTTATGGCATTTCCTGCACTTCATGTAATAAATTTCCATGCCGCGTTCCCAACCGCTCGTGGCAAATCTTTGGTAGTACCAAAGCTGGGTGACGCGGTCATACTCGTCAATCGGACCCGACTTCGCCTCGTGTTGAGCGGCAGTCTGTGCAAAAGCCACCCTGCCGCCCGGTGTTCCTGAGCACAGCAGTAGTCCCATACCCAAGACGAGCAGTGTTCCTGGAACTTTCGCGCGGTTCAAGAGTTTCATATTGCCTTCTCCTCAATCTAAGGGCTGGACGCGAACGATATAACCGTACTGGTCCCCATACCAATAGGTCACCGGATCGGTCGAATTGTCCACCCAGGATTGCCAGTCCAGGCTCCACCACGTCGGAAGCACGTATTCAGTCCACTGCTCGGTACGAGGATTGAACCGGGCAACCCGCCCTCCATGCAGCTCTCCCGCCCACACATCCCCGTTCTTGTCCGCCGTCGCTCCGTAAAAATTGACATGCGGGGTCGGGGAGGTATACTCGGTGGCGACGTTGTTCTTAGGATCGTATTTCACCAACTGACCAAACTTGCTCCCGACCCAAACATTCCCCTCCGGGTCAAAGCCGCCTCGGCCATGCCACTTCTTACCCGGGGGAGGCGGGATTTCCCGGAGTTCTTCGGTCTGCGTATCAAACCAAACGATTCCCTCGTTTCCTCCGCCGCCAAAGTACCGTCCGTCCCAACTCAGGAAATTCCCGTACGTGTTACTCACCAGTTTGAGGGGGAACTCCTTGACCCGCTTGCCTGTTTCCGGATTAAACTTGATGAGCTTCGAAGCGTTCGTCCTCCAAATGGAGCCGTCTTTGGGGGAAAGTCCGACGTTTCCATGAACCCCGATGTGCACCACGTTGAATTTCTCGGCGCGAGGATCGAAACGTCCCAGCAGACTTGCCCAGGTATCGGAGTACCAAATGACCCCGTCCTTATCGGACTGGATCCAATGGTTTCCCGGATGGATACTGTCCCCTTTGGGGTCACGCTGGGTGGGGATGCGCGGGGTGCGATAGGAGGTTACCTTGCCGGTCTTGGGGTCCAACTTCCCGATGAACGGGCTTCGATTGATCGAAAACCAAATGTTGCCCGCCGGGTCCCCGCCCACGTCATGGATATGCACGCCCAGCCAGGGCAGTTCATATTCCGTAATGATGGCCCTCGTGGCCCGGCCCGTCGGCCTGGGGAAGACCTTCAGCGGCGGATTTTCGGCCTCCGGTCCTCTGATCCTCGACAGCCATTTCACCACCGTCTCCACATCGTCTTTTTGGAGTTCCAGACCGGCGTGCACCGGCGCCGTGAAAGGGTTGGTGTCGGTATAGCGCCGACCAATGAGGAGCCTTCCGTTGTGGTTGACCATCCGATCCAACAGCTTGCGCCAGTCCGACTCAGCAAATCGAGCCCGAAACTGGTTCTGAAACGTGTGGCAACTTCCCCCGCAGGAATTCAGAAAGGCAGTTTTTTCCTTTGCCGTGCCCGGCATGTTGAAGAGCCATTCGGCCCCGGTTATTTGCGGTACGATGTCCGGATCGGGGGGCAGTAATTGGGAATCCGAAACCCGCTCCAGGACGATGTCCTCCAACGGCGTCGCTCCCTCGATGCGTACCGGGTCCTTCTGAAAACGGCGAAATTCCAGGGGCCGGGGAATTCGCAGCACGTATTCCCCGCCGTCGAGCTTGGGAAATTCGTATTTTCCGAGCGGGTTGGTGTAGACCGTAGTCCGGATGGAAGACTGCTGCGAAATCAACTGCACCATGATTCCGTAAACGGGAGTCCCCCGGGATTCTCGCACGACGCCATGGGGTCCTCCTCGGAGGTCCCCGTTGCTCCTGGCGGGGTGCCGGTGCCTGGCAAGCCACTCAAAATCGCTTTGCGCCTTCGCTCCCTGCAACCCTGTCAGAATCACAAATCCCACCGCTGCGATCAGAATGAGCATCCGCAGCATCCAAGTTCGCAAACGACCCATGCTCCCTCCTTCGGTCCTCGCAATCTCAATTCTTGAGACCGCCGACTCCCCTGACGGTATTAGCTCCATCCCAATCTATAAGCTATTCCCATGCGTTAGCCTATCCTACCACTGGGAAGGCGACTTTCAAAGCAAATCGAATCCGGCGCGCAACGCCGACTTACCGCCTCCGCGGTGGCAAATCCATCCGAAGTAACTTGGCCGCGTTACCGCCGAGGATGGCTCTCCGGTCGTCGTCGCTCAAGCCCGGCGTTTCGAGGATATGATCCACGCCCCGGGGATTCCATTGCGTGGGGGAGTCGGTCCCGAGCACGACCTGGTTGCTGCCGGCAACTGCAACCAAATGGCGCAGCCCTTCGCTGTTAAAGACCAGAGAATCGAAGTAAAGATGCCGCAGATATTCGCTGGGTTTTTTCTGGACGGGCTTGCAGTTATCGGGCTGGGCCGTCAAGCAGGCATCCGACCGGCCGATGTAAGACGGCAGGAAGCCGCCGGCGTGGGCCGCGCAAATCTTCAGGCCGGGAAAGCGATCCAGCGTCCCCTCGAAAATCAAATGGGAGAGCGCCACGGTCGTTTCCAAGGGCTGCCCGATCACGTTGGTCAACCAACCGTTCCCCTGGAGCCGTTCTCGGGCTTCCAGGAATCCCTGGGGATGCATGAAAACCAAGGCCCCCAGTTGCTCGGCCTTGGCCCAAAAGGGGTGAAACTTGGGCGCGGACAACTCCTCTCCGTTGACGCTGCCGGCGATGGCGCAGCCCCGCATCCCAAGGTTCTTCATGCCCTCTTCCAACTGCTCCGCGGCCATGTCCGGATGCTGCAAGGCCACGGCAGCAAAGCCCACGAAGCGGTCCGGGTGGGCGGCGCACAGCTTGGCGATCTGTTCGTTAGTTGCCTGCACGATTTCACGGGCCAGATTCCGCTCCGCCCAATACCACCAGGGATTGGCGCTGAGCGCCTGCACGTCAATCCCCTCGCGGTCCATCCGCGCCACGCGAGAATCCGCATTGTGCACATCATAATTCGGGCCCACTGCCGAGGCGAGTTGGTTCCGAATCTGTTGCGACCCGGTATGGGCCTTGGCGATCTCTAAGGCCTCGGGAATGATCACGTGAGTGTGGATGTCCACCGTCAACGCCCGCCGGCCGCCGATCACGACCTCACGGCGTCTAGCGGGGGCCGGCGACTGCATCCATCCCATCGCCGAATCAACCAGGCCACAACAGCTTGTAAAGAAGATTCCTGCCGAGGCGCCTGCCACGTCTTTCAAGAATCCTCGACGGCTGTGCAGCAGTGGCATTCGTTGCATTCAATCTCGTCAGAATACAAGCCGCAAAGCGAGCTGAATCTGCCGGGACGTGCCGGCTCTGGTAATCTGCCCTGCGGTGGCAATCGGGTTTTGCACATTCGCTGTCCCAGCATAAACATTTCGGCTCGGCACACCGAAGTTTACGTGGTTCAAAATGTTAAAGAATTCGCTTCGAAACTCGATCCTTCCGCCTTCTCCAAGGACGCGAAGCGGGACCGCTTTTGTCAGCGAGAAATCCACGTTGGCGAGACCGGGGGTCCGTATAATACCCCTTCCTGCATTGCCCAAAAATCCAGCCTCCGGGATCGCAAACGCACAGGGGTCAAACCATCGCTCCGGAGTTCCCACCGGGGTCCCCGCCGGAATGTTTCCACAACCTCGTGAGACCCCCTGGGTGAGGTCTTCGTGCCGGACCCCCGCCACCAAATCAGGCCGGTCCACCCCACTGGGACCGCCCAACACCTGGGACCGTGAGCGATTCGAAGACAGACCCAGAGTCAGGGGCTGCCCTCCCTGGAAGGACAAGATGCCGCCGATCTGCCAATCGTTCAAGAGCTTCCCAGCGATCGTGTCCCCAGGCAAGAACTGGGGCAGTTGGTAAATCGCATTGAAGCGCCAGTTGTACTTCACGTCGAAACTGGCCAAACCTCGGTCCGTGCGGCGGTCAAAAGGATTCGATCCGGCTTGGTAGTCGGCGCCTGCAACGTCTACGCTACCTAGAGCTTGCGGCTCGTCAATCAGCTTCGACCAGGTAAAGGCGCTGTTAAATTGTAGCCCCCGGCTCATCCGCTTCACCACGCGGAACTGCAACGAGTTGTAAAAGGAATTCGACGCAGCGGTTTTCAGTTCCGTGTCGGCCCATCTCGGATTGACTCGCGGCGCGCCGGCAGGCCAGAACAGTCGCCCGTCCGGGCGAACCTGGGGAATGGCGGGATTCCCTTCCATGGTTCCCAGCAGGTTGATCCCGCGCGAACCCGCATACGACAAGGTCACGGAGGTATCAAAAGGCAACTGCCGCTCGATGGACAGGTTGTACTGCAACATGTGCGGCTGTTGCAGATTGTAGTCAATCACCCGAAGCGACCGTCCAAACGGATCGGCTGGCAATAGAGAATCAAACGGGATAGCGAAGGTCCCGGGATTGTTGACCTGGTTGAACCCGGCGAAGGGAGGCGTTCCGGTGACGGTCTGCACCAGCGCGGTCCCCAGGTTGGCGAGGTCGTACAGGAGCCCAAACCCGCCTCGCACAGCCGTCTTGCTGTCGCCTCTCACGTCCCAGGCAAATCCGAACCGCGGGCTGAAGTTCTTCTTCGATGGATTGACAAACGGCCTGCCCAAGGTGGCGTTGGAATCCTGTCGTAGGTCGCGGATCGCGGAAGAGAAGCCGTTGACTTCATTCATCTCGGTCTGGAACTCGTATCGCAGCCCTAGATTCAAATTCAGATTCTGGTGGACCCTCAGGTCATTCTGCATGTAAAAGCCCAGCGTATAGAACAGGAACGACTTATTGCTCACGGAGTCCGGTGCCGGCCGCCGGAGTACGTTTGGCAACCCTTGCAGAAAGGCCGGAATGCTCGGGAAGGAAGGGGCGCCGCCCCGCTGGAAGGATTGCATGACGAACTGGCGATAGCGGTTGACCAGGATCCCGAATCTCCATGTCGCTCGGTCCTGGTGGAAGGAAACGTCGTCGCTCAGAGAAAAAACATCCTGCTTGAACTGGCGGGGATAGGTAGAGCCGGGCCCCATCGCGGTGAGTCCGGTAACGCCCAAACTGCCCATCGCCTGCCCCGGCAGAAATTGGTATTCGGGACGGGTGACCAGCTCGGGGGGGGGAGAGACAATAACGAGGTCCGGGTGACTCCAGGAAAAGCGGAATAAGTTCAGCATCGTGGGCGAAAACACATGGGTTTGCGAAAAAGTCGCAAACTGGTTCCGTGTGTTTCCGGCATTGGTAAAGCCCGGAAAACCTTGCGCCTCGATTTTCTCGCCGTCGGTAATCGTGTACCGGAAAAACATCGAGTTCAGTTCCGAGAAGTTATGGTCCACCCGCGCCTGCCCAAAGACTTCGTTCACGGGTTGGCTGTAGGGATAGGTGAACCGATTATTGGGAAGATTCGGCTCCGGATACAATGCCACCAGCGGCTTGACAGCAGAGTGAATCTGGTTCACTAACCCACCATTGGCGATTCCCTCTATTCTGGCCGCCGCCGGTAGCGTGTTGGCAATCGGCGTCGTCCCTTTACGTTCCCTCACCGCTTCCATCGTGGCATGAAAGAACGTCCGGTCTCTCAAAATCGGTCCGCCGAACGCGCCGCCAAAATTGTTGCGGACAAATCCGGGAAGCCGGCGCGGGGTGAGGCCCGTCTTATAGTCAAAAAAGTTTCGCGCATCCAGGGCGCTGTTTCGGAGATATTCAAAAAGTGAGCCGTGAAATTCATTGGTCCCGCCCCGGCTCACGATCTGCATCTGGCTTCCCATCGACAGGCCGTATTCGGCTGAAAACGAGTTGGTCTCGACGCGGTATTCCCGGATTCCTTCCAACCCCAGCGTATTTCCGCCGACAGTCGCGGTGCTGACGCCACCGACGTTCGTCATGACGGCCCCGTCTAACATGAAGTTATTGGACCGCATGGGCGCTCCACTCGTGCTGAACCAGCGACCGGCGTATTGCATCGAATCTCCGGCCGGGCGGTGGTGAGTGACGCCCGGTTGCAGCAACGTCAAGTCAATGTAGTTACGGCCGTCCAGGGGCAAGTCCGTTACCTGCCGCTCG
>MEKR01000192.1:0-22298 GCA_001767035.1 Acidobacteria bacterium RIFCSPLOWO2_02_FULL_61_28
TGATGCGCCTTCAGCAGGTGCGGCAGAATTTCTTCCGGCTCGGTGGGGATCGGCGCGGCGGCGCTGGAGATCACGGTCAGCCGCTAGCTGTTCTCCTGCACGTGGTCCCGCCCGCCGGCGAAGTGGTAGCGGTGGTAGGGCAAAAGCCCGCGCCGATTCCAGTGCGAGAGGTAGCGGTGCGCCACCATCTCCTGGCAGTGTTGGTCGCCCGCCTGCGAAGCAAGCCCATCGAATTCGACCGGAGCCAGGCCGTTCGCAACCCTATCTTTGCTGATCTGCGCGACGACGGCCTGGCGCGCTTCGTAATAGGGATCGTCCAGGACGGGCGAGGGCGCGATGGAGTCTTGCAGCATTCTTTAGCTCCTCCCTACGCTTTTCTCGTCACTTTTCACTCGTCACTCATCACTGCCTTTCGGCCGCTGCGGTGATGGTAAACAACACTTTCCGGTCCCGGGGCCGGTTGTCAAAGTCCATCAGGACGATCTGCTGCCAGGTGCCGAGCGCGAGTTTTCCATTCTGGATCGGGACGCAGAGGCTGGGTTTGAGCAGCGCGGCGCGCAGGTGCGCGTAGCCGTTGCCGTCTCCCCAGGCCGCGTTGTGCGCGTAGTCGGCGTCCATGGGAGCGATCTGCTCGAGCGCCCGCTTCAAGTCGGCCAGCGCGCCCGGCTCATACTCAATCGTGGTCAGCGCGGCGGTCGAGCCGGCCACAAACAGGTGCGCCACGCCTTCCCGCACACCCGCCTTCCCGACGGCCTTCTGAACTTCCGGCGTGATGTCCCGGATTTCGTTGAAGCCCTTGGTGGAAAAGTGAAGTTCCATTTGTTGGACCGCTCGCTTATGGTTCCCTTGACTGCGCTCCCTTCGGCTACGCTCAGGGCAAGCGGGACAGGCGCGGCTCTGAGGGGTTCCGCGCTTAATAGGCTTTGGCGATGATAACGCGCTGCGGCGTGGGTTCGCCCGTGACGATGCACTTGCCCGGCCCGTCGTAAGCGTCCACCAGCGGAATGCACCGGACGCTGGCCTTGATTTCCTTGAGTTTGGCGTCGCAGCGGGGATCGTCTTTCATGTGGGCCGCGATAAATTTCCCGCCGCCTTTTTCCGCCGTGACTCCCGCGAGAATATGCTCGATCCGCTCGATGCTGTCGGCCAGCACCGTGTTTTCATCCATCCGCCGGCGCGCCGTTTGGAGCAGTTCGGCCTGCATCGTGTCGAGCGTCTCCCGGATGGTCTGGCTCAACCCCGCCGCGGGCCGGGTTTGCTTGCCTTCGACATCGCGCCTCCGCAGGACGACGCTGTCGCTTTCCACTTCGCGGGGACCGATCTCGACCATCACGGGGATGCCGCGTTGCTCCCAATGGAAGAACTTGTTTCCGGGCGTGTAGCCTTCGCGGTCGTCCACCTCTACAAGGATCCGGGCCTGTTTCAGCTCCTCAGCCAGGCACCGCGCCCGCTCGACGACGAGGGCGCGCTCCGGGTCCTTCCGGTAGATCGGAATAAACACGACCTGGATGGGCGCGAGCTTCGGCGGCAAGACCAGGCCGCGATCGTCGGAATGGCTCATCACCAACGCGCCGATCAGGCGGGTGCTGACCCCCCAACTGGTCTGCCAGACATGCTCGAGACTCCCCGACTGGTTCTGGAACCGGATGTCGAATGCCCGTGCGAAGTTCTGCCCCAACTCATGGCTGGTGCCCGCCTGGAGCGCCAGGCCGTTCTGCATCATCGCTTCCATACAGTAAGACTTGACGGCTCCGGCGAATTTTTCCGCCTGCGTCTTGACGCCGCGGATCACCGGCATGGCCATGACGTTTTCGGCGACGTCGGCATAGGTGTCGAGCATCCGCAGGGCTTCGTCGTGGGCTTCCAGCTCGGTGGCATGCGCCGTGTGTCCCTCCTGCCAGAGGAACTCCGTGGTGCGCAGGAACATGCGCGTCCGCAGCTCCCACCGCACCACGTTGGCCCATTGGTTGAGCAGCAAGGGCAGGTCGCGCCAGCTCTTGATCCAGCGCGCGAAGAAATATCCGATGATGGTCTCCGACGTGGGCCGGATGACGTATCGCTCTTCCAGGTTTTCCCCGCCGGCAATCGTAACCACCGCCAGTTCCGGTGAAAACCCTTCCACGTGCTCGGCTTCCCGCTTGAGAAAACTCTCCGGGATCAGCAGCGGGAAGTAGGCGTTCTTGTGACCCGTTTCCTTGAACCGGCGGTCCAATTCCGCGTGCAAAGTTTCCCAGATGGCATAGCCGTGGGGCTTGATGACCATGCACCCCTTCACCACTTCCGCCGGTTCCGCCAGGTCCCCCTGGAGGACGACGTCCTGATACCAGCGGGCAAAGTCCTGCGCCCGCGGAGTAATTCTTCCGCTCGGAACTTTCTTGGCCTGCGTCGGATTGCTCATGAAAGCTATACTAACCCGATCCCGGAAGGGGGGCAACCGATGGGGGAAGCAGGTAGTGTCTCAGTTTGCTCTGACGCATGGTCACCGATCTTTTTTCTAGCCCAGGCGTTTACGCCTGGGTTCGTGTGCCACCAAAACACGCAGCCCCCTTTAGGGGGCTTGGACTGGCAGCGGGCGGCGCAACCATTAGGACGGTCTGCCGTACGAAGCCTCGGCACAGGACGGAAGCCCTTCGATTTCGCTCAGGACAAGCCCCGTGAACGGGGCTAAAAGAGAATCGGTTGTTGATCGCCAACCCAGGCCTGAAGGCCTGGGCTAGAGAAAATTCGCCCCTTGCTCCAATTGAGACACTACCGAAGTCCCGACCGCTCGACAGGGGAGAAGCGCCGATGGTAAAATGCACAGGGTGAGCGAATCCCTCCGCTGTTCCGGCCGGGCTGGTGGATTCCGGGGCGTGGCGGGGGAGAGCCACTACGAACAACCGGCGGGGGGAGAACAGCTAATGATGCCTGCAAATCGTTCCGAACGCGGTTTCCTTTCCATCTCGGCGATCTTCGGATTGGCCCTCGTGGGCGCCGTCATTTTCCTTGCCATCAAGCTCCTGCCTCCTTATATCACCAACTACCAGGTGCAGGACGCCATGGATAACCTGGCCCGAAACTCCACCTATTCACCGATCACCGAAGCGGAGTTGAAAAAAGAAGTCATAAAGCAAGCCAGAGGGTTTGGCGTTCCGCTCGATGACCGGCAAGTGACGGTGGAGAAAACGACGGGTTCCTCGGTGGGGATTGCCATTCGCTATGAGGTCCCGGTGGATCTGGTGGCTCGCCAGGTCGTGCTGCAGTTTAATGTCACAGCGGGCAATCGCAATATCGTCTCCCGATAGGCAACGGAGCCTTCTTCCATGCGGGTGGTCATCCGGCGAAGCTGGTGGCTGCAATCCTCGGTTCGCCCCCTGGGCCTGACCGTCCTCGCGCTGCTGGCGGTGGTGCTGGTCGGCAGCGCTTCCATCTTCACCTTTTATTACGTCCGCTATTCCCGCCTGATTGACGAGCGCCTGCGCGGGCCCGTCTTCCCGAATGTTTCGCAGGTGTACGCGGCTCCCGAATCGCTGCGCCTGGACCAGCCGGTCACGGCCCAGCAAGTTTCTTCGTATCTGCGGCGGGCAGGGTACACGGAAGAGAAAGACAATCCCAAAGGCCGGTATCAACGGCTGCCGGAGGGCATCCGGATCGTCCCGGGCCCGGAATCCTATTTTACTGCCGAGCCGGCGGACCTGCATTTCTCCGACGGGCAGCTTACCAGCATCGTTTCCCAAAACGATCTGTTCGCGCGCAGCGAATATTCTCTGGAGCCGCTGCTGATCACGAACCTGTTTGACCGCACGCGGGAAAAACGCCGCCTGGTCGCCTTCGACGATCTTCCCACGCATCTGGTCAACGCCGTCCTGGCCATCGAGGACCGGCGCTTCTTCCAGCACCGCGGCGTGGATTACCTGCGCATTCTGAAAGCGGCCTATGTGGACCTGCGGAGCGGGAGGGTCCGCCAGGGCGCCAGCACCATCACCATGCAGTTGGCCCGCAGCCTGTTCCTGACTCCGGAGCGCACCTGGAGGCGAAAAATCGCCGAGACCCTGGTCTCCTTCCAGTTGGAGCGCCGGCTCACCAAGCAGCAGATCTTTGAATACTACTGCAACAAGATTTATATGGGGCAGCGCGGCAGTTTCAGCATCAGCGGCTTCGGCGAGGCGGCCCAGTCCTACTTCAACAAGGACGTGGGCAGCCTGACCTTGCCGGAGGCCGCCTTCCTGGCCGGAATCGTCCGGGGACCGAATCTCTATTCCCCGTACCGGCAACGGGAATCGGCGACGAAGCGGCGTAACTTGGTCCTGGAGGCGATGGTGGAAACCGGGGCCATCACGCGCGAGCAGCGCGACGAAGCGGCCGCCACGCCGCTCGATGTGGCGCCGAGCTACACGGTGGCCAGCGAGGCCCCCCACTTTGTGGATTTGGTCAAGGATCAGCTGCTCGAGAAATACTCCGAAGAGGATTTGGTATCGCAGAGCTACCGCATCTACACGACGCTCGATTTGCAGCTCCAGCGCGCCGCCGGGGAAGCCGTGCGGATCGGCTTGGCGGAAGTGGATGAGCGCCTGGCGGCGATGCGCCGCGCGCGAAGGCGGCCGAGAAATACAGCCGGGGAGCCGCCGGAGCCGCCCGTCGAAGCCGCCCTGGTCGCGCTCGACCCCCGCAGCGGCGCCGTCAAGGCCCTGGTCGGAGGACGCGACTACGGACGCAGCCAGTTGAACCGCATCCTGGCCCGCCGTCAGCCGGGTTCGGCCTTCAAGCCGTTTGTCTATGCCGCCGCGCTGAACTCGGCATTGTCCGCCCCGGTAGGCCCGCCCTGGACTCCCATCTCCAAGATCAATGACGAACCCACCACGTTTGTCTATGACGGCAAGTTCTATGAGCCGGCGAACTATAAAGGCGAATACCACGGGCCGGTGACGCTCCAGTATGCGCTGGCGCGCTCGCTCAACGTGAGCACGGTCAAGATCGCGCAGATGGTGGGCTACGATCGGGTGGTCGCCCTGGCCCGCGCCGCCGGGATGAATCTCGCCATTCAGCCGACGCCGGCGGTGGCCCTGGGAGCCTACGAAGTCACCCCGCTCGAAGTCGCGGGCGCCTACACCATTTTTGCCAATTACGGCCTCCGCGCCGACCCCTACTTTGTGGGCCTGGTCCGCGACCGCAATGGCGCGACGCTTGAACAAGCCAAGCCGCGCGGCATCCCGGTTCTGGATCGCCGGGTCGCGTTCCTGATGACGAAGTTGATGGAAGGGGTCATCACTCGGGGCACGGGCGCCGGAGTTCGCTCGCGGGGCTTCCTGGCTCCGGCGGCGGGCAAGACCGGCACGTCGCATGATGGGTGGTTCGCCGGCTATACCTCGAATCTGATCGTCATCGTTTGGGTCGGGTACGACTCGAATCAGGAACTGCCGTTGAGCGGCGCGGCGTCGGCTCTGCCGATCTGGACGGAGTTGATGAAGCGGGCGGTGACCCTGCCCCAATACAGCCACGTGCGGGCACTCGTTGCTCCCCCCGGCGTCGTCCAAGTCACGATTGACTCCGACACGGGCGAGCTGGCCACGCCGCACTGCCCTCGGACCGAGAGCGACTATTTTGTGGAAGGCACGCAGCCGAGTGAGTACTGTCATCTGCATTTCTTGCAGCCGGTGCAGCGCGCTTCTTCCGCGTCGGCGATTGCGGGGGTGGCGCCTACGCAGGACGCGGCGCCCGCCACTGCTCCGCCGGTCTCGCCGGCAGTGGTCCCGGTGGCGGCCGCCCCGCCGCCTCCCGCCGCCGCTCCCACGGCCCCCTCCGAAGCGCCGCAACCCAAGAAGCGCGGGTTCTTTGGCCGCGTATTGGGGATTTTCAAAGGCGGCCCGGACAGCCCGGAGGCCGGCAAGCGGTAAGAAGAATCGGACGTGCGCATCATGCAAACAATGAGAGTGGCAATGGCGAAGCACCGTGGATTTATGGCCGTATGGATTGGAGCCGTGGTCCTATGGGTTGGGCACACGGCCGCCGCCCAAGGCCCAGGCACTTCCGGCGAAACGTTCCGGGCAAGGCTGACCACGATACCCGTGGAAGCCTCCATGCTGCCCACCGTTGCCGGCTCGGGTTCGCTCACGGCGGTGCTGGCCGGCAGGAAGCTCACCATCACCGGAACCTTCGAGGGGCTGCGCTCGCCCGCGACAGTCGCGCGGATTCACCGCGGGGCACGGGGCGTTCGCGGGCCGGCGACTTTCGACCTGACCGTCTCGAAGTCAACTAGCGGAGCGATCAGCGGCTCGCTCGACTTGACGCCGGCGCAAATAGAGGACCTCCGCAACGCCCGGCTCTACGTGCAGATTCATTCCGAGGGAGCACCCGAGGGCAACCTGTGGGGCTGGCTGCTGCATTAGTGGTGTGTCTATGCGAGGATCGCGCCAACATGGTATACGAGATTCAAGTACCCCCAAGAACAGATATTCCTTCCGATATTGATTTGGTTTACGAGAATGCCAAATCGGCAAAGATAGACTTTGAGCACCTGCGCAGACTACGTCCTGGTGTCAAGTTTGTTGTTTTGAAAGATGGCAAAGAGCTGACCGAGGCCCAACTTGATGCCGATGTGGAATCCTGCGAGATACAGAGCGTCAGGGAGGAGGCAACGCGTATCCCGCCGACATACAGACGCGGCAGAGGAGTCGAAAGCGACGATGTCGCAATCGGCATTGATGGAAAGCCAGCTAAAGTATGGGGGCCGGACAACCCTGAAGATCGCTTTGAAGAATAGAATACTTGGGGCTGAACGCCCGCGTCGTTTAGGAGATTGAAAGATGTGTTCACACTTCGAGAGAATTGAGAGGGGTATTCCGGATGAACCCAACCACTTCATCCATCTTTGACCTAAGCTCGTCGGAGAAGCTCCAGCTCGTGGAAGATTTGTGGGACGATCTTGCGGCCACTCCCGAGGCGGTGCCAGTCCATGACTGGCAAAAAGAGGAGCTGGCCCGGAGAAAGGTGAATCTGCTGAAGAACCCGGCCTCAGCACTCGTGTGGGAAGAAGTGAAACGAAGGGTTCGCAGCCGGCATGGCCGCTAAATTATAGCCATGACCAAACCATGTGGTTGGAAAGAAGCGGGTAAAGACAAGCCCCGGTAGGGGCGTTAGATCCTAGCCCACGGCGTGAGCCGTGGGTTTGGATAGAATATCCGTAAGAGCCCCGGAAGGGGCGAAAGAATATTACCGAAACGATGTCATTATCTGTCGCCCCATACGGGGCTTTATCTGGTTCGGTAATTTGCTTCCCTGGGCTGACGCCCAGGGCTAGAATCTGACGCCCCTCCGGGGCTTCACGCGGGTGGGCAGCGAACTTCTGGCACAACAACTAAGGAGAGGATAATGCTCAGACCCAAGGGGTATCATTTCTTGGCGTGGACCGGGATAGCCGCGCTCGGCGTCGCGATTGTCGCTGCCCAGCAGCCCCAGCAGCAGCCGACGACCGGCCTCTACACCGCCGAGCAAGCCAATGGCGGCCGCGCAGCCTATCAGGCCAATTGCGCCGTCTGTCACCTGCCCGACCTGCGGGGCAGCAATGAAGCGCCTCCCCTGGCGGGCGGCAACTTCCTGAACACTTGGGGCAGTCGCGCCATCAGCGAGCTGTTTGATCGCATCCAGGACACCATGCCCGCCACCAACCCCGGCTCGCTGGGGGACCAAGCGGTCACCGACATCATCGCGTATATTCTCCAGACTAATGGCGCGGCGGCGGGCGCGCAGGCGCTCACACCGGCGACCACGGCTTTGATCGGTTCCGTAGCAAGAGGCGCAGCAGCTACCGCGCAGCCGCCGGCCCCGAGCCAAGCCCCGGCGGCGCAGGGATCAGCGCCGAGGCGAGTGGCCGAGGCGGCCCGTGGTCTTACCGTCACCGGGGAAGTGAAGAACTACGTTCCCGTCACCGACGAGATGCTGCGCCGACCCGATCCGAACGACTGGCTGATTATGCGCGGCAACTATCAGGCCTGGAGCCACAGCCCGCTCACCGAGATCACGCGCGACAACGCGCAAGACCTGCGGCTGGCCTGGGTCTGGGCGATGAACGACGGCGTGAACCAGCCCACTCCTCTGGTGCACAACGGCATCATGTATCTGGCGAATCCCGACAACATCGTCCAGGCGCTTGACGCGCGCACGGGCGAGCTGATCTGGGAGAATCACACCCGGCCCGCCGGGGCCGAGGGCGGCGGGACCGGCGCCACGCGCAACATCGCCATCTATCAGGACAAGATATTTCTGGCGACGAGGGATGCGCGCATGGTCGCGCTCGACGCGCGCACCGGCAAGGTGGTCTGGGAAACCGAAGTTGCCGACAACGCCAAGGGCTTCGGCAATTCGAGCGGCCCCATCGTGATCGGCGGCAAGGTTGTGCAAGGTCTCAGCGGCTGCGACCGCTATAAGGAGCAGGACAGCGAGCAAGGCTGCTTCATCAGCGCCTTTGACGCGGCGACCGGCCGGCGGCTCTGGCGGTTCAATACCATTGCGCGCTCCGGCGAGCCGGGCGGCGACACCTGGGGCCGGCTCCCGAATATGCTCCGCGTCGGCGGGGAACCCTGGATCACCGGGAGCTACGATCCCGAGCTTAATTTGACCTATTGGGGCGTAGCCCAGGCCAAGCCGTGGATGTACGCCAGCCGCGGCACGACGGTCCAGGACAAGGCTCTCTACACGAGCGCCACGGTGGCGCTCCGGCCCGAGGACGGCAAGCTCGCCTGGCACTATCAGCACGTGCCTGCCGAAACGCTCGATCTCGACGAGGCGTTCGAGCGGGTTCTCGTAGACATCGCCGACCGCAAGACGCTCTTCACCATCGGCAAGACCGGCATCCTCTGGAAGCTCGATCGGAAGACCGGCGAGTTCTTGGGCGCCAAAGAGACGGTTTTTCAAAACGTCTTCACGCGCCTCGACCCCAAGACCGGCGTGCCCACCTACCGGGCCGACATCGTCGAGCAGCGCGTCGGGCAGTGGGTGCAGTCCTGCCCCAGCACCCAGGGCGGCCACGACTGGCAGCCGATGAGCTACCATCCCGGAACCGGCCTGCTCGTCATCCCGCTCAGCCAGAGCTGCATGGAAATTTCCGGACGGCGCGTCGAGTTCAAGGACGGCTCCGGCGGCACCGCGGCTGACCGGCGGTTTTTCGAGATGCCCGGCAGCAACGGCAACGTCGGGAAGCTCGCCGCCTACGACGTCCGCACCATGAACGAGGTCTGGAGCAGCGAGCAGCGCGCCTCGTTCCTCACCGGCGTGCTGACGACCGGGGGCGGACTGGCGTTCGTCGGCGATATTGACCGCTACTTCCGCGCCTACGACGCGAAGACCGGCGAGGCGCTCTGGCAGGCGCGCCTGGGAACTTCCGTGCAGGGGTTCCCCGTCTCGTTCGGCATTGGCGGGAAACAATACATCGCCGTGCCGACCGGACTCGGCGGCGGCAGCCCGCGCAATGTGCCGCGAGCCATCTTGCGGGATATCCACCACCCCCCGAACGGAAACGCGCTCTACGTCTTCACGCTGCCGGAGAAGAAGTAACGGATGAGTCGCCCTAAACGAGTCCCTCAAGTTCGGCTGCGTACCCCAAAGTTTCGGAGCGAGGCCGAGGAAGCCGACTGGTGGGACGCCCACCCGGAAGTGATCACGAAGGCATTTGAGCGTGCGTACGGGAAGAAAGCAGTTAAGCGTAGCATTCAGGGAAGGCTCAACCGGGCATCAAAGCCCACCGGAAAGCGGTAGGACCCTCTTTTCGATTGCCGATTCATCCGATAGAATGAGTGGTGGTCGTGTTCGCGTGGGCGATTAACTCAGTCGGTAGAGTGCCATCCTCACACGGTGGAAGTCACAGGTTCGAGTCCTGTATCGCCCACCATCGTTCCTGAGAAAGGGAGGCGGCGGAAAAACCCAACCAGCAGAATGGAAAAAGCCTCCATGGCCCGAGCCGCCAATCCCCCCACTCAGTTCGACGCCGCGGCGGAGCTTCGCCGCCCCGTGGAGGGCCTGGAGCAGGCGCTGCGGAGGGTGATACGCGGCAACGGCGAGCCGGTCCACCTGGCCCTGGTCGCGCTGCTCTCGCGGGGGCACCTCTTGATCGAGGACGTTCCGGGCGTCGGCAAAACCACGCTCGCCCATGCCCTGGCGCGGAGCCTGAACTGCACGTTTCACCGCGTCCAGTTCACCAGCGACCTGCTGCCGAGCGACGTCATCGGCATCTCGGTCTATAACCAGCACCGCGAATCGTTCGAGTTCAAGCCCGGCCCGGTCTTCGCCAACGTCCTGCTGGCCGACGAGATCAACCGCACCACGCCCAAGACGCAGAGCGCGCTGCTGGAAGCCATGAACGAGCGGCAGGTGACCATAGACAACACCACCTACCGCCTCCCCGAGCCGTTCATGGTGATCGCCACGCAGAACCCCATCGAGCACCACGGCACCTACCCGCTGCCCGAGTCGCAGCTCGACCGCTTCCTGATGCGCATCCGCATGGGCTATCCCGGCTGGGACGGGGAGCGGGAGATTCTGCGGACGACGGAGAGTTGGGACGGGATCGAATCGCTCCAGCCGGTCGCCACGGCCGAGCAAATCCGCGAGTGGCAGGAGGCGGTCCGCGAGGTGCGCGTGGACGAGGCGCTCGTCAATTACATGCTGGCCTTCGTCGCCAAGACCCGCGAGCACGAGAACCTGGACCTGGGCGTCAGTCCCCGAGGCTCGCAGGCCCTTTATCGCGGCGCTCAGGCTCTGGCGTTCCTCGAAGGCCGCAGCTATTCGATTCCGGATGACTTCAAGCGCCTGGCCGTGCCCGTCTTCGCCCACCGCGTCGTCGTCAGCTCCCGCTACGCCTCCACCCTCAAGCGCTCCGAACAGGCCGAAGCATTGGTGCAGGAAATCGTGGAAGGCACGGAAGTGCCGTTGTAGGCGCGGGAGTCAGGTCCAAGCTACCTAGCCCAATCGTATGACGCAGGATCAACAACAACTTCCAGCGCAAGAGATCCTTTCAGTCAAGGAATTCTTTGAGAAGGTTCCGCCTGGACGCAATGTTTCGGTAAAGGACCTTTCAGGGGGAAATCTTGCTCGAAGGGAAGTTGGCAGCTACGGCGAACTTTTTCGTTTCAATCTGCCGGTCCTTGAACTGCACTGCAATACGGCCTCTTGCGATGGCATTCGGTTCTTTGAGCCCGCCCACACTTCAAACATCGGTCTTGGAGCGCGGCGAGAATTCGTTACATTTGTATGCCGTAACTGCAAGGAGACCCATAAGACGTATGCGTTGCGATGTTCCTTGAATCAGGATGGAGTCACAGGGGAGCTCTTTAAGTTTGGTGAGGATCCCCCGTTTGGTCCGCCAATACCAGCACGAGTCATTACGCTGATCGGGCCGGAAAGAGGATATTTCATCAAAGGCTATAAGGCGGAAAACCAGGGGCTGGGTATTGCTGCATACGCATACTATCGGCGCGTTGTAGAAAATCAAAAGAACAGAATTTTCGACGAAATCATTCGCGTGTCAGAAAAAATCGGCGCTCCGAAGGAAGTGCTCGATGATTTGAACGCTGCGAAGGAGGAGACACAGTTTAGTAAGGCAATAGGCGTCATCAAACATGGCATTCCACAAACCTTGCTGGTGAACGGACATAATCCGCTGACGCTCCTTCACTCCGCGCTAAGTGAAGGCTTGCACGCCCAAACCGACGAGCAGTGCCTGGAATTGGCAACAAGCATTCGGGTCGTCCTGACAGATTTGGCCGAGCGACTGGGGAATGCTTTGAGGGAACACGCCGAGCTTAATACCGCCGTGAGTAGATTGCTGAAAGCAAAATCCCCGATCGCTGTGGAACCGAGCCCTTCTGGCTAACCGTGCGCTGAGCCGGCTCACGAGGAAGCCATCGTGCAAGAGATCGTCGCTAACGCTGAAGCTCAGTCCAATCCCCGAAGGGGATCGACATGGATAGCCGGGGGCATCGCCCCCGGAAAACGAAGCATCCCCAAAATCCAAGGCCGACCCTGAAGGGGTCGAACAGCCGTCCCGTCGTCAAATCCTTGCGGGCCGAAGCGATGGCAGGTGAAGAGGAGGTCCCGTGGCGCAAACGCTGGTCTCCATTCTGGTCCACGTGATTTTCTCGACGAAGGAAAGGCGACATCTCATCAAGGCCGAGGTGCAAGCGGCGCTCTACGCCTACATGGCAGGGACCATGAAGAACCTCGACTCGCCGTGCCTGGCGATTGGGGGCACCACGAACCATGTCCATTTGCTCACCGCACTGTCGAAGAAAACGGCGCTGAGCGAAGTAATAGGCGAGCTGAAGAAGAGTTCATCGAAATGGATCAAAACAAAGGGTCCGGCCTACGCTCACTTCGCCTGGCAAGAGGGATATGGTGCTTTTTCCATCGGGCTTTCGCAGGTAGAAGTTTTGAAGCGATACATCGCACGCCAGGAAGAACACCACAAAACGCGGTCTTTTGAGGAAGAGTTGATTGCCACGCTGAAAAAATATGACGTGGCGTACGACGAGCGGTACATATGGGGGTGAGAATGCACTGTGCGACCCCTACGGGGTCGGTGTTGTGAGGGGACATGGTTCCCGGGGGCGTTGCCCCCGGCTCTCGTCTTCATCCCCTGCGGGGATATACCGATGACGTGCTATGTGGAAGCGTGGATATTCGCCTCTGACTGAAGGTCATCCCAACAGCAATTTTCTCAGGTGCGGTTCGTCGGCGAGGTCGGCGAGGGCCAGGACGTTGTCGTTGTTCTGGAACGCGGTTTCGCCGCGGGGGACGACCGCGCTGCCGTCCCGGAGGATGGTGACGATATTGCAGTGCGGCGGCATAATCAGCTCTTTGAGCTGATGTCCGACGACCGGCGAGGTGCCGTCGAGGACGTACTCCATGATCTCCAGTTGCCCGGCGCGCAGGCTGAGCAGGGTGCGGATTTTGTGCGTCGGCAGTTCGCTTTCAATGAGCGAGCTGATGATGGCGGTCGAGCTGACGGTCACGTCCACGCCCAACTGCTGCATGACCCACTCATTCTTCGGGTTCTTCACGCGGGCAACGGTTTTGGGGACGCCGAATTCGCGCTTGGCGACCTGGCAGCCGATCAGGTTGTCCTCGTCGTGGTTGGTGACGCCGACAAAGACGTCGCAGCGGCTCGCCCCGGCTTTCTCCAGGATCGCGTGCGTGGAGCCGTCGCCGAAAATGACGGGGCAATCCAGTTGCCGCGAGACCAGTTCGAAAATTTCCGGGTTGGATTCGATGACGGTGGCTTCGTGGCCCTCTTCAAGCAGGGTGCGGCCCAGGTAATAGCCGACCTTGCCTCCGCCCATGATGACCACGTAGTAGGGTCCGGAAGCCGGGAGCGTCCGCATCGGAACCGGGAACGATTTTCCTTCCGCCGCCGTGACCTCGCTGGCTTTCCCGCCGAGCCACGCGGGCAGCACCGGCGGGGTGCCCTCGATCTCCGCGGCGAGCATCTGCGCCGCCGTCATCGTCAGAGTCAGGGCCTCAATCCCCGCGGTGTGGAACGCTCTCTCTCGCTGCGGATCATAGACCAGCGCGAGCACCTTGGGGATCTTGAAGGTCAGGCGCGCCATTTGCGCCACCATCAGGTTGGTGTTCTCCTCGCGGGTGAGCGCCAGCAGGACATCGGCCTTGTCGGCGCCCGCCTGCCGCAGCATATCCGGGTCCACGGCGTCGCCGATCAGAACCCGCACGCCGGCCTCTTCCACCGTCGTGTCGAGAACATTGCGGCTCTTGTCCACAATGACGACGGAATGGTTCTTCGGTTCCAGCAGCCGGAGCACCTGGGTGCCGATCCGGCCGTAACCGATCATGATGATTTTCATAAGAAGACGTGCCTTTCAGAAGCCAGAAGTCAGCCACGGCCCCGCGCCAGGCGCGCAGCCGGGCCGGGGAAGCCAGGAGTCAGTAGAACTATCAACCGAGGCGCGACCCTTCGGCTTCGCTCTCTTCGATTTCGTTCAGGACAGGCAGGCAAGGCCGTCAAGGAACGGGTCCACTCGCTTGCGCTCGTGGCTCGGACTAAACGATCCCGCGATGCTTGATGGCCTGTCGGGCCTCGCGGTCGGCCGTCTTGCGCCGCTCGGTCTCCCGCTTGTCGTGGAGCTTCTTGCCGCGGGCCAGCGCGATCTCGCACTTGACCCGTCCCTTGACCAGGTAGAGTTTGGTCGGGATCAAGGTCAGCCCGCGCTCTTCCACCTTTCCGGTGAGGCGGCGCAGCTCCTGCCGGTGGAGCAGCAGTTTGCGCTTCCGCAGCGGATCGTGGTTTTGCCGGTTGCCGAACTCATAGGGGCTGATGTGGCAGTTCAGGAGCCAGGCTTCCCCCTTCTGAACGGTGGCGTAGGCGTCCTTCAGATTGGCGTTGCCGCTGCGGAGGGACTTCACTTCCGTCCCCGTCAGGACCAGCCCTGCTTCGCACCGTTCCAGAAGGAAGTAAAGGTGCGCGGCCTGGCGGTTTGTGCACAAAATCTTTTCTTCCATGCCGGCCACCGTCGGGTTGGTCTTCCCCCTGTGTGATCTTAGCACGAAGCAGGGGAGTAGGGAGTAGGGAGTGGGGAATGGGGGTTCGGTGTTAGGCAGAGCCTCCTGCCACCAAACACCTACCACCTGGGATTTGGCTCTTGGCAGGTGTCCGGGAGCGTTGTACAGTGATTCAGACGGTGGCCCGTCCCGCCTGCCCTGAGCGAAGTCGAAGGGAGCGGTGCCGAGGGAAGCCGCCGTGAGCGACATGATCCAAGTTTGCCATGCTGGCGGGAACTCGGAAAAGGAAGGCAAGCCGGTGCTGGCCGGATGCCTGCCAGCGTTTCTGCGATGGCGGAATCTTTGCTGCGCGCTCGCGCTGGGGCTTCTGCTGGGCGCGGCGGGTTGCCGGCAGCAAGGGGAATACTTCGGCAAGGTGGACCCGCCCTCCGAGAACGTCTTGCGCTTCAATAACGGGACGGAGCCGGAATACATTGACCCGGGGCTGATGACCGGACAGCCCGACGGCCGGATCGCCGCCCTGCTGTTTGAGGGACTCACCAACAATGACCCGAGGACGCTCCAGGCCCGGCCCGGCGTCGCCGAGCGCTGGGAGGTTTCTCCCGACCAGATCACCTACACGTTTTACCTGCGCCGCAACGCCGTCTGGTCCGATGGCCGCCCCGTCACTGCGCAGGACTTTGTTTACTCGTGGACTCGCGTTCTCGATCCCAAGACCGCCTCGCGTTACGCGAGCCAGCTCTACCATATCGCCAATGCCGAGGAGTTCAACCAGGGTCGCCTTCCGGACCCCGCGCAACTGGGCCTGCGGGCGCTCGATGACCACACGCTCGAGGTGCGGTTGCGGCATCCGGTCCCGTTCTTTCTTTACCTCACTTCGTTTTTCACGTTGTATCCGGTGCCTCGCCGGGCCGTCGAGGAGCACGGAGCGCACTGGACCGATCCCGCGCGCATCGTCGGCAACGGGCCGTTCCTGCTCGTGGAACATCGCACCCACGACCGGTTTGAGTTCCGGCGGAATCCGCGCTACTGGAACGCGGCCAAGGTGCGTCTGGAACGGATTATTGCCTACTCGATTGACGACAACTACACCTCGGCCAACCTGTATGAGTCCGGGAGGGTGGATTGGCTGCCCGGGTCGCTTCCCGCCGAATATGTTCCGCCCATGCGGGGCCGCTTCCGGGATTTTCGCTCCGATCCGTTTCTGGCCGTCTACTATTACCTGTTCAACGTGACCCGGCCTCCGCTGGACAACCCCCTGGTCCGGCGCGCGCTCTCGATGGCGCTGGATCGGCGGGCCATCACGGACGAGCTGCTGCGCGGGGGACAGATTCCCGGCGCGCATTTTGTTCCCATCGGGTTTCCCGACTACCACTCCCCTCCCGGCCCGGAGTACAACCCGGAGGAGGCGGCTCGATTGCTGGCCCAGGCGGGCTACCCGGACGGGGCCGGCTTTCCCCGGCTCGAAATCTTGTTCAATACGCTCGAGAGTCATCGCAAGGTCGCCGAGACCATCCAGCAGATGTGGGCCAAGACGCTCCACATCCAAGTCGCCCTGCGCAATGAGGAGTGGGCCTCCTACCTCAAGTCGCGGAACAACCTGGAATACGACATTGCCCGCGCGGGCTGGATCGGCGACTATCCCGACCCCAGCTCCTTTACCGACCTGATGGAAAGCACCAACGGGAACAACAACACGGGATGGAAGAATCTCGCGTATGACCGCCTGCTGGACGTCGCGCGGCGGGAAGCCGATCCTCTGCGCCGCATGGGTCTCTTACAACAAAGCGAGGCGCTGCTGCTTCAGGATTTGCCCGTTCTCCCCCTCTACACCTATGCCAGCAATGCGCTGATCAAACCCTATGTCCGGGGCATCTACGCCACCTCACAGGACCTGCATCCGCTCAACGAGGTCTGCATAGACCGCCGCTGGCGCGAGCGCCCGGGCGAGGAGGACGGCGCGTGTGACTAAGTTCATCCTCCGCCGGCTGGCCGTCTCGATCCCGGTTATTTTCCTGGTGGCGACGACGACGTTCTTCATCATGCGCCTCGCGCCCGGCGGCCCGTTCCAGTCCGAGCGGGCGATCCCGGAGGAGATTCGGGCGAACCTCGAAGCCAAGTTTGGCCTCGACCAGCCGCTGTGGGTGCAGTACGGCCGCTACCTGCGCAACCTGCTGCGGTTCGATCTCGGGCCGTCGTACAAATACCCGGAACGGACGGTGAATCAGATCATCGCCGAAGGCTTCCCGGTGAGCCTGCAATTGGGCCTCGCGGCGCTCGCGTTTGCGCTTCTGGTGGGGATTCCGGGCGGAGTGCTCGCGGCCGTCAAGCACGGCGGGGTGCTCGACCGCTTGACCATGTCGGTGATCCTGGTTGGCATCTCCGTCCCCACGTTTGTTCTCGGGCCGCTGCTGGTGTTTGTTTTTGCTCTGACGCTCTATTGGTTTCCGCCCGCGCTCTGGGGCGCGCCCGAACAATTGGTGCTGCCCGCCATCACGCTGGGGCTGCCCTATTCCGTCTTTATTGCGCGGCTGACCCGCGCCGAAATGCTGGAAGTGCTCTCGCAAGACTATATCCGCACGGCGCGGGCCAAAGGGGTCGGCGAATTCCGGATTCTCTGGCGGCACGCGCTCAACGGCGCGCTGCTTCCGGTGGTCTCGTTTTTGGGGCCGGCGGTGGCGGATTTGGTGACCGGCTCGATTGTCGTCGAGAAGATTTTTGCGATCCCCGGCCTGGGGCGCTACTTTGTCGAGAGCGCCTTCAGCCGGGACTATACCACGGTGCTCGGAACGGTGCTCTTTTACGCGGTCCTGTTGATCCTGGCCAACCTGGTCGTGGATGTGGCGTATAGATTTCTGGACCCGCGGATCGAGTACTAAGGGAATAGGGAACAGGGAACAGGAAAAGGTGATGACCAAAGTTCAATCGCATCGAGAATTGATCGTCTGGCAGAAGGCGATGGAACTCGCCGTGGAAACCTATAGGCTCCCTTCGAAATTCCCGGCTTCCGAAAATTATCGTTTGGTTTCGCAAATCACACGCGCCGTGGCTTCCGTTCCGGCGAATATTGCTGAGGGTAATGCTCGCGGAACTAAGAAAGATTACGCCAACTTTTTGGCGATAGCCAGAGGCTCGCTCATGGAAACAGAGACATTGCTGATGCTTGCGATTCGGTTGAAGTACATCACCCAGGAGCAAGCAGAGTACGCCCTGAACTTGGTGACCGAGGTCAGCAAAATGCTCACGGCACTTCGAAGCCGACTGAACGAAGGAAACAGGGAATAGGGAACAGGGAATAGGGAACAGAGAAGATCGGAGATAGGGAAAAGTGGATCATGAGAGTTGAGTCGCACCGAGGATTGATCGAGTGGCAGAGGTTTTACTGTTCCCTGGCGAAGGGGATATACTCTGGCGGAGGATATAGAAAAAGGGTCCGTGTCCGTGATGTTTTTACTGTTCCCTGTTCCCTATTCCCTATTCCCTGAAGAAAATGGCAACTGTTCCCTATTCCCTGTTCCCTGTTCCCTCGCTTGCGCGGATGCTGCGCAACCGCCTGATGCTGGTGTGCGGCGCGGTGCTCGGGCTGATCGTCCTCGCGTCGCTGCTCGCGCCCTGGATCGCTCCGTACCCTTACGAACAGATTGATCTGAAGCTGGGCGCGGTCCCGCCGAGCCGCGCACACTGGCTGGGGACCGACACGCTCGGGCGCGACCTGCTCAGCCGCTCGCTCTACGGCGGACAGATTTCGATTGCCGTCGGCGTGGTCGGGACGCTGGTCAGCTTGCTGGTCGGAGTGCTCTACGGGGCGCTCGCGGGCTACTGGGGCGGGCGGGCCGACGAGCTGATGATGCGCTTTGTGGACCTTCTCTACTCGCTCCCGTATCTTTTTCTGGTCATCATTCTGCTCGTGTTCTTCTCGAACAGCATCGTGATGCTCTTCGTCGCGCTCGGGTTGGTGCAGTGGCTGACGATGGCTCGCATCGTCCGCGGGCAGACTCTGTCGCTCAAGAACGCCGAGTTTGTCCAGGCGGCGCGGCTCGCGGGCACGGGCAGCCTCGGCATTCTCCTGCGCCACCTGCTGCCGAACATGCTCGGCCCGATTGTGGCCTACGGGACGCTCACGGTTCCGCACGTGATCTTGCAGGAAGCCTTCTTGAGTTTTCTCGGCCTGGGAGTCCAGCCGCCGCGGTCGAGTTGGGGGACGCTCATCAGCGACGGCGCGGGCGTGATGGGCCTGTTTCCCTGGCTGGTCTTCTTCCCGGCTGTGATCCTGGCCACGGCGCTGTTCGCGCTCAATTTTCTGGGAGACGGCTTGCGCGACGCGCTCGACCCGCGGCAACGGCAGTGACGAGTGACGAGTGACGAGTGACGAGGAGGGGTGAGAATCGGAGCCGCCCTTCGGCAGGCTCAGGGCCATGAGCGAAGTCGAATGGCGACCGCAAGGGAGCGGTGGTTTCAATCCGAGCCGCGCCTGCCTTGAGCCTGAACAATTGCGCAGTTCGGGCTGGACCCGTTTTTCCAAGGATAACTTGTGGTACGGAAATAGTCTCTTTTTGGTACACTACAGGAGATGAAATTCGACTTCGATCCCCGTAAATCTGCCGCGAATCGCAAGAAGCACGGGATCGATTTCGCTGAAGCGCGCAACCTTTGGCAGTCAGCGGTACTGAGACTGCCGTCGAAGAGAATCGGCGAGCCGAGAGAGCTTGCTATCGGAAAAATCGGCAGCAAGCACTGGACCGCCATAATCGCTCAACGAGGCGAAGCGATTCGATTGATATCGTGCAGGAGATCAAGAGATGAGGAAAAAGAACTCTATCAAAAAAGGGTCTACGACCGCGGGCAATCTCGAAGAGAGGTTTGAGCGTGGCGTAAGCGTTCTGGACTATTTTGAGACGGAGAATCGACGAGTGGGAGTGGATCTTCCACCCTGGGCGATCAAAGCCCTCGATCAGGAAGCCACCCGACGAGGGATTACCCGACAGGCCCTCATCAAAACATGGCTTGTGGATCGTTTGGATTTGCTGGAGGACCATCGAATAGGGGACAGGGAATAGGGAACGGAATCCGAGCCGCGAGAGCGCAGGCTCCTTCTTCAGAGGTCTGTTGGCGCAAGGCCCGTGTGCTTCGCAATCTTGCTCAACATGCGGGGACCAATCTCTTGGCCGTCATGGAAAGCGAATTCGTAGTTGGGCCAACCTTCCCTGGCCAGCACCTTATGGGAACCCCTCTGGCGAATGATCCTCCACCCAATCCGTTCCAGGGCGGCGAGAACGCGTTTGGCTTTAGTCGCCGGCCAGTTGCTCACGGCGTACCTGGAAGGAAATGCTCAGGGCGGATGGAGGCAACTCGCCATGCTTGATGCGGTCGGCGATGACCTCGATGGCCAGTTTTTCCGTGTTGCTGATGGCTTCTTCCCGAGTTGCGCCGTAACTCATGACTCCGGGCAATTCCACGGCTTCGGCAATCCAGCGGCCATCTTCCTCGCGGTCGAGTTCAATGGAGAGAATCATAGGGAGAGTATACACCAATGTGCGCCGTGGGTTTCTGCCGCCCGCATATTGCGAATATCACTTGTCAACCTCATGTCCAAGCTGGAAGGCAAGCATCTCTATATGGTAAGGCTTCCAATCAAACGCGTTATTCTGTAGGGCGGTCAGGCGCTCCGCAATTGCCTTACACAACCAGGACCCATAAATGAACCCCAATCTCTTCTGATTTGGCGCTGTATCTGCCATTCTCGGAAAGCCGGAAACTGGAAAGCCAATTCTTCCCGGTGGCCAGGGTAATTTCAGCAGCCTTTCATGCTTCCTATAGGCTAACGAGTTCCACAGACCTGAGATTAGCCATTGCAAACCTCTTGCGCAATAGGAGTCGTAGATAACCCAATTGCCCACGTCCCACATTTCATACATCTTTGTAATTGATGCGACTCTTTCCACACATAAATCGGTGATCTCAACGGTTTCCCCTCTTGCTAGCAGATTGAGACAATCCAGACTCCTTCTCAGGTCCCGTTTCATCGTATCGTTCAAAGGGTCCATTTCTCCCCAGGCTAGTATTTCGTTTGCAACATCAAATAGCTCACCATCTGTGCATGTCGAAAGCCTTGCATGGAATTCGATCCGCACTTTTTCGCCCTGCTGAAAATCAGAGCCACGAAAGGAGTATCGTCGGAGAGTGTTCCACCAGAATTTAGGCTCTCGATTCTCAAAAATATTTATGATTTCTGAAACGGAGTCGTTCAATTCTGCTGTGAATGCTCGATAGCGAAAAGGGTATATGCTTTGAAGTGCCATTCCTTATATTCTCATAACTTGGATAAGGACAAACTCAGGATACGGCGCGGCAGTAGGAAGTTCAGGTTCTTCGATTATGGTGTCAACGATTTGTGGTTTGGGATGGCGAGGATAGTTTGAATCAGGAATCCGTTCTGTCAATTAGGGGTTTGAAGACCCACTTCTTCACCCCCCGCGGCATCGCGAAGGCCGTGGATGGGGTCAGCCTCGATTTGCGCGCGGGCGAGACGCTGGGCGTGGTCGGCGAGAGCGGAAGCGGCAAGACAGTCACCAGCCTCTCGATTCTGCGCCTGGTCCCGCCGCCCGGCCGGATCGTGAGCGGCGAAATTCTTTTCGAGGGCCGCAACCTGGCCACGCTTGCCGAAGGCGAACTCCGCGCCATTCGCGGCAAGCAAATCAGCATGGTCTTTCAGGACCCCATGAGCTCGCTCAATCCGTTCCTGACGGTCGGTGATCAGGTCGCCGAGCCGCTGCTCATCCATGAAAAGCTCTCGCGCCGCGATGCTCTCCGCCGCGCCGCTGAGGTCCTGGGCAAAGTCGGCATCCCCGAGCCCGCGAGCCGCCTCGACGATTACCCGCATCGCTTTAGCGGCGGGATGCGCCAGCGCGTGATGATCGCCATGGCCTTGATCACAAATCCGAAAGTCCTGATCGCCGATGAGCCGACCACGGCTCTCGACGTAACCATTCAGGCGCAGGTGCTCGATTTGTTTGAGCGCATCAAGCGAGAGTTCAAAACCTCGATTTTGCTGATCACTCATAACCTCGGGATCGTGGCGGGGATCGCCGATCATGTGGCGGTGATGTACGCCGGGCGGGTGGTCGAGTATGCTCCGACCGGCGACTTGTTCGCCCATCCGTGCCACCCGTACACGCTGGCGCTCTTGAAGGCCGTGCCGCGGCCGGGCGACGTGAATCAAACGATCGCTCCCATTCCCGGCTCGCCGCCCGATCTGATGCGCTTGCCGCGCGGCTGCTCGTTTTATGATCGCTGCCCGTTCCGTGAGGACCGGTGCAGGGAAGAGTCGCCGCCGCTTGATCCAGTCGCCCCGGAACACCTGGCGCGTTGCTGGGTGGACGTTAGAAAGCAGAAGTCAGAAGTTAGGTAGCCACGGCACGTTCTGTGTGCCGTGGGCTTTTGGCCGTGGGCTTTTGGGCTTTTGCCGGAACGAACCCGGAACGTGCCCACGGCATAAAAAGCATGCCGTGGCTACCCCTTTGATGATCTGAATGGAAAATGACAATGGTGAACGGCTCCCACCTCCTCGAAGTCCGAGACCTGACGATGCACTTCCCCTCCCACGGGAAAACTTCCGGCGACGGGCGGCGCCTCGTCCGGGCGGTGGACGGCGTGAGCTTTTGGATTGATGAAGGCGAAACGCTGGGGCTGGTGGGCGAGAGCGGCTGCGGCAAGTCCACGCTGGCGCGCGCCATTGTCCAGCTCTACCGGCCGACGGCGGGCGAGGTGATTTTTCGCGGCGAGAACCTGGTCGCGCTCGGCGGCGAGCGACTGCGCCA
>MEKR01000193.1 GCA_001767035.1 Acidobacteria bacterium RIFCSPLOWO2_02_FULL_61_28
GATCCGGGTAGCGCCGGATATACTGCTCGATGATGCTGGTCATCTGTTGCGTGGCTGAGCGGATGTCCTGCTCGCGATCGCCAGTGGCCGAAAGCTCTAACGCCTTCTCGAAGAGAATGCAGAACCGGCGCGACGCAGCGTCCCAGACGCAAAAGGCAGGGACTACCGCGGCTCCCGTGTGCAGAGCCACGCGCGCGATTCCGGCGGTCGTCGAAGCCGGAATCCCGAAAAAGTTTACGAACACACCTTCATCCAGACTCGTATTCTGATCCGCCAGAATGCCGACCGTCTCGTTTTTGGCGAGGGCCGCGAGCATCCCGCGGGCGGCGTCGCCCTTGTCAATCAGTCTGTTTCCGGAAAGCATCCGATAGCGATTGACCAGGCGGTCGAGCCGGCGATTGTCGAGCGGACGGTACAGGATGTGAATCGGATAGCCGTATAACGCATGGGCGAATGCGCCGAGTTCCCACGGCCCGAGATGCGCCGTGAGGAACAGAATACCCCGACCCTGGGCGCGCGCCGCTTCGTAATTCTCCAAGCCATGAACCGTGACGACGTGGCGAACGTTCTCGGAGGTGAGGCGGGGGAAATGGGCACACTCGGCCAGCAAGCGTCCCAGGCTGCGGTAAACGCCGCGCGAGATGGCGCGCCGCTGGGAAGCCTCCAACTCCGGGAGCGCCATCCGCAAGTTCTGATCGGCGATGCGGCGGAAAAGCGGCGTGGCGCAATACAACACATGGGCCAGCGCGGCGGCGACCCCGTGCGCCGCGGGACGAGGCAGCCAGCCCAAGACCTTCAGGAGGGACCAGCCCGCAACGTATTCCAGCAGATCGCGCATCCGGAGGGAGAGGAAAAACCGCAGAGTCTCGGACGGATGTCTACGGCGCCTTCTTGGTCTGGCTGGCGGAGTATTTTGTCAGGAGCTGAAGCAGCGGCTGCGCGGCGCGGGGCGAAGCGACAGTTCCCTCGATTAATAATTGGCGCGCCGAGATTTTTCTGCCGTAGAGGGCTTCATTGTCGTCGCCGGAAGGCCGCAGGACCGCGCCGTTCAGAGCCAGGCCGCCAAACAAGCCCTTGCTGCGGGAATAGCTCAGGACTTTGGCCGTCATCTGCGCGTCGGTGGCGGCGCTGGCGTTGCGTCCCACCGGACCGGCGGCCACCGCGGCGTCGGCCCCCAGCGTAAATTTGTCTTGGAGAAGCTTCTCCATGCCGTCCGGGTTCATAATGAGCAGTACGTAGTCGGTCGCCGAAACCCCTAGTTGAAGGCCGAAGCTCCCGCCCGACATCGAGAAGCCGGAGGGCGGTCCCCACGCTCCTTTGCCCCGGTTCTTGCGGCAAAGGACAAATCCGGCTCCGTGCTGGCCTCCAAAGCCGATGGCCAGCTTCTTGACGCTCGGGATAATGCCAACGCACGCGGCGCGCGCCAGCAAGTCCTGGGGGACGCCCTTATCGGGCGTGTCCATGATCTGCTGAAACACCCTGTGCGCGTCCTCGAGCCGTTCTTCCTGCTTGGTGGCTGCCCAGCCCGTGCCGGCCGTCGCCAGAATTACCCCAGCCCAAATTGCTGTTCTCCATTGGCGCATTGTTCACCTCCGGAAGTCGCCAGGCGAAACGAGTTCGCTTCCTTGATCCATAGCGATTATACGGGAAGTTTGGAGCGATGGATAGAGGAAGGGGCTTGTCGAGAAAGGTGCATGACACTTTGACAGGGTGTGTGACCAAGACGAAGGGCTCCACATTTCATCCCGCCGCTGCACGCCGCGGATTCTACGGTCCGGCGACACTTCTTGTGTTCCCAGAGTTCCACTTTGTGTATCTTCGCAGGGGCGGGAACCACTTGACAAGTTGATATGGTCATGCAAACCTTGCTTTAATCGGGGCAAGAATTTGGTCAGGAGGCAATCCATGAACGGGAGAAGTCTTCGTCAACTGAGGAACTGTGTGTGGATCGGGTTTTTTGTAATCGGCACGTTGTCCGTTTCAGCGCAACTGCCGACGGCCACAATCCTGGGCGTGGATGGAATCCGAGAGTACCGCGTTGAGACCAATTCGTTTAGCGCCGAATAGGGCATGGCCATGGGAAGCCAGATAATGGTCGTGAGCAAGAACGGAACCCATACGTTTCACGGCACGCTCTTTGAGTACCTGAGAAACGATAAGTTGGACGGCCTCGGGACCGTCGCCGATACCAAAGGATATGTCTGGGCCGGGGGCAGGGACCTGCTCGGGTTCAATGTGCAGACGCAGCAATTCAAGGTTTTTCCCAAGCCGAAAGGGTGGCCGACTTTCAACAACGGAAAAGGGAGGGATTCCAAGGGCAACGTGTGGGCTTCCCAGCCAACCGGACTCCACCGGATTAATTTTGAGACGGGCGAATATACCGAGTTTAAGGCCGTCACCGAAATGGGAAGATCATACGATATGACCGTGGACGCCGAGGACAATGTCTGGTTCGCGCAAATCGCCGTGGATAAGGTGGGCTATTACGAAGCTCGCACTGGGAAAATGGGCGAAGTCAGCATGCTTCCTCTGGATGAACCCCTGAGCCAGAAGGACCGCGAAATCGGCGCGCGGGCCGGCCGCGGCTGGACCACGGCTGCGCCGCTTTATCAGAAAGGTCCGCGGAGGATGGACGCCGATCGAAACGGCAATACCGTGTGGGTTGCGCAATACTGGGCGAGCCGGCTGGCGAAGATAGACATCCACACCAAGAAGGTAACGGACTATAAGCTGCCGGACGGATACCGGTACGCTTACTTGTACGATACCGACGTGGACAAGAACCACATGGTCTGGTTTTCCATGGCAAACGCAGACCGCTTTGGAAAATTCAATCCGGTTACGGAACAGTTCACCATCTTTGAGCTGCCCACGCGGGGAACCAACGTCCGGCACATTTGGGTGGACAACAGCACCACTCCGCCATCGCTGGTGATTCCCTACATCGGGGCCAACAAGATTGCCCGCGTGCAGTTCCGAACCAACACGGCGCGTTGAGCGGAAGTCACGGACTGTTTCCTGCTGCGAAGAATCCGCGAGTAAGCAGCGCCGGCTTGGAGCTTAGAGCATTTTCACCGTTGATATATAGGGGATGAAAGTCGTCAGGGCATGGCTTCAGCCATGCCGAGAAGCCGCGTCGTTTCGGCCGGGCTTTAGCCCCTGAGGTACGTCCCTCAGCGGCTGAAGCCGTAAGGAAGAGGAGTTGATTTGACACGCCCTCCGGCACGACTGAAGTCGTGCCCTGACGTCCCGACGTCCTCTACACTAACCCTGAAAATGGTGTAGCAATCGCTCGCCAATGGCAGACATCCGCTTCTACCGGGATTTCGCGTTCCAATACGGCGTTCTCGAAACCGTCTCACCCCTCATCCGGCGAATGGTCGCCCGGAATCCGGGACTCTTTACAGGCCACGGCACGACCACCTACATCGTTGGCCAGGGGCGAGTGGCTCTGATTGATCCGGGACCAGCGCTCCACAGCCACGTCGAGGCGCTCCTTCACTCGTTGCGCGGCGAGACGATCACCCAAATCTTGATCACGCACAGCCATGCAGACCATTGGCCGGCGGCGGCGGAAATCCAACGCGCTACTGGAGCGCGCATCTATGGCTTCGGACCCCGGAGAAGCAAGCAGGGTGCGTCCGGCGAGGAAATCCCGGACTACAGCTTTCTTCCGGATCAGACGCTTCGGGACGGCGATGTGCTGGAGGGACCCGGCTGGCATCTCGCGGCAGTACACACGCCGGGCCATGCCTCCGACCATCTCTGCTTTTCGCTTGCCGAGGAGCGCGTGCTGTTCTCCGGCGATCACGTCATGGGTTGGTCCACGAGCGTGATCATGCCGCCCGACGGGAACCTGGGCGATTACATGCTCTCGCTGGAGAAGCTCGTCCACCGGAATGACGCGACCTATTTGCCGGCGCATGGCCCGGCGATTCTTGATCCGAAGCCGCACGTCCACGCCTTCATCGAGCATCGCAAAGAGCGAAGCGCGGCGATCCTGCGGCGGCTCCGCGAAGGCGATGCGGCAATCCCGGAGATCGTAAAGGCTGTCTATGTCGGGCTGTCTCCCGGACTGCGGTGGGCGGCGGCCCAGTCCGTGCTGGCTCATCTGATCGAACTCGTCCGACTGGAACAGGTCGAATGCGGCGGTCCCCCAACCACGGACCGGCGCTACCGCCTGCGGCATGGCTCCCGGAGTCAGTAGTACGCGAAGGTCCCTGTGGATGCGAGCCGTGCCGGCACAAAGTAGTAGGTGCTGATTGGGCTTGCCTGGACGAAAACGGTGGAGTCGAAATCGGAAGTGGTCTAGAATTAGCGGAGCGGGCCGGTAGCTCAGTCGGTAGAGCATCTGCCTTTTAAGCAGAGGGTCCCGGGTTCGAGTCCCGGCCGGCTCACCAAACCATTCTCTTGGTTCGGGTGCGTTCGCCTCCCGATTTTTCCTTCGCGGAACGGGTTCTTACCGCTTTCACCCGTCTTAGTTTTAGAAAACCCGCCTTAAGAACTCTCACCCAGGCCGCAACTCGGGGAGGATAACGCCGGTTTCGTTCTGAACTTGCCAAATTCGTGTGTGTAAGCGCAGAGATGCTGCCGATAAAGGAATGTGAAGGAGAAAGGGATTCCCTGGGAGTGCGCCTTCTGTGGTACGAGGGACCTCGGCGAAGAAAGGACCTTTTCCCTATTGCGAGAAGAGGACCAAATGACGTAGAAATACGGAGGAGGCTGAAATTCTGTGCTGACGGATTGGAGAAGAGAGGCGGCATTGCAGGGGGGGCCCGAATCGAGGGAAGGTGTCACGGGAACCATCCTGATTGTGGACGACGATGCCGCCTACCGCAAGCTGATGATAGGCATGCTGCGGACGCACGGGTTCGAGGTGTTCGCCGCCAGTGACGGCGAGGATGCTCTCTCCGAATTCGCGCACCACGAACCGGATCTCGTGTTGTTGGATGTAGATATGCCCCGCTTGAACGGGTTTGAGGTCTGCCGGCGGCTCAAACAGAAACCCGAGTCGCGTTTGACACCGGTAGTGCTGGTCACGGGCCTGTCGGCGACCGAGGATCGCATTCGCGGACTGGAGGCGGGCGCGGACGACTTTCTGAGCAAGCCCGTGGACCGGAACGAACTGCTGGCCCGGGTGCGCTCCTTGCTGAGCTTGAAGGCTTATACCGACGAATTGGAGCGGGCCGAGTCGGTGGTATTCGCTTTGGCGCGCAGCATTGAAGGCAAGGATCCGTACACGGAAGGACACTGCGAGCGCTTGGCGGAGTATTCCTCCCGGCTCGGCAAACGGATCGGTTTGTCGCCCGAATACATTACGGCGCTGCGCTGGGGCGGGATCGTGCACGACATCGGCAAAGTGGCAGTGTCCGAAGCCATTTTGCTCAAACCGGGCCCGCTCACTCCCGAGCAGTGGGCCATCATGCGGCAGCATCCGGTGACGGGCGAGCGCATCTGTTCGCCGTTGCGGTCATTTCGGTGGGTGCTTCCCATCATTCGTAATCACCACGAGCGGTACGATGGGTCGGGGTATCCCGACGGCTTGCAAGGGGAGAAGATTCCCGTGACGGCGCGCGTCTTGCAGATTGCCGACGTCTATGACGCGCTGACCACCGAGCGCCCTTACAAGCGCGCCCTGTCGCACGATGAGGGCATGGTAACCATGGAGCAAGAGGTCCAGCGCGGCTGGTGGGACCCCGCCCTGTTTGCGCAGTTCCGACAGATGATGGCCGAACGGCGTGAGAATGTGAAGGGATAAGACCGGCCGAAGTGTGCCCTCCGGGCCGATGACCGAAGAGCCAGCCATGGAAGAAATCCAAGCCAAGCTCCGACGGATCGAGCGACGCGATTGGTGGCTGTGGTGTACTACCCTTGCCATCATCGTCGTGCTGTCCCTGGGCTTTTTCTCCCTGGCACTGCTCGGAACCCCGGCGGAAGATTCTCTATTGCCGCTCACCCGTCTATGGCAGGCCGCTTTGGCGCTCTTGGGCCTGGTATTGCTCTTCAGCGGTTATATCGTTTACCAGCAGATTCAGATAAAGAAGCTGCGGTCCGATCTGGCCGAGCAGGTGGAGGAGGGAACCCGGCTTCAGACGCAAACAACCGAGTTGCAACGCTTCAGCTTGCTCGATCCCGTCACCGGCCTTTATAATCGGCAATTTCTGGAGCAGCACCTGGCGACCGAGGTGGCCCGCTCCCTCCGGCATGGCCATGCCCTGAACGGTCTGGTCGTGAACCTCACGCTGTTCGGCGAGATCGCCGACCGGCACGGCGTTGCGGGAACGGAGCTGCTGCTCCGGGAATTCACCCAACGCCTGCGACGTTCGGTTCGGAGTTCGGACTTGCCGGTGCGTTTGGGGGAGGATGAGTTCCTGGTCTTGCTCACGGAATCGAGCATTGAGCGCGTCCCGCACGTCTTGGCCCGTATGAGCGGCCTGGAAGTGGAGATCGAAGGGGAACGGATTCCGGTGACTCTGGCCGCCGGCTGGGCCGCCTACCAACCGGGCGAGCCGACCGATCAGTTTCTGGAGCGCCTGGAGTGGGAGATTGCAGAGGACAAGCGCACGGGCGCCTCGGCGCAGGCCATCCGGCGCGCCAATTCCGAGACGCGCCGGAGCCAAGACGTCGAGGCACTGGGACGGCTGGCGGGGAAGCTGGCCCATGATTTCAACAACTTGCTGAGTCTAGTGAAGGGGTACAGTGAGCTGGTGCTCGACAACCTGGGCCGGGGGGATCCGTTGCGGGAGTACGTCGAGCAGATCCATGAAGCCAATGAATTGGCAAACTCCTTGACCCGCCAATTGCTGGCCTTTACCCAAAACGGCGTCGTGACCCCCGAAGTGTTGAATCTCAACACGGTTCTTGTGGACATGCGGATCATGCTCCAGCGGCTGATGGGAAAAGATATTGAAGTGGTCACCCGGCTGGGGGGGGAAGTGGGACGGGTCAGTGGAGTCCGAGGCCAGATCGAGCAAGCCCTCCTGAATCTGGCCGTCTACGCCCGCGATATGATGCCGAGCGGAGGGAAGTTCTTGCTCGAAACGGCCAATGTTGAATTGGATGAAGCCTATGCCCATTGGCATCCGGGCGCTCGGCCGGGGTCTTACGTCTTGCTTGCCGCGCGCGATAATGGCGCGGGAGTCGAGTCGGAACTGCTCTCGCAGATTTTTGAGCCGTTCTCCCCCTCCAAACAAAAGAGGAAAGGCAGCGGGCTGGGCTTGGCAGCCGTCTATGGGATTGTCAAGCAGAGTGGCGGGTATATCGCCGTAGAAAGTACACCGGGACGGGGCACCGCTTTTGAGATTTATTGGCCCCGCGTCGAGGAACCTGTGGAGGCACGATAGCTGGAGTGAGCCGGAAAGCCGTGTAGGACACGGGACCCGATCTGACGGGATCGGCCATGCGGCATGGTGCAGGGACTATGACCGGAAGCGAACCACCCAAGATTCTCGTTGTGGATGATGATGAGTTGGCGCTGGTCGTTATGCGCAAGCTCCTGGAGGCCGAGAATTGTGCGGCCGATGTTTCCTCTTCGCCGCAGGATGCGCTCACCAAGCTTCCGGGAACCCGCTACGATGCCATCCTGTGCGACATGTGGATGGGCGAGATGAACGGCAAGGAGTTCTACCAGCAGCTCAAGAAGGACTTCCCGGACTACTTGCGGCGGATCATCTTCGTCACCGGCGACCTGGCCTCGGAGTCCACCTGGGAGTTTATTGATGAGCGGCACCTGCCGTACATCCTGAAACCCTTCAGCCGTCCGGAGCTGCGCCGGAGACTGCAAGAAGTCATTGGAGACCGGCTGGCTGTGGCCGCTCCGCAGACCGCGGCGGCGCCTCCCTGGGATGGGGTGGAACGACGGCAGAGCCGCCGCTTCACGGTCCGGGGGAAGGTGCGGGTTCGCCGGAAAAAGTGGGCGGTGGGCCAGCCCGACGTCTTCGCGGTCTCCAATGCTTGCCGCGAAGGCCTCTTCTTCGTTGCCTCCCGTGAGTACCGCGTCGGCACAGAGGTTTGGGTGGCGTTTCCGTTTACCGGCCGGGACGACGACATCGAGCAAGAGGGATTTGTGGTTCGAGTCGAACTGCTTACCGAAGGCCGCTGGGGCGTCGCCATTGCGATGGGGGAGGCGGCGGAGACGGCCCGCCTCAAGTTCGAGTGTTCCCAGGAGGATGCCCGACGCCGCAATATCCTGGTCCGCACAGCCGACCAGTCCCCCAAGCCGGGCTCCGCGTCGGAAGCGGACGGTTCCGGGACCACCCCCGCCGAGGAGGAAGCCCGCCGGTTGGGCGAGGAACTGGAGCAACTGAAAGCCACGCATGATCGCGTCATTGACCAGCGGGACAGCATGGCGGAGCAGGAAGCCGCGCTGCGGAGTCAATTGGCGGAGCTGAGCACCGCGAAATCGGCCATGACCGAAGTTGTTGACGCGCTCAAGACACAAATGGAAGATGCCCAGAAAAAAATGGCCGAAGGGGAAGAGTATCGCTTCCAGGCCACGCATGATTCGCTGACGGGCGTCGCGAACCGGGCCGCGATCATGGATGCCCTGAAACGGGAGCTCCTCCGTGCCCAGCGCGAGGGGACTGCGGTCGGTGTTCTGTTGGCCGACCTCGACCATTTCAAGAACGTCAATGACGTCTACGGGCATCTGGCCGGAGACGCCGTGTTGCGGGAGGTTGCCCAGCGCATTAACGCCGCCGTGCGCACCTACGACGCGGTGGGTCGGTACGGAGGAGAAGAGTTTCTGGTCGTCCTCTCCGGGGTCGAGGACGAGCCCGTGCGGCACGCAGAGCGAATTCGGGCACTGGTGAGCGCCGAGCCGGTCGTCACCGCCGAGGGGTCTATCCCCGTTACACTCAGCCTGGGTGCAGCCATCAGCAGCGACGACCTGATCGAACCAGAAGCGATTCTCCGAGCCGCTGATGCGGCGCTGTATCGGGCCAAGCGCGCCGGCCGCAACCGGGTCGTGGCCGCTTCTGCTCCAGCCGGGGCGGAAGATCCGCCCGCATAGCTGGCGGCGGTAACCATCGAACGCTACGACGCCGCTAGAGCCCCAAGGATTTGGCTGCGCGCTTCCGGTCCGCAGCTTTCACCCAGAGAATCGCGCCATAGCGGCCCTCGCCCGCGCACAGCGCGTCTATCGCAGTGACGTTGATCTTGGCGGCCGCCAGCTTGGCCAGAACATCAGAGATCGCGCCCACCCGATCTTGCCCTTGGATCAGAAAACCAGTCTTGCGCGGGCTGAGCTTCAGCTTCGCTTTCCGCGCCGCCTGGACAAAGGCAGCGGGGTCTTCCGGGATGAAATCCAACTGGGAGCGCCGTCCGCTGGGGAAGCCGGAGAACGCCAGGAGATTGATCCCCGCCGCCTTGAGCGAGTCGAGGGCGCGGCAGGCTTCGCCGGGCTTGTTGGGGGTCTCGGTATAGTAGTAATCCACTTGTCGAATCGTCTCGGACATCGTTCCTCCTCTACTGCACAGTTTGTGTGCCTATCCTAACTCAAAGTGGGGGTCATTGTTGCGGGAACTTTTCCGGTCCGTCCAGCCATTCCGCAAGGGTACGGGTGATTTCGGCCTGAATTGGCGGGTCGCTTCCAAATCCGGAGAACCAGACGATCCCTGGTTCCTGCCGAAACCAGGTCGTCTGCCGTTTGGCGTATTGCCGCGTTGCCGCTTGCGCGTAGCGCACCGCGTCCCGCAAGCTGATCTTCCCCAAGAGGTAATCGAGCGTCTGGCGGTAACCGTGCGATTGAAACGGCGGGGCGGTGGCGGCGTACCCTTTCGCCAGCAGGTCGCACACCTCATTGACCAAACCCCGGTCAAACAGGGCTTGCGTGCGGTGGTTGATCCGTTCGTAGAGTTCGGCGCGGGGCGGGTTCAAGCCCAGTTTCAGGACCGCATAGCCAGCCAGCGCTTGCCGCCCCTGGTGATGGAGTTCCGACATGCGATTGCGCGCGAGAAGGCAGACCTCGATGGCTCGGATGGTTTTGGGAACGTCATGGGGGTGGATGTGAGAGGCAGAGACCGGGTCCAGCCGCCCTAAGAGGCGATGGACGTAACCGGGTCCTTTCCGGGTCTCTCGTTCGCGCAGCCGTTCTCGCAATTCCGGATGGCGGGCCGGCCCGGCAAACAACCCGTCAATGAAGGCGCGCAGATAGAAGCCGGTGCCGCCCACGACCAGGGGCAACCGGCCGCGGCCGGTTACTTCCGCCAGAACCTCCCGGGCGCGGCGCGCATATTCGCCCGCGGAGAATTGTTCCGCCGGCTCCAGAATGTCCAACAAATGGTGCGGAATGCCCTCTCGTTCGGCCGGCGACGGCTTGGCCGTGCCGATGTCGAAGTTCCGGTAGAGTTGCAGGGAGTCGCAATTCAGGATTTCGCCGTGGAACTGTCGGGCGAGGTGGAGGGCGAGGCTGGATTTTCCGCTGGCGGTGGGGCCGACGATTGCTGCCAGGGGAGCCACGACGGCCGGCTTTCGGTTCATAATCAGGAGAAAGCCATCCGGAGATACTTCCACCAGACCCACAAGACCAGCGCGAGCAACAACACCAGCGCGCCCAGCAGTCGCTGTCGTGGAATCTCCATGAGATGTTCGGACTTGCTCAGCTCATTATGGAATCGGGCGCGCCACGATTGCAAGCCGCGGGCAGACCAAGCTTGAGCCATGCAGGGCAACGGAGACGCCCCGCGCCGGGGCTGCCCTTATCCGCTGAAACTCTGAATCGCCCGCTGTTCGTTTTCGTGGGCCTCAAAAACCGTCAACAGCTTGGTGACCGTCAACAGATCATGAAGCTTCTTCGTCAAGTTCAGCAGCTTCAGTTGCCCGCCCTGATTGGTTAGGCTGGCGTAGGCGCGGACGAGTTCACCCACTCCCGAGCTGTCTATGTAACCCACATTCCCCATATTCAGTAGGATCTTCTTGATGCCCGACTGGATTAGCTCGCGGATTTGAGTCCGAAATTGCTCGGTATCTTCCCCCAGCGTCAGTCTCCCTTGCAGATCCACAACGGTCACGCCATCAACGATTCGAGTCGTGATCTTCATTTGGTCTCCTCTTTCCCCGCGGAATTGAAAAAACAGTGACGAGTGACCAGTGAAAAGTGACGAGCAAAGTGCTCGCCAATAGGAGCGGGTTTCTCATCACGGGTCACTCATCACTGGGCACTGTATGTTCCGCGCGCGGCGCGAATTGCTTTTCTTTTGACTTCCGACTTCTGACTCCTGACTTCTGTCTTCTGACTCCTGTCTCACCCCGTTCGCCCCACGAGCAGGAGCGTAATATCGTCGGTTTGGGGATGGCCTCGAGTGAACCGTTGAATGGCCTCGAGCAGCTTGGATTCCAGATGGAGCGCTCCGGCCGGCGCTTCCCGCCGGATGACTTCCTTCACCCGTTCTTCGCCGAGCATCTCTCCGTCTGCGTCTTCGGCTTCCATCAACCCGTCGGAGTATACGACCAGCATATCGCCCTTCCTGACTTCCAACGGAGCGGACTGAAAACAAACGGAATCGAACGCGCCGAGCAGGAGATTGTTCGAAGGGAGTTCCTCAATTTCGCCGCTCGCCGCCCGAAACAGGTACGCGGGGTTATGTCCGGCGCTGATGTACTGCCCCACGCCCGCCCTGTCCAAAACGAACAAGAACAGGGTCGCGAAGCGGTTGCTGGTCGTTTTTTCGCAGAGATACTTGTTCAGTTGATTGAGCGCCTCCGCCGGCTTCAATCCGGCGCGAATCTGCATGTCCAGACACCCGAGAATCATCGAACTCAATAAGGCGGCGGCGAGCCCTTTGCCGGCCACGTCGGCCAGGACTCCCAGAAGCTCCCCCGGATTAGGGGAGGGGAAATCATACAGGTCCCCTCCCACGTGCCGGGTGGGTTTCGAGAAGGCGCGGAGGCAGAAGTTTTCGAACACGGGAAGACTCTGGGGCAATAGGTTCCTCTGTGTTTCTTGCGCCAGGTTTAGCTCCTGCTCCAGCTTCTTGCGTTCGTCGAGAGTCTTGAGGATTTCCAACTTTTCGAGGACATTCCCGGCCTCTTCCGCCAGCTTATTCAGGATTTTCTGGTCCAGGGCCTTGAGCGTATGCATGACCCGCGTGCTGTCTAAATAGAGAATTCCCAGCAGGGCGGGGGAATCTCCCTGCGAGGGAATTCCATAGAGCGGCAAACAGGCGATCGCGCTCAGTCCCATGGCGACGATGCTGGTCTGTTCGGCAAATTTCTCGTGGATTCCTTCCACCATGAATACGGGCTTGCCGTCGGCGAACACCTGGGCCACGACACTCTGGCTGGTTTGGAACTCGGATTGGGCCAATTCCCGGCCTTTCCGATTGATCCCGGCGGCGTATTCAAAACGATCCCCTTTCCGAAGCAGGATAAACCCGCGCTCGGCTCCGCTGATCTTGAGGGTTGATTCAAGAATCTGCTGGAAAGTCTTCTCTGGGGTGAAGACATTTCCCCACTGGTACTGAAAATCCAAAATGAAGCCGATCTTCTCCAGGTCCGACAACGCCGATGGCAGGGCCAGCGTCAGGTCCGAAATGGACTTCTCCAGTCGAATTGCCTGCGCTTCGCGGAGCGCCGTGTGGAAGTCCGCTTCGCCGGCGAAGTAGAACAGCGTGAGCTGGTCCTGGCCGAATGAAATCCGGTCTCCATCCCGCAGCAGGGCCTGCTCTTCGATCCGCTCATCGTTCAGGTAAGTGCCGAAAGCGCTCCCGAGGTCCGCCACCGTGTAGCCACGCTCCGTCCTGGCGATCATGGCGTGACGCCGGGAGATATACGCATTGTCGAAAACGATCTCGGCGTCGGCCTTTCTACCCACCACGACCTCCTGGTTCGTCAGCGCCAATAGCTGTTCCTGGCCGTCCAAATCCTTCCATTGGAGGCGAGGTTGGGGCAGGGTCTTACGGCTTTTCGACTCCTTTGTATCTGGCATGGCGTCCATGGCGCTAGACCCGACTGCCGAACCGCAGTCGCTACCTTATCGGAGTGGTTCGCACGAAAGTCCCATATGCCGAGCGGAGCACTTTCGCGGCTATCTTAGGACTCACCCAAGGGCAAGTCAATATTTATGATTGCGGAAAACCCTGTTGCGGGTGGAAGGTCGGGCGGGACATCAATTGTCCGTAAGGGACAGGTTGTACAGGTAGACGAACCGGAGCCGGACGTCGGACCCAGGGAATTCCGCCGGCAGGGCGGGGAAGGGTGTGGAGAGGCGGATGCTGGCCAGGGCGGCGCTGTCGAGCGACTGCGTCCCGGAACCGACGCGAAGAACCAGGTCGGGCACTTTGCCGTCGCGCAGGATCGAGAACTCCAGGGCTACTCGTCCTTGCTTTCCCAGGCGGGCGATCTCCGGGATCACCGAATACCAGTTCCGGCGAACCAGCAGGTAGATTCGCAGCAAGTACGGCTGGAAATCCACCCCCATCGTGTCGGAGAGAATCTGCGGGCCGGGGATGTTCATGTTGGGGTTATTGGGGTCATTGTCGGGAATCCCGCCCGGCACACCGGCCCCGCCTCTGGTGGCGTTTTGCCGGGCCAGCCCGCGCAAGATGGCGTCGGTTCCGCGTTCCGGCGCGGTGAATGTTGGAAACTGCAACTGGGCCTGCGACGGCTCCGGCGTAGGCTTCGGGTCCGGAACCGGCTCGAGCTTCGGTCCCTGCGAAGATCCCCCGGGCGGCTCCCTGGCCGGTTCCCGGAATTCCGGCAGGCCAATGGGCGGCAATTGGCGCGCCAGCAGGTCTTTCTCATCCGGCCTCGTCCCCAGACCCGGCTGTTTCGGAGGCACGGGAGGCGGGACTGGAGGTTGAGGGAGGCGCGGCATTACAGGCCGCTGGGCCGGCGGTTCAACGAGTGGCTTGGCTTGCGGCGCCGGTTGAACCTTCGGCGGCTGCACCTTGGGCGCCTCCTGCGGCTCGTAAAGCATCGTCACGTCTTTAGGCGGTGGTGGATTTTCAAAGACCTGGCCGGGGAAGAGGCGCTGGAAAATATCGGGGTTCGTCACAACGATCAAAATAACCACGAGGTGCACGATGACGGAGACAAAAAAGGTTTCCCGGATGCGCGCGGAGGTGCGCTCATCCGCCTCGCCAATGCCCACGATCAAGTTGGGGGCGAAATCCGTTTTCGGTTTCGGGTCGTCCAGGTCCAAACTCATATTTTCCGTGGCACGCTGAGCGCGAGGTCAGGTTCCTAGAATCGCTGCCGGAACGGGAACGATCCCCGTCCCAGCGTGTTTCACCAGACGGT
>MEKR01000194.1 GCA_001767035.1 Acidobacteria bacterium RIFCSPLOWO2_02_FULL_61_28
GGTCGCGGTGACCTCTTCGTAGATGCCTTCCTCGCGGAGCCAGCTATCGAACGATGATCCGATGTTCTTCTTTTTCACGCGGTTCTCCCTTTCATTCTCTTGAGCGCCAAGTCAATCTCCCGGTTGGGGGTCTTCTGCGACTTCTTGATAAAGCCGTGAAGCAGCACCATCTGTTCTCCGGTGGCGCAGAACAGGACGCGGGCGATCCGGCCTTGCGGCAAAGTGCTCCGCACCTCCCATAGCTCGCGGCCAACGGAACGCACCAGTGGCATACCGATGGGCCAGGAAAACTCCACTTCTTTGATATCCTCCCCGATGATCTTCCGCTCATCCGCGTTCAGGTTCGTCGGCCATTCCCGCACCGGCTCCCGTCCGCTGTCTGAGCGGTAAAAGTGCGCAGGCAAACATTTGCGTCTTGGGTCCAAGGGCAACTGTACCAATATTGATACGGAGCGTCAACTGGATAACTGGAGTCTATCGCGGTTTCACTGTTGCTGTATAGCGCCGTTACTGCCTGATGACGTCATTCTGAGGGCCGACGCTTTTGGTCGGCCCGAAGAATCTGCTTCTCCCGCAATGGATTGCGACGGGAAGGAAAAACAGATCCTTCGCTTCGCTCAGGATGACGCCATCACGTTTGTTATACAGCAACCCTGAAAATGCCCTATCCAGAAGGGCACTACTCCCTCTGACAATCAGATATCGAAGTAAACCACCGCCTCCCAGCCTGTGGCAGTCTGCTCGACCGAAACCTGGTGATAGGTGACGGCCTTGACAGCCACGCGGCGGCGTTCGGACCGCTCGCTGCGCTCGCCCCAGCCTTCGGCTTCGATGGCGGTGGGTTTGAGCGTCCCGATGCGGAACTCGGAGAAGTACCAACCCTCAGCGTCCAAGGCATAGAGGATTTCGCTCAAGAAATGGACGAGGAGTTCTTCCAGGTCCTCGCCGCGGGCCGAAAGCGGACAGCTTTGGGACGGGCGGACCTCCTGCGGTTCGACTTCGCTCACCACAGGCGGTTCGAGTGCCAGCGCAATCATGCCGCGTGCGGCGTTGGCAAACAATTCCGGGAGCGTTTGTCCATATGCTTTCAGGCCGACGTCGGCGGTGTGTTCGAGAATTTCGTAGGGAGGGTGGGACATGGAATGAAGTCACAAATCCGAATTCAGAATTCCGAAGTCCGAAATCAGGCGTCCGAATTCCGAAGGCAGAAGAAAAGCAGTGATGAGTGGAAAGTGATAAAGCGCCGAGCCAGCAGAACAGGGGTGCTCAAAACTCGTCACTTGTCACTTGTCACTCATCACTGTCCTCGAATCAATCGCTGCGCAATCGGATGCGTTCGATGCCGAGCGCCCGGCCCGATTCCGGGTCCGCCTGGACAAGAACGGCGGCGAGCCAAACGTCTGTTTCGGAGGCGTCAAAGCGCGTGGGCATCGCGGTGAGGAAGCGCTGCAAGATGGTTTCCTTGGTGATGCCGATGACGGAATCGTACGGCCCGGTCATGCCCACGTCGGTGATATAGGCGGCGCCTTGGGGGAGCACGCGCTCGTCCGCCGTCGCCACGTGCGTATGCGTTCCGATGACGGCCGTGACCCGCCCGTCCAGGTACCAGCCCATCGCCTGCTTCTCCGAAGTCGCCTCGGCGTGCATGTCCACGATGCGGATTTTGCAGGAGGCGGGCAACTTCTCCAGCTCGCGGTCGGCGGTGCGGAACGGGCAATCGGTCTGCGCCATGAAGACCCGGCCCTGGAAATTGAGCACCGCATACTCGATGCCCGACTTCGTCCGCCCGAGATAGCTCCCCTGGCCCGGCCCGCCGGGATAGTTGGCCGGCCGCAGCAGTCGCGGCTCCTTGGGGAAGTACTCGATGATCTCCTTGCGGTCCCAGATGTGGTTGCCGCTGGTGAGGACATCAATGCCGAGCGCGAGCAACTCCTGCACGAGCCGGGGAGTGACGCCAAAACCGGCGGCGGCGTTTTCGCAATTCGCTATCACCAGGTCGGCGGCGCGCGTCTGGATGAGGTCGGCCACGTGGTCGGCGACGATCTTCCGGCCCGCTTTGCCAAAGATGTCACCGATGAAGAGGATGTTCACGGAATTCGTTTGCGCTGGGGCGAACCGGGGGAACAGTGGGCAGACCGCTCAGCCGTGTGTGACATATTCTTGAACCCGTAGGATACGGGTGAGAGTCTGCGCATTCCTTTAGGCGTCTCTGGACCCGGCCGCGGCCGCGGCCCGGTAGAGCATGGCACACCAGAACGGTAGCAAACCCCCGTTTCTAAAGTGTTGGCTCAAGAATATGGGCACATCCACCTGCCTCGCAGTGCTGCCTCCATTCGTATTATACTCCCATCCGGCGAAGTGGAATCCACAATCGGAGCGTCCCGCCGGGCTAGTCCGCGGCGCGTTCGAGCGCCTCGCGGAAGGCCAGGCTTTTCTCCGAGACCGTGGCGCTGAGCTTTTCGTAACGCTCCTTGACCCGCTCGCACTCGTCGGCGAAGTGGAGCGCCGCCAGGACCGCCAGGCGCAGCGAATCATAGGTCTGAGTCTTTTCCGCGATCGAACGCATGGCGGTGTCCACGGATTGGGCCAGCCGGCGCGTGTAAGACTCTCCGGCCTCGGAGCGCAATTGATAGGCCCGGTCGTAAATCTCGACGCGAATTCCCTTGGACGGCTCGGTCATGATGTCTCGCCTCCGGCACAGGTTGGGCCAACGGTCTTGCTCAGGCCTCCGCAGGGGTCGCAGTGAGGGAATCCACCTGCTCCAGAAGCCGCTGGACACGCGCCCGCACCGCTTCCCGCTCTTTCTCCAACCGCCCCACGCGGTCTTCGAGCGCCCGGGCAGTCCGCGACTGCGCTTCCAGTTCGCTGCGCAAGCGGGAATTCTCCCGCGCCAGCTCCTCTTTCTCCGTCCGGGTCGTTTTGAGCAATTGAATGGTCTGGTGGATTTTTTCTTCCAGGCTCAACAGTTCTTCCAGCCCTTCGGCTGGCGTGTTCGGTTCGCTCATATACGGTTCCTTCTTTAGCCGATCGTCTCAGTGAGTCTCATTCCCATCTTACACGCGGATTTGTGCTCCCAGTTTTCCCTTCAAACACTCCATGACCCGGGCGCTCCACGCCGCGAGTTCCGCCTCCGTGAGCGTGGCCTGGTGGCTCTGCAACGTCAGCCGCAACAGCAGGCTGTAGCGTTCCGGCGTCGCGGGCGGGCGGTCATAGAGCGCTTCGACCGGCGACACCGCGACCACCTCCGGGATGCCGAGCGAGAGCACGGCCTCCCGCACATTTTGGAATTGGACCTGCCTCAGGAGCAAGAGCGAAAAATCACGCTCGACGGCCGGGAACCGCGAAATCGGCTGCGAGCGCGGTGAGCGCAGGTCTCGGGCATAGAGCCGCTCCAAGAAAACTTCCGCCAGAAAAACCGGGTGCCGGAACTTCCACTGTTCGGCCGCGGCCTGACTCAACTGCCCCAGCAGCACGACCGGGCCGCCATCCAACATCAACCGCGCCCCGTGTCCGGGCCGGTAGTAGTCCGGAAGGATCTCCGAATCGAATCGGTATGAGCCGATCTCAAATAGTTCCGCGCACTGCTCCAGGTCTCCCTTGAGGTCCAACCAGTCGAACTTCCGCGCTGGCTGATTCAGGCCGGCCTCGGCACGGTCCCCGGTCGCAACCAGGCCAAGCACGGGCGGCTCGCGGTGGCCGTTCGCGCTTCGCAGATAGATATTCCCCAGCTCGAATAAGCGAACGGTTTCCTGGCCCCGGTTCAGGTTCCACTGGACGGCCGCGAGCAAACCGGGAACCAGGCTGGTTCGCATCACGGAAGCCTCTTCGCTCAAGGGGTTCGACAAGGCGACCGCCGGCGACTCCTCAAACGCTTCGGTTGTCCGGCTGACAAGCACCGGAGAGAGGGCTTCATCGTAGCCCAATCCCAACAACAAAGAACGCAATCGCTCTTCCTTGGCGGCGTGAGGTGCTTTGCGGGCCGGCTGGCCGGAGGATGGGGGCAATCGCAGCGGAAAGCGATCGTAGCCGTAATGCCGTGCGACTTCTTCGACCAGGTCAATCTCGCGGCTGAGGTCTACCCGGTGCGTTGGAACCGTGCAGCGCCATCCCGTCCGGCCTCGGGCGCGCGGCAAGAATCCGAGACCTGCCAGAATCTGCTCCACATCCGCCGCGGGGATTTCCATTCCGAGATGGCGCGCCAGCTCCGCGTGACGCAGCAGGATGGTCTGGACTTGCTTCGGTTGGGGATAGACGTCGGAAACATGCGCGTCCAACTCTCCGCCGGCGAGTTCCCGGATCAATTCGATGCAGCGGTTCGCCGCCGCCAGGGTTGCGCCGAGGTCGGCGCCGCGCTCAAAGCGATGCGACGCCTCCGTATGCAACCCTTGTTTCTTTGAGGTGCGGCGCACCGTCACCGGCTCAAACCAGGCGCTCTCGAGCAGGACGTTCTGCGTGTGAAGAGAAATCTCGGTGTCCAGTCCGCCCATGATGCCCGCCAAGGCCACGGGCCGCTTGGCATCGGCGATGACGAGGTCGTCGCGGGTCAGCCGGCGCTCCACGGCATCAAGCGTCCGCAGCAACTCGCTCTCTCCGGCGCGGCGGACAACAATTCGGCCTTTCTCCAGGCGGTCGAGATCGAAGGCGTGCAAGGGATGGCCGTAGCCCATCAAGACATAGTTGGTCGCGTCGGCCACATTGTTGATCGAGCGCACGCCGACCCGCTCCATCCGACGTGCCAGCCAGTCCGGCGACGGCCCGACTTTGACTCCTCGAATGATCCGCGCCGAGTACCGCCGGCACAGGTCCGTCGCCGTAATCACCACCACCGGGTCGCGGCGCCGGGCGCGAGGCTTTTCCGCTGGAGTCTCCGGGAACGCTGCTGCCACGCCGCCGTAACGCGCGGCCAGCTCCCGCGCCACGCCGTAGTGGCTCAAGCAGTCGGGCCGGTTGGTCGTAACGTCAATTTCGAAGACGGTCTCTCCCTCCTCCGTCGTTACGGAGTCCACCGCCAGCCCCAGCATCGTCAGCTCTTCGGCGAGCTGCCGGGGTTCGGACGGAACGGAAACGAATTCCTGAAGCCAGGAGAGAAGGAGTTTCATACGATTCGCAGATTACGCAGATTCGATTTCCGTCAGGGCATGGCTTTAGCCATGCCGGTAAACGTTCCTTTAGCGTGGGCTTTAGCCCCTGAGGCATGTCCCTCAGCGGCTAAAGCCGCAAGGAACGTGTCTTTCTGTCAAACGCGTTTCGGCACGACTGAAGTCGTGCCCTGACGCCGTCACCGAAACTGATGCAAGAACCGCACGTCGCCCTGGAAGAAAAGCTGAATGTCCTGGACGCCGTATTTGAGCATCGCCAGGCGCTCGACCCCCATGCCGAAAGCAAAGCCGCTGTAGCGCGCAGGATCGTAGTGGACGTAGGAATAGAGCGCGGGGTCCACCATCCCGCAGCCGAGCAGCTCGATCCAGCCGCTGTACTTGCAAATGCGGCAGCCGGCAGTCCCGCCGCAAAAAATGCAGGAGATGTCCACCTCCGCGCTCGGCTCCGTGAACGGGAAAAAACTTGGCCGGAATCGCGTCCGCACTTCGGGCCCGAAAAACGCCTTGAGAAAATAGTCGAGCGTTCCCTTCAAGTCCGCGAAGGTGATGTGCGTGTCCACGGCAAGCCCCTCGACCTGATGGAACATGGAAGCGTGTGTGGCGTCGGGCGCATCGTGGCGGAACGCGCGGCCCGGCACGATGATCCGCACCGGAGGTTGCATCTTTTCCATTGTGCGAATCTGCACCGGCGAGGTGTGGGTGCGGAGGACCGTCTGAGGGTCCACGTAAAACGTGTCCTGATCGTCGCGCGCCGGATGGTCTTCCGGGATATTCAACGCTTCGAAGTTGTAGTAGGCGCTCTCGATGTCCGGCCCCTCTTCGACCGAGTATCCGAGCGAGAGGAAGATTTCCGTGATCTCCCGGATCACGCGGCGGATGGGGTGCTCGACGCCAATCGTGCGGCGGGTGCCGGGAAGGGTGATGTCCAACTCTCCAGCAAGAACTGGCGCTGCCTCGACTGCCCCAGGTGCCGCGGCAGAGTAGGGTCGCTGCCTTACAGGTTCGGAGAGCGGTTGGGACCACTTGTCAACGGTTGGCTGGCGAGCGATGGATGCGATCTGCTCCTCAGCGGACCCCCGGAGCGCGTTCAAGCGCTTGCCCACGTCGGCTTTCAACTCCGCCGGGGCTGAGCGGAGCCAGTTTTCCGTGATCGAGCGGACGAGGCCTTGCTTGCGGCCGAGCCAGCGCACGCGAAGCTGTTCGATGTCTTCCGGACCGCGGCCACCCGTTGTGACTTGCCCCACGTCGTCGCGGAGCCGCTGTTCGAGCCGCGCAAACAGCCCTTCCAGGCCGGCGGCGTCTCGGACGCCCAGCTTGTCTAAGGATTGCTCGACGGCATTGGCAATGTCGGAGGTGGGAGGATCAGAGGTTTCCATGGGAAGACAGTGATGAGTGGTAGCCACGGCAGGCTCTTTCTGCCGTGGGTTTTTCTGTTGATGTACCCACAAGCCCACGGCACAAAAGTCGTGCCGTGGCTACCTCATCTGCGGAATCTGCGGATTACTTCAGGCAGCCAGGGCTTGCTTGGCGCGGTCGGCCAGGCTGGCAAATCCGGTCTGGTCACGGACGGCGATATCCGCCAGAATTTTACGGTCCAGCTCCACCCCGGCCAGCTTGAGGCCGTGAATGAGCCGGTTGTAGGGAAGGCCGTGCTTGCGCGAGGCCGCCCCGATGCGAATGATCCACAGGGAGCGAAAATCCCGCTTGCGGGCCCGCCGATCCCGGTAACTAAACCGCAAGGCCCGCTCGACGGACTCCTTCGCCGAGCGGTAGAGCTTGCTCTTGGTCAGCCGATAGCCTTTGGCGCGCTTGAGAAGTTTCAGGCGCTTGGCGTGTCGCTTGGTTCCTCGTTTAACTCTGGGCACGTAGTAACTCCAGTTGTTAGTGGTTGGTTGTTAGTGGTTAGTGAGTAGTGTTTGGTGACCGAACCATGTCTCCCACTAATCGCTGGCTCTGCCGGTCAACTAACAACAAGCCACTAATCACTAACCACTGCTTTCAGGCATACGGCAGCATGCGCCGCAGGCGGCCTTGGTCTGACGGGTCCACCACCGCGCTCTGGCCCAGCTTCCGTTTTCGCTTCCGGCTCTTCGATGTCAAGATGTGGCGCGCAAAGGAATGCTGCCGGACAAATTTCCCCTTCGCGGTCTTGCGGAACCGTTTGGCTGCGCCACGATGCGTTTTCAATTTCGGCACGTTCTCTCCTTCGGGGCCCTTCTTCGGGGAATGCCCCGTGGGCGCTCTATGATGATCCTCGGTGGATTGCCCGCCCGCCGTCGGACGCCCAAGGCCCGAAAGCCTCGGAGCGTCAGGCCGCCATGTCTTCCGCTGGCCCGCGGGCGCCTTACTTTTTGGGGGCAAAGACGGCCGTGAGGGAGAACCCTTCCATATGGGGCCGAAACTCGACCACGCCATTGTCTCCCACGTCCACCACCAGGCGGTCCATCAATCTTCGCCCGATCTCGGCGTGGGAGATTTCGCGTCCCCGAAACGTAACAATGGCCTTGACCTTATCGCCATCCTTCAAAAAGCGGACAATGTTGTTCTTCTTAAACTCGTAATCATGGTCGTCCGTGTTCGGACGGAATTTCACTTCCTTTACGATAATATTGCGCTGGTTCTTCTTGGCTTCGTGCGCCCGCTTGTTGAGCTGGTAGACGTACTTGCCGTAGTCCATGATCTTGCAGACCGGCGGCACGGCCGTCGGGGAGACTTCCACCAAGTCGAGATTCTGTTCCTTGGCGGTCTTCAGCGCCTGATACGGGGCCATGATCCCCAGTTGGGTGCCGTTGTCGTCAATGACCCGGACTTCGCGAGCCCGAATCCGTTCATTCACTCTGATGTTAGCGGTCGCTATAAGATCCTCCTTCGAATTTCCGCCGTAGGTCTGGCCGAACGCAGATTATACCACAGCCGCCGGGTCGGGCCCTCATTCCGGCGGAACTCATGGCTCGATCCGGCGGGATTCGATGGCTTGGCGGACGCCGGCCAGAAACTCCCCGCGGGGAAGGCTGCCCTGGTCCCCGCCCTTGCGGGTCCGCACGCTGACCGACCCGCTTTGAATTTCCTTGTCGCCGACGAGCAGCATATAGGGGATTTTCTGCACCTGGGCTTCGCGGATTTTCAGGTTCACCTTTTCATTCCTCGAATCCACCTCGACGCGGACCCCGTGCTCGCGCAACTCGGCGGCCAATCCCTGGGCGTATTCGTGGTGCCGTTCGGAGATCGGCATCACCATCACCTGGACCGGCGAGAGCCACACCGGGAACGCGCCGGCGAAGTGCTCGATCAGCACGCCGCAAAACCGCTCCATCGAGCCGAAGGGAGCGCGGTGAATGATCACCGGCCGGTGCAACTGGTTGTCGCTTCCGACGTATCCCAAGTCGAAGCGCTCCGGCAGGTTGTAGTCCACCTGAATCGTGCCGAGCTGCCACTCGCGCCCGATCACGTCCTTGACGACGAAATCAATCTTGGGGCCGTAGAATGCCGCTTCGCCGGGCTCGTCCGTGGACGGAATCCCGAGCGTCGCGGCGGCCTGGCGGCAGGCTTGCTCGGCCTTCTCCCAGAGTTCGGGCCTTCCCACGTACTTCGACGAGTCCGGAGCGCGCAGCCCGACGCGCACGCGATAGTCTGTCATGTGGAGCGTCTTGAAGATCGTCTTCACGAGCGACAGGCAGCCGTTCAATTCCGCGCTGACCTGGTCTTCGGTGCAAAACAGGTGCGCGTCATCCTGCGTGAAGCCGCGCACGCGGATCATGCCGCTCAGCTCGCCCGATTGCTCCCAGCGGTAGACCGTGCCGAACTCGGCCAGACGGATCGGGAGGTCGCGGTAGGAATAGCGCCGGCTGGCAAAAATCCGAATGTGATGCGGGCAGTTCATGGGCTTGAGCAGGTAGCCCTCGATGTCTCCCGCCGCGAGATGGTTCACCAGTTCGGCGCAACTGGCCCTCTCGGCGGACAGTTTGGCCAGGGTCTCCCGCTCGACGAACGGCGGATATTGCGAGTCGGCGTAGTAGGGAAAGTGGCCGCTCGTGCGGTAGAGTTCGAGCTTGCCGATGTGCGGCGTAAAGACCTGCAAGTAACCCTGCTTGCGCAGCTCGGCGGCGATGAAGTTCTGAAGCTCCTGGCGCACCACGGCGCCGGCCGGCGTCCAGAGAATCAGGCCCGGGCCGACCATCTCGTCGAGCAGGAACAACTGCAATTGCTTGCCGATCACCCGGTGATCGCGCTCGCGAGCCTCCTCCAGGCGCTTCAGGTGTTCCTCCAAAGCCGCGGGGTCGAAGAACGCGGTCCCGTAAACGCGCGTGAGCCGGTCGGAATCTTCGTCCCCGTGCCAGTAGCTCGCCGCCAGGGACATGATCTTGAACGCCCGAATGCGGCCCGTGCTCGGCACGTGCGGGCCCATACACAAGTCTTCCCAGTCCTTGCCAGGCTCCCCCGTGGCATAGAACGACAGGCGGTGGTTGCGAGTCGCCGGGTTCATGGCCGCGCCGGCGGACTTGCCCTCGAGCGCGCGCACGGCATTGTCCACCTTGTATTTGTTTCCTTCGTTGTGGAGCTTTGCCAGCGCTGCTTCATCGCCCATCTCGTAGCGCGTCAGGGGCTTGTTGGCGGCGACAATCGCGGCCATGCCCTTCTCGATCTGCTCAAAGTCTTTGGAGGAAATGCTCGCGCCTTCCGGGAAACGGATGTCGTAGAAGAAGCCGTCGCTGGTGGGCGGACCATAAACCAGTTGCACGCCGGGCCAAATCTGCTGGATGGCTTCCGCCATGACGTGCGCCGCGGAGTGCCGCAGGAGGAACAGCGCGTCGGCGTCCGGCGCTCCGCCTTTCGGCTTTTCCAGGACAAATCGGACCTGGCTGTCTTCGTCAATGACTGTCGCCAGGTCGCGCAGCACGCCGTTGATGCGGCATCCCACGCTGCTTTTTGCGAGGCCCGGCCCAATGTCCTCGGCCACCTTCTTGGCCGCGACCGGCTGGCCGTAGGTTCTCGACGAACCGTCCGGCAGAGTGATTACAGGCACCGCTTCTGATCTCCTGCATTTACAAGTCCACGGCAAATTGGAAAAGTCAATTTGCCGTGGCTACCCTACCAATTCTACACGATGGGAGGCAAGCGGCAACAGGCCTCCACGAACATCCATGTAATGACTTGTTCGTTTGTTCGGAACCCCGGCTTTGATGCCAAAAGGCACATATTGTGCTAAGCTCATTTCGTGAAATACTTCTCGTGGGACGTCGAGAAGAACGGCAGGCTGAAAGCAGGCCGCGGGATTTCCTTCGAGGAGATTGTATTTATATCGAACGAGGTGACGTGCTGGACATTTTGGAGCACCCGAAACAGGATCGGTACAAAGGGCAGCGGATTTTCGTAGTGAACGTTGGGGGTTACGCCTACTTGGTGCCGTTCGTGGAGACGGAGAACGAAGTGGTTCTCAAGACCATCATTCCAAGTCGAAAAGCAACCAAGAGGTACCTTCCGGGAGAAACGGGTCATGAGTAAGCTCGATCAGCAAGAACGCGAACTTTTGGAATCGCACGATCGTGGCGAGTGGAAGTCCGTTGCGCGATTGGCGCGGGAACGGAAACGATATCAGGAATATGCGAAAGCCACGTTGAAGAAGGACCGGCGGGTGAACATCCGCATTTCCACCAAGGACCTGGAAGCGATCCAAACCCGCGCCATGGAGGAAGGGATTCCGTACCAAACGTTAATCGCCAGCCTTTTGCATAAGTATGTTTCCGGCCGCCTGGTGGAGAGAAGAGCCTAAGCGGGGCGGATTTCTCAAGGGGCACAACCATGCCGTCGGAAACCGAGCCCACCGTCCGGCTCCTGCCGAAGACGAATGCGTGTTACGTCTGCGGGCCGGAGAATGCCAGCGGTCTGCACGTGCCGTTTGTTGCAGACGGCGCGCACGGCAGCCGAGCCAGTTACACCGCCCGCGCCGAGCATTGCGGATGGCCCGGGCTGCTGCATGGCGGCGTGGCCTTTGCGCTGATGGATGAGG
>MEKR01000195.1:0-8643 GCA_001767035.1 Acidobacteria bacterium RIFCSPLOWO2_02_FULL_61_28
AATCCGAATCAAGAGCGACGGCAACGTCGGCATCGGGACCACCACCCCGGCAACCAAATTGCACGTGGAAGGGGCGGCCCCGGCCGTTACGTTGCTCGATACCAATGCCAGTGGGAGAGCGTTTCGGCTGCGCAGCGGCGGTGTGGCTGCGGGCACGTTCGACATCTTTGATAACACGGGCAGCGCCAGCCGACTTGCCATCAAATCCGACGGCAAGGTCGGCATCGGGGGGGAGACAAACCCCCAAGCCAACCTGCATATCCAAGCTGGCGGCGAAGGCCTTTACATTGAAAGCGCCCTTAGTCAGGGACGCTTTGGTTTTGTGCACGACGGGGAAACCGACGCCCGGACGGTGCTCTACCGAGGCGGCGATCCAAGCGACGTGAGTAAGCAAGACATTACCATCCTCCGAAACTTCAAACCGGCTGGAGTCAACAGAGCCCACACGCTTCTGACAATCTTGGCTCCGCTGATGAAAGCGGCTCCCGACACCGATCGAGAAGCGACACTGTCGCTGGTGCGAGAATTGACTGTTGACTCCGAAGCGGACCAGGAGTTTTTGGACCTCTACAACAACGGCTACCCTGACGCCGAGCCTAAGCCCGAAGAGCAGTATGGGATCAGAATCCAAAAGAGAGGAAGCGGGGTTTACCGCGACTTCGTCTTTGATCAATACGACGGGAACTTTGACGAGGTGACTGAAAAGCGTATCAAAGACCCGATCATGACGCTGAAGGCGGATCGTACGGTGGCGCTTCAGTCCCATGGCACGAATGATAACTGGACCGATACCGCCTCCATCCACGCAACGGCTTCGCGGAAGACCAGCAACAGCACCCTACAAGATCTCTTCACTCTTGGCTTAGTGACCGGGCGAGCCTACAACATAACGGCCAGGGTTGTCGCACGCCAATCAGGAGGTAGCAATCGAGCGTTTTATGTCCGCGCAGCATTCGCATGGCGCGAAACTGGCGGGTCCAATTTTCAGGCAGTAAGTCCTAATTGGGGCCCGGTCACAATTGAGACGGACGGGGCTTGGGATTGCCTTATTGATGTGGACACCACAAACCACATCCTCCGGGTTCGTGTGCAGGGAGCTACTGCGGCTGATGTTTATTGGGTGGGAACGATCGAGTACCAGTCCGTAGCCACGGATGCTTAGCTACACACCATTCCCCCCAAAGGAGCCTTTGCTATGATGCGACAACGAAAAAGTCTTTTGCTAGCCGCTTTAACTTTCTTTCTTGGCTGTTCTTTCTTGAGTCCCGGGGGAAAGGCGGAAGAGAAAACTATACAGCCTGTACAAAACCTGACGATATTCGATGGCGGTGGAAAGAGGGTCGGAACCGTTCTGGGTTTTAATTTCGAATCGACGGGTGGCCTTCAGGGTTTTGTTCAGGGCGGCGACGCTACGGTTGCAATGCGTATTGCTGGCGAGTTGGTGATCTTGTACGTAAGGCTCGACCGTTTTATTGGTAAGGAACAAGGGTTTACGCTAGACTACACCAACGCCACACTACGCTTCGAGTCTAGCAATTGCGCTGGAACGCCTTACATACCTGCGCCAAACGTTCCTCCCACTCCCCCGCTAGCCCCCCTTCATGTCCTCAATGGAACGAGGCTGTACGCGCTGGGTGGGCCGCCAAGATCAATCGTTTTGAGGTCAATTGAACAGAATAGTTCTTGCAGTCCTGTTAATCCTGTCGAAAGCGTTCAGGAGCAGCCTCTGCGCTTCCTGATCGACCTGTCCACCCAGTTCCAGCCGCCGTTCACGATGCGGTGATGAAAGACAGTGACAAGTGACGAGGGACGAGTGACGAGCGAAAGCCAGGAGTCAGAATAAAAAACCAATCCGGGCCGGGGATAGGACTGGGGTCTCGGGCGCCACACAACCCCAAAGGAGGGTTCCATGGAAAGCAATGTCGCGATTGAAACGATGCCGCCCGCAGAAGAACTCCGGATGAAAGGCATCAACATCTATATGTCGGGTCCTGGTTGTGGAATTATTTTCCAGAGTCCCGATGGTCGAACCTACAAGAAGCTCTCCATTGACAACAGCGGGAACCCGGTTTGGGCTACGGTCCCATCCCCCTAAGACCGCGACGACGGTGGACCCGGCGACGGTGAAGCTGGCGGGCGCGCCCGTGGCCACGCAGGGCCGGGGCACTCCGATGACCTCCGTGGCGGACCTCAACCGCGACGGCCGGCTCGACCTGCTCCTGCATTTCAGCACGCAAGACCTGCAACTCACTCCCACCGCAACCGAAGCCGTCCTGAAGGGCCGGACCTTCTCCGGCCAACTGATTCGGGGGGTGGATTCAATCCGCCTCGTTCCGTAGCGCCTCACCGCAGAGGACGCAGAGCGCGAAGGACAAGGGGAAGGTGCAACCGCTTTTAGGTTTGGATGGTCTGGGAGACGCGCGGGCGGGGACCTTCTTCGAGCATCTGGCGGTCCCAGATGGCGCCTTCGCGGGTGTAGTTGGCAAGCTCAAAGTCCTGCGTCAGCTCGAGCGCGTCCACGGGGCAGGCATCCTCGCACAGCCCGCAGAACATGCAGCGCGACGTGTCGTAGGTGAACGTCGTGAGCACCTTGCGCCGCGTCTTCTCATCGCGGACGCTGGTCACCACGATCAGGTTTTCCGGGCACGCCAGCGCGCAGAGGTCGCAGGAGATGCAGAGGGTTTCCCCGCTCTCGGGGTTGATGTTCAGGCGGGGCGCGCCCCGATACCGCTCGGCCACGGGCGGGCGCTCCTTGGGGTACTGCTCCGTGTAGAGCCGGTCTTTGCTCACCTGCCCCTGCCGTGCTCCCAGCAGCGACATGCTATAGCGCAGCGTCAGGCGCAGACCCACCAGCAGGTCCCACAGAAAGATTTTCTTCAGGAACCCTGCCGTGCCACCCGACTTGCCGTTTGCGCTCATCTGCCCGCCTCGCTTGATTGGACTTAAAAATCAGACTATCAAAGCCGCACCGGAAAGGCAATTCCCTTCGCGGTTCTGAGCGGCTCACTTTCTTTCCTCCTTGTGCACGTCGCCACGGGACGTCTTTGTGTGCCGTGGGTTTTCAGTGCGTGGGGAAATCAACACCAAAGCCCACGGCACCGACAACATGCCGTGGGAACCCGCTTGCTTGCAAGCGCGGCTCTGATTATGCTGACTGCTGGCTTCCGACTTCGGCGTGGAGGAGACAAATGGCATTACAGGTCGAGAATCCCTTCCTGGCACTGCTGTTGACAGTGACGGTCCTCGCCCTGGGATCGCACGCGCAGGATGGCCGTTCGCAGGGCCGTTCCGTGGTGGTGTCCCGGTACGGCATCGTAGCGGCGGAAAGCCCGCTGGCGGCGCAGGCCGGCGCCACGATCCTGGCCCGCGGCGGACATGCCGTGGACGCCGCTGTCGCCACGAACGCCGTGATGGGGCTGGTCTCGCCCCATATGAACGGCATGGGCGGCGACCTCTTCGCCATTGTCTATGAAGCCGGGACCGGCAAGGTCTTCGGCCTGAACGCCAGCGGCTGGGCTGCGGCCGGGATGAGCATCGAGTTCTTGAAGAATAAAGGGATCAGGGCGATGCCGCCGGGCGGCATTCACACCGTCACCGTGCCGGGCGCCGTGGACGGATGGGACAAGCTCCTGAACCGCTTCGGGCGAATGAAGTTCTCCGACAACCTTGCGCCGGCGATTCACTACGCGGAGGAAGGGTTTCCGGTTACGGAGTGGGTTGCCGGTGGATGGCTCGCCAGCGAAGCGAAGCTCCGCGGCAACGCCGAGGCTGCGCGTACGTTCCTGCGGAATGATCGCGCGCCGCGGTTTGGCGAGATTTTCAAGAACCCCGACCTGGCCGCCAGTCTGAAGCTGATCGCGGCGAACGGCCGCAAGGGTTTCTATGAGGGCGAGACGGCGCGCCGGATTGTCAGGACTTCCGAGCAGCTCGACGGCGCCATGGCTTTGGCCGACCTCGCCGAGTTTTCAAGCGAGTGGGTGGAGCCGATCTCGACAACCTACCGCGGCTGGACCGTTTATGAAATTCCTCCCAGCGGACAGGGGATCGCCGCGCTCTCGATGCTCAACATCATGGAAAACTTTCCGCTCGGGGAATGGGGCCACAACTCCGTGGACGGTCTGCACGCCATGATCGAAGCCAAGAAGCTCGCCTATGCCGACGTGCTGCGCTACGTGGCCGACCCGCGGTTCAGCAAGGTCCCCGTCGCCGGGATTCTTTCCAAAGAGTACGCCAGGAAACGCTTCCAGTTGATCAACATGGCCAAGGCCAATTGCGCTGTGCCGCCGGGCCAGCCGCCGGTTCCCGCCGGGAGCGACACAACCTACCTGACCGTGGTGGACCGCGACGGGAACATGGTCTCCTTTATCCAAAGCAATTACGCCGGCTTCGGTTCCGGACTGGTGGCGGAAGGGACCGGATTTGCGCTGCAAAACCGCGGGGCTTTGTTCAGCCTCGACGCGTCCCACCCGAACGCTCTCGTGGGGCGCAAGCGCCCGCTGCACACCATTATCCCGGCCCTGATGAGCCGGGGAACGGTCCGGATCGCGTTCGGCATCATGGGCGGCTGGAATCAGTCGCAGGCCCACGCGCAGTTTGTCTCGAACGTCGCGGACCACGGCATGAATATTCAGGCCGCGCTCGAAGCCGCGCGGTTCACCAAGCCCACCTTTCAAGGATGCGATGTCTTCCTGGAAGCGCGCATCCCTTCCCGCGTGAGGGAAGAGTTAGCCAAGCGCGGACACGAGATTGAATCGCTCGGAATCTTCTCGGATGAAGTGGGAGGAGGCCAGGCCGTGATGCGCGACTTTGCGGCTGGCGTCAATTACGGCGCCTCCGACCCCCGCAAGGACGGAGAGGCGATTCCGGAGCCGCCGCCGAACCCCAGTGACAAGTGACGAGTGACGAGTGGCGAGTGACCAGCGATCGTTTGCTCGTCACTGATCACTTGTCACTCGTCACTGTCTTCAAGCTGCCTGTTTGTAGTCGCAATTTTCGGTGGGACATTCGAGCGTCGTGCCGGATTTCAGAGTTTTTTCCAGAAGATAGTCGGAACCGCACTGCGGACACTTTTGCGCCACGGGCTTGTTCCGCAGGCTGTACTTGCATTTCGGGTAGCGCTCGCAACTGTAAAACGTTCCGCGCCGGAACCGCTTCTCGACGATCTGCCCCTGTTTGCACTCGGGACACACGACGCCGGTCGAATTCTGCTTGATGAACTTACACTTCGGATAGTTGCTGCACGAGGTGAATTCCCCGAAGCGGCCCTGGCGGATGACTAAAATGCTGCCGCACTGCGGGCACTTCTCATCGGTGGGAACGGGCGGCTTCTTCTCCGCCTGGCCGATTTGCCGCGTGGTCTTGCAATCCGGGTAGCCGCTGCACGCCAGGAACTGGCCGAAGCGGCCCTTCTTCAGAACCATCGGCCGGCCGCAGTTTTCGCAAGTCTGCTCGACTTCCGGCACAGCGGCTTCCTCGGCGGCTCCCCGGTCGGACAACTCCGCCGGCAGTTCCCGCGTATTCGTGCAATCCGGATACCCTGTGCAAGCCAGAAACTTCCCGTGGCGGCCCCACTTGATGACCATCGGCTTCCCGCACTTCTCGCACACGATGTCCGTGGGCTGTTCCATCCGCTTGACGTCGGCCATGTGTTTCTTGGCCCGCTTGAGGTCCTTTTCAAACTTCTCGTAGAATTCGCCCAGCGCCTCCGCCCATTCCTTCTTGCCGTCCTCGATTTCGTCGAGTTCTTCCTCGAGCCGCGCCGTATAGGCAATATCAAAAATATCGTCGAAGCTCTCGACCAGCAGGTCCGTCACGACCTCCCCCAGCTCCGTCGGCTGGAACCGTCCCTTCTGCTTTTCGGCGTATTCGCGCTCCTGGATCGTGCTCAGGATGCTGGCGTACGTGGAAGGCCGTCCGATTCCTTTGTCCTCGAGCTCCTTCACCAGGCTGGCTTCGTTGTATCGTGGCGGCGGCTCGGTGAAATGCTGCTCGGGAGAGAGCTTGCGGAGCTTCAGCGTTTCCCCGGGAGCGACCAAGGGCAGCCGGTTCCCCAACTCGTCCTCACCCTCCGGTTTCTGATCCGTGGACTCCTCGTAGACTTTGAGGAACCCGTCAAACTTGAGGACGGAGCCGGTCACGCGGAATCCGAACTCGCCGGCGGCGATCTCAATCGTCGTCTGATCGTATACCGCCGGGACCATTTGCGAGGCGAGAAAGCGCTGCCAAATGAGGCGGTAGAGTTTGGCTTCATCCGGACCTAAGTACGGAGCCACTTGATCCGGCGTGCGCAGAACCGAGGTGGGCCGGATCGCCTCGTGCGCATCCTGCGCCCCTTTCTTGCTCCGATAGAAGTTCGGCGCGTCGGGCAGATACGGGTTGCCGTAGGATTGCTGCACGAACTGGCGGACTTCTCCCAGCGCCTGATCGGAAACCCGCGTCGAATCCGTGCGCATGTAGGTGATGAGGCCGACCATCCCTTCCTCGCCGCATTCCACGCCTTCATAGAGCCGCTGCGCCAGCGCCATCGTCCGCTTGACGCTCAAGCGAAGTTTGCGGGAGGCGTCCTGCTGGAGCGTGCTGGTGATGAAGGGCGGGACCGGATAGCGCCGCCGTTCTTTGGTCGTTGCGGAGGAAACGACAAACGTCTCCTTTTCGAGGCGCGCGCAAAACCCTTGCGCCTCGGCCTCGCTGGCGACGAGCAGTTTCCCCCTTTCGGCCTGAGCGCGAATGCTCCCGGATTTCGACTCCCCGCCGACGATGAAATCTTTGCCGTCCTGTTTTACCAGGCGGGCATCGAAAACCGGCGGCTGGTGCGCGTGCAGATGCGCCGCGATGGTCCAATATTCTTCCCGCTCGAAGGCGCGGATTTCGCGCTCGCGCTCGACAATCAGCCGCAAGGCCACCGTTTGCACGCGTCCCGCGGAAAGCCCGCGCCGCACCTTGTCCCACAGCAGCGGACTGATCTTGTAACCCACCAGCCGGTCGAGAATCCGCCGGGCCTGCTGCGCCTCGACCAGCTTCCCGTTGATCTCGCCCGGATTCTCAAACGCCTGGCGGATGGCATCCTTCGTGATTTCATTGAAAAGGACGCGATGGATTTTCTTGCCGTTGCTCAGCTCTTCGGCCAGGTGCTGGCAAATCGCCTCGCCTTCGCGGTCGGGGTCGGCGGCCAGGTAGATCACTTCGGACTTCTTGGCCGCATCCTTGAGTTCGCGGATGACCTTCGATTTGGCGGGAATCGGTTGGTAGGTGGGGCGGAAGTTGTGCTCGACATCCACGCCGAGGTCGCTCTTCGGCAGGTCCTTAATGTGGCCGAGCGAGGCCATGACCCGGAAGCCCGCGCCCAGGTACCGGTTGATCGTTTTCGCCTTCGCCGGCGACTCGACGATCACCAGGAAAGCGCCCGCCGCCGGAGTCCCGGACGCGCCCTTTGCCTTTGTCTTCGCCGTTGTCTTTGGTGCTGTCGCCCTCGCCATGCTGCGTCCTATCCCCTCGTATTGAACATTACATCGTATCGTGGAGAGAATCGCCGTCAAGGCACGCCTTCACCTGCATTATTCATGAGAATCGCGGGAATGACAGCCCCGGAAGGGGCGGAACCATGTGGCCCACGGCGCAAGCCGTGGGAGAGCAAGCGATGGTGAGTCAGCCCCGGTAGGGGCGACCGACGACCCACAGACTGGTTCCGCCGGATTGCTGTCGCCCCTCCGGGGCTTGCTCGAAAACCAACCCCGCGTCCCACGGCTTGCGCCGTGGGCCAGAATCTGTCGCGCCTCCGGCGCTCGCTTTGGTGGAAGGTTCCTTCGCTATGGAGATTCATGAATAATCCAGGTTCAGGCGTGCCGTATGCGCCTTTTATACGAAGCGCTTTAGCGCCTGAGGTGGGTCTTCCCGCGTGGCCATTTGCTGGCGTGGGGCCACTTTCCTCAGCGGCTAAAGCCGCTTGCGCGCTGCCATTTTGCGGCACGGCTGAAGCCGTGCCCTGACGAATTCGCGTCTCGCGCGATCATGCAATTCTCAATAGATTAGATCGGTCCACCCCTCAAAAGGTTTTAACAAAATTCTTCCCCGGCAACTGCCGGATCAAACTCTTAAACTCCAGCTCCAACAAATTCGCCAGCACCTCGGAAGAGGAAAGCTGCGGCAGCGCGTCCAGGATGTCATCAATATGCACCGCCTCCTCCACTTTGAGCAAGTCATAAATCGCCCGCTCCGGTCCCGAAAGTGATTCAGCGAACAAGGACGGTTTTTCTTGCAGGTTGGTCGCATCGGAAGACGCCACCAGCGTGCGGCGCACTTCGGCCGGCAATTCCTCGATCACATCCTGCCAGTCCTGCACCAGCTTCGCCCCTTGTTTGATGAGCACATGAGGTCCCCAACTGTTCTTGTTGGTGATGGAGCCGGGAACGCCGAACACCTCGCGGTTTTGCTCCATGGCGAGCCGCGCCGTGATCAGAGAGCCGCTGTATTGCGCCGCCTCCACCACGACCACGCCCAGCGAAAGACCGGAGATGATCCGGTTGCGGATCGGAAAATTTTGCGGCGCCGGAAACGACCCCAGCGGGAATTCCGAAAGCAGCAACCCCTTCTCCGCAATCTCGGCGAAGAGTTTCTTGTTCTCGGCGGGATAGGGCACGTCCATGC
>MEKR01000195.1:8670-18657 GCA_001767035.1 Acidobacteria bacterium RIFCSPLOWO2_02_FULL_61_28
CGTTGACCTGAAGCGCGCCGCGATGCGCCGCCGAGTCAATCCCGCGCGCGAGGCCGCTGACAATCACCAGCCCGTGCGACGCCAAATCGGAGGCCAGCCGCTCGGCCATCGCCTTTCCATAGGCGGTGGGCCGGCGAGTTCCCACCACCCCCACGGACGGCGCGCCGAGCAGCGCCCGGTTTCCGAGCGCGTAGAGCAAGAGCGGCGGATCAAAAATTTCCTTCAGGAGCGCCGGATAGGCCGCATCGCGGATCGTGAGAATCGCAGCCCCCAGTTGGCGGGCTTGCTCGGCTTCCCGGGCAGCCTCGTCAAAGATCGTTCCGGTGGCGAGCGCGCGCACCACATGCGACGGGACCCGCAGGGCTTCGAGTTCGGTGGCCGAGGCGTGAAAAATTCCGGGGGCGGAGCCGATGGCATTCAGCAAACGCATCGCCAGCCGGTTGCCCAGCCCCGGCGCCAGCCGCAGGGCCAGCCAATGGAGTTCCTCCTCGTTCGCTTCACTTCGAGTCGGGTTGGGCTGATCCGGCATCCAGTCGAGCGAATCTATTAGAGTCAAATTCCGTTTGTCAAGTCGGGAGCGCGTGATAGGATAACTGCGAGGAGGTTCTAATGCCTGTTGCGTTTCCTGCGATTGCCATTCCCAAGCGCCTGCTGATGGGGCCAGGTCCGAGCGAAGTGGACCCGCGCGTGTATCGGGCTATGACGCAGCCCGTGGTCGGTTATCTCGACGGAGTCTTTCTCCAGGCGATGGACGAGATCCACGCCATGTTGCGCGCGGTGTTCTCCACCCAGAACGTAGCTACCTTCCCCCTCTCGGGAACCGGCAGCGCGGGCATGGAGGCGTCGCTCATCAATTTCATCGAGCCGGGTGACGAGGTTGCCGTGGTCGTCGGCGGCGTGTTTGCCGCGCGGATGTGCGAAATGGTCGGACGTTGCGGCGGGAAGCTTCTCCGCATTGACCACCGCCCTGGAACGACCGCCGATCCGGACCAGGTGCGGCAAGCGGTCCGGGGAAAGAATCTCAAGGTACTCGCGGTGGTCCACAGCGAGACCTCGACCGGCGTCCTTCAACCGCTCGAACCTTTGAAAGAAATCGCGCAGGAAGCCGGGGCGCTGCTGGTGGTGGACACGGTCTCCTCGCTCGCCGGAGTTCCCGTGCAGGTGGACGGCTGGGGCGTGGATGTCTGCTACAGCGGATCGCAGAAGTGCCTGGCGTGTCCGCCCGGCCTGGCGCCGATCACGGTCGGCGAGCGCGCGCGAGAGGTCTTGCGGGGACGGCAGAAGCCGGTTCAGAGCTGGTATCTCGATCTGAGCATGATCGAAAAATACTGGGGCCAGGAACGCCGTTACCATCATACGCCTCCGGTCAGCATGCTCTATGCGTTGCACGAGGCCCTGCGGATCGTCCTGGAAGAAGGCCTGGAAGCCGTGTGGGCGCGGCACCAACAGTGCCACCGGGCGTTTGTGCAAGGGGTGGAGGCGCTGGGGTTGCGAATGTTCGTCGCGGACCCGGCCGCGCGGGCGTGCACAGTGAATACGGTCCACGTGCCGGACGGCGTGGACGACGCCCGGGTCCGGGGCCACTTGACGGAACGCTTCGGCATCGAGATCGCCACCGGCATCGGCGACCTGCGGGGCAAGATTTGGCGGGTCGGACTGATGGGCCGGACGGCCACTCCCGAGTTGGTGGTGCTTTTGCTCAACGCGCTCGAATCCGCGCTCACCGCAAACGGATTCGCTTGCCCGCGCGGGGCCGGCGTGGCGGCGGCGGAAAAAATGTTTGCTACCCAGCCACAGTGAGAAAAGCAGACCAGGGCGGATACCCGGCGGGAACGCCATGACTTGGGCGGGAGTTCGAAAAAGCTACACCATTTTCAGGGTTGGTGTAGAGTACGTGGGGACGTCAGGGCACGACTTCAGTCGTGCCGGAGGGCGTGTCCAATCAACTCCTATTCCTTACGGCTTCAGCCGCTGAGGGAACGTACCGCAGGGGCTAAAGCCCAGCGGAAACGACGCGGCTTTTCGGCATGGCTGGAGCCATGCCCTGACGACTTTCATCCCCTATATATCAACGGTGAAAATGCTCTAGCCGACCTGTTTCCGCAAACCCTTCGCCAGCACACCGGCCGTAGTAACCAGCGTGGTAAGGTCCCGAATCGTGAAGTCATTCCCCGCGGTGGTGGGCGACTTTCCCTTGCGCGAAATCTGCACGACGCCGACGGGCTTGCCGTCGAGGATCAGCGGCGCGCTCAGAATCTTCTGAATGGGATGTTTTTCCTGCACTTTGGGATCGAGCGCGACGGATTCAAAGACGGTCGGATGCTTCTGGGCGGGGAAATTATTGATCATCTCCGGGCGCTTGTCCCGGGCCGTCCGCACAGCGAGCGAGTTAGTCGTGGTCATCGGGATGCTTCCGATCTTCCGCAGCTTGACGGGATAGAGGAAGCTCAGGATGGCGCCGTTTTCAGAGAGTTGCAGAAGGGCGACCTCGTCCTGCTTCACCGAAAACAGCTTGGAAAGCTCCTGGACGATTCGAGTCAGATCGTCATCCGACATCGCTCTGCCGCCCTTGTTGACTTCATCTACGACGCGAGCGATCTCTACCGCCGGCGAAGTTGTCGTGCCGTCAGCCATGTTGCCTCTCGATCGAGGGGACCAGTCCGCACTATTATACGGCATCTTTTCCAAAAGCAAACGAATCCATTCACCCTGTTCGTTCCCGGGACAGTGTGAAAAGCAGCACGCGCCCGAAGCCGCTCCTCTGTTCCCGAGTAATCCTGCAAATTGTTTTCCGCCCCTCACTGCCCTCTCGCCCGCTCCACCTGACTCCGTCTCTTAGGACCGTTTGCCATAATGCCGCAACTTCCAGGTCACACCTTTGCCGAGAAGCGTTCGCAGCATGGAGTCGAGTGAAATCACGGTGTAAACGATCGCTCCCAGCGGGGCGAGCAACGCATAGCTCCACCGAATCCGGTAGAAAGCAACCAAGACCAGGTGGAGCAGGACCGCCAGCGAATACTGAGCCAGGCTGAGGGCGAACAGAAGGGGCAAGCGCGCCGGCGCGCCGCCTCCGCCGGCAGCCCACTCGAAACCGGAATAGGCCAGACCCAGGAGCGGAAGCAGGTTGGTGAGCCAGGTGACGGCCGTGGCTCCGAGCAGCCGGGCAACCGAGAAGCGATGAGCGGCGAAGGCGTTCTTGCGCAACCCTTCCCAAATCTCCCCGAAGCTTGCATACATGCGCGTGCGAACCAGGTTGCGGGTCATGGCGACAAAGATGCGATGGCCCGCGTGTTTGACCCGTCGGGCCGTGTTGAGGTCGTCAATCATCTCCGCGCGGATGGCTTCGTAGCCTCCCAGGTCGGCCCACGCGCGCCGCCGCATCAGGATGTATCCTCCGGAGGCGAGCGCCACCGATGAGCGCGGGTCATTGATCTTCCGCAGCGGAAAGACCGTAGCCAGCAGCAACGCGAAGATGGGCATCATCACCTTTTCCCAGAAGGAACTACATTCCAGGAACGCATAAATGCTGACCAGCTCTGCCTGCTGCTGCTCGGCAAGCCACAAGCCGGCCCGCAGGGCCTTGGGATGGAACACTACGTCGGCGTCGGTGGCCAGCACCCAGTCTCCTTGGGCGGCCTCGAAAGCCTTGTGGAGGGCATGGGTCTTGCCAACCCAATCCGGCGGAAGACTCTCGATTCGGACCACGCGGAGCCGCCCGCGATGTTGGGCCGCAAAATGCTGGGCCGCAAGTTGTTCGGCGAAGGCGGCGGTTCCGTCGGTGGAGGCGTCATCCGCCAGGATCACTTCATAGTTGTCATAATCCTGCGACAGGAAGGCCGGAAGGGTCGTCGCGAGGATCGCCGCTTCATTGCGCGCCGGGATCAGGATCGAGACGCGCGGATTCGCCCGCAGGGGGAATGGCATCGCGGCGGAGACGGAAGGAACCTCCCGGCTGTTCCACGCATTCCAGGCTAGTGAGGCGAGCCAAAGCGCCAAACCAAGCGCCAACAAGAAAATGACTGCCGACATTACTCCCACTTCCCGCCGGAAACTTACGCCGCCAGCCGCGCGCGTTACCGCTCCGAAGACGGCTGCTCGCGCGAGCGCCAGCCGGTTATGATATAACTTAGGACCTGAGTTTGAAAAAACTTCCGCCGCCGAGCGGGCGCAACCGAGGTTCTGGCCGTGTTCGACAACTTCAAGCCGATTGATCTGAAGGCCGAGCGCCGCCGCCGGTTACTCATCACGGCCCTCGTTTTTTTTGTGCTGCTGTCGGCGTACCTCTACCGCCAGTTTCGGAATTATCCCGAGGAGCGGCAGGCCCGGCGCTTTTTCGAGGCCTTGCAGCGCCAGGACTATCAAGGGGCCTACCAGATCTGGCAGCCGACCACCTCCTATCAGTACAAGGATTTCTTGGAGGATTGGGGAGATAAGGGTCTCGAAGGTCCCGTCAATAAGTTTCATCTCACCGGTTCCAACCGCCGGGGCACCGGCGTCATCGTGCGCGTCCAAGTCAACGATACCAAGAATATCTCCCTGTGGGTCGAGCGCAAAGACAAGAGCCTCACCTTCCCGCCGTAAGTCAGAGCCGCAACGGCAAGGGAACAGGGAACAGGGAACAGACACACCCCCACTCCCTTTCTTGACTTCCCTCTTCTCATCTGTTACAAGTCCTCGAAACAGCCATTCGGAGGGACCCATGAATTCGAAACAATCGGGCCGGAGGCGATTCTTGAAAGGCAGCGCCGCGCTGGCCGGTTTGGCCGTGGGGGGAATCCGGTCCGCAAGCGCCCAAGCACTCGACTCTGGAACATCGGGAACCGGATCGCAGGACCCGCATGTATACGGGCAACGCTCTCGGTTTGAAACATCGGCGCGGGTTGGCGCCCTCGGCGTCTACGAACCGGGCCCAAACGGACCCACGCGACGAGACCTCGGGTTCCGGACACCGCTTCAGGATTCGATCGGGATCATCACGCCGGCCCCGCTCCATTTCATTCTGAGCCACGGCTTTGAGACGGTGGACGTGGATCCCCGGCAGCATCGCCTCCTGATCCACGGACTGGTGGACCGCCCTCTCATGCTCACCGTGGAGGAGTTGAAACGCCTGCCGTCTGTGTCCCGGATTCATTTCCTGGAGTGCAACGCCAACGGCGACCCGGCCCGCGCGGTCCGGAGAGCGCCATCCGCCACCGTCCAGCAAACCCACGGCCTCACCAGTTGCAGCATCTGGACTGGGGTGCCGCTTGCGGTGTTGCTTCGTGAGGCAGGCGTGCAGAAAGGCGCGAGCTGGCTGATTGCGGAAGGAGCGGAGCAGGATTTCCATACCAAGAGCATTCCTCTGGCGAAGGGCATGGACGATGTTCTGGTGGCCTGGGGGCAGAATGGCGAGCCGCTGCGTCCCGAGCAGGGCTACCCCATACGGCTCATCGTCCCCGGCTGGGAAGGAATTAACAGCGTGAAGTTCCTGCGACGAATTAAGCTGGCGGACCAGCCCACCATGGGGATGAGGGAAATCTCGAAGTACTCCAGCCTGCGGTTAGACGGTAAAGGGCGCTGGTTCCAGTTCGAGATGGGACCGAAGTCGGTCATCACGCGCCCCTCGGGCGGCCAACGGCTCCCCGGCCGCGGATTCTACGAGATCACCGGCCTGGCTTGGTCCGGCGGGGGCGCCATCCGCCGGGTCGAAGTCTCAACCGACGGCGGCCTCACCTGGAAAGACGCGCAACTCGACGGCCCGGTGCACCCCAAGGCGCATACTCGGTTTGGCTTCCCGTGGACCTGGAACGGCGAAGAGACTGTGCTTCTCTCTCGTTGCACGGACGAGCGGGGCGAGGTGCAACCGACCATCGCAGAGTTGGCCACGTTCTGGCGCGTCAACGTGGACTATTTCCGATCTGTTGCAATGATCGTCGGGCACTTCAATGCCATTCAACCCTGGAAGGTGATCCGAGATGGGAGCGTTGAAAATGCGTTGTACTCGTAAGAGTTGGGGGACATCCTCGTTGCACAAATCGTCAGGGCATGGCTTTAGCCATGCCGAAGCGACGGTAGCTCATGCGCGGGCTTTAGCCCCTGAGGTTTGTCCCTCAGCGGCTGAAGCCGCAAGGAAAGGAAATTGGGTGGCCCCAGTTACGGCACGACTGAAGTCGTGCCCTGAAGGACCCCCAAAGCGTTTGACCATCGTTTTGAATCTCTTCATGCCCGTGATCCTCCTGGCCGCCTGTGCGGCGCGGGCGCAAATGCCCACTTACAGCAACGTAGGAAGAACACCGACCGCAGAAGAAATCCGGGCCTGGGATTTCGCCATCGGCGTGGATGGCAAGGAACTCCCGCCGGGAAAGGGGACGGCGAAGGATGGCGCGCCGATTTATGCGCGGAAGTGCGCCCGCTGTCACGGGGCGACCGGAGAAGAAGGCCCGCTGATGCGCCTCGTGGGAGGCAAAGGCACGCTCACCAGCATGACCCCCTTGAGAACCGTCGGAAGTTACTGGGCGTTTGCGACGACCGTGTGGGATTACATCAACCGTGCCATGCCTCCCGATGAGGAAAGATCGTTCACCGCAGACGAGGTCTACGCCCTGACCGCCTTCCTCCTCTATCGGAACGGCATCATTGCGGAGAGCGACGTCATGGACGCCAAGACCCTGCCCAAGGTCCAAATGCCGAATCGGAATGGATTCATCCCGCAGCGCATCGAAGAAATCCCAGATGCCCGCAAGCGGGGCTGCCGTCTTGGGCATTGCCCGTGAAGAATTCGACGGTGCCAACGGAACATTCAGCTAGTCTGTTCTTCTCGCTTGCCCGAAGGGCAAGACCGTGAATAGCCGTAGGTGAAACCTACGGAACCGGATTCACAAACCGGATCAGGGCTCTGAAGGGGCCGGACAATCACACCTGCAACCCCCGCCGGTCAACCCCTGGCGGGGTTGAATCTTCTCCCCTGGCACTCTGTCCGTAGGTTAAAACCTACGGCTATTCACAGGTCGCCCCTGTCGGGGCTGTTTCCGAACGATCTAGAGTAAAGAGAGAATTGGTCTAGGTGCGAGAGTGCGTTGCCGCCCGCAGCAGGGATTCCAGGCACACCTTGACCTGTTCGGTGGTAATCGAGAGGATGCAGCGCGGCTCTTCATAGGTGTAGCAGCGGTCTCCGGGGCAGGGATTGCAATCAAAATCGTTCTGGACCACGGCGGTGTCCACCGCCTTCCAGGGCTTCCAGACGGCCGCGTGCGAGGACCCGAAGATCACCAGGACCGGGATACGCACCGCCGCGGCGACATGAGCCGGCCCGGAATCATTGCCGACAAAAATCTTGGCTCCTGCCGTTAGCGCGACCAGCTCTCGGATCGGCCAGTCGGAGGCGCGCAGGATGGAAGTCCCTGTCTGGCTCTCGATCCGGTCGAGCGTTTCCCGTTCCTGCTTTCCCGGGCCGCAGACGTAAACGGGCCGCAAGCCGAACGTCCGCTCGAGGTACTGCCCTGCTTCGGCGAATCCACGCGCCGCCCATTGTTTTGTGGCATACACCGCCGTGGGGTGAATCACCGCATACCCTTCGTCTTCCCCGACTCCGAGCGAGCGGAGCCAGTCCCGAGCTCGTTCCGTTGCGGGGGCGGACGGGAAAAGTTCGGCAGGCGGAATTTCCGCTCGCGGCACACCGAGCGAAAAGAAGGCGGACGCCACATGCTCGGCGGTATGGACCGGCCGGTCCACTTCCAGAATTTCCTGGGCCGTAGGGATGCGCGCGTTGTATGCGCCGGGATAGCGGAAATGGGCGAAGCCCGCCCGCAGCGGTGCGCCGCTCCATCGAGTCAGGAAGGCGCTGGTCGGGCCCCCGTGCAGGTTGACCACGGCGGCAAACCGGCTTCGACGCATCTGCCAAGCGGCGAGGGCCTTCGAGCGAAGCGCGAGGACGGAGTGGATTGCGGGGTTCCCGTCCAGCAATTCATCCCAAGGCGGCTCGGACAGTACGGAGACGCGGAGGTCGGGACGCCAATCGTGCAGCAGGCGCAAGGCCGGGGTCATCAGGACCGTGTCGCCCATCGAGCGGAGCCGGATGACGAGCACCCGCGCCCCCTCCGGCAACCCGGCCAGAGATTTCCCCCGCCCTCCGACGCCTTGGCTCAGGAGCGCCCCCGCCTCGGCCGATCCCGTTCGCCCGCTCATTCGCTTTCGACGGTCGCCTCCTCAATGATCATTACGGGGATGTCATCCTTGATCGGATAGACGCGGTGGCACTTCTCGCACTTCAGCCCGGACTGGTCGGGCTTCAGTTGCAAGGGCGCTTTGTCCAGGGGACAAACGAGAATATCCAGCAGTTCCTGGCTGACGGCCATCGGCGAACCCCCATTTCCGAATTCAGTTTCCCCACTGTAGCAGACCCGCCCGTAGCGCGCAATGGGGTCGGGGGGGCGGGCCTCTCGGCCCGGAACAGATGGACGGGCAGGAATGCCCGTCCCACTCCTTGACGTCCCACACCGTTTGCCCGACAATGATTCCCCACAATCGAAACTGTCAGGGAGCGGCGGCGTGAACACACCGAAAGTGGCGGCCATTATTCCGGCGGCGGGATTAGGCGTCCGCATGGGCTTTCATAAGAAGCAGCTTCTTCGCCTCGAGGGCGTCCCGATCCTCGTCCACACCCTGCGCAAGTTTGCGGCCTGCCCCGCGATCACCGAAATTTGGATCGCCGCCCCGCCGGAAAATCTCGCGGAGATACAAGAGATCGTGAGCAAAGAGAATCCGGGGAAGAGTGTCCGCGTGGTGGCCGGCGGCGCGCGGCGGCAGGACTCGGTCGAAAACTGTTTGCGCGCCCTTTCGCCCGACACCGACCTGGTGGCCGTGCACGACGCCGTGCGGCCCTTTGTCTCACCGGAGTTGATTTCGAGCGTCATCGAAGAGGCTGCGAAAACCGGCGCGGCCATTCTCGGCATCCTGAGCGTGGACACGGTCAAGCAAGTGGAACGGACCCGGATTCTCGGCACGATCCCGCGCGAACGGATCGTGCTGGCGCAGACCCCGCAAGTCTTCCGATATGAAATCCTCCTGCGAGCATTCGACAAGGCCCGCGAGGAAGGCTTTCAAACCACGGATGAGTCGAGCCTGGTGGAGCACTTGGGGCTGGAGGTAACAGTCGTGCCCGGCTCGGCCCGCAACATCAAGATCACTACCCCGTCGGACCTGGAGTTGGCGCGCTTCTATCTGGAACAGGAACGCCACACGCCCTCCGAAGCCGCTGCTTCCTCGGGAGCGCCGGCCTCGCCCGCGCGGGGCCGTCCTGCTAAGACCCGCTGAGTCACACCACCATGGAAAGCCAACCAAGCGCGCTTCGTTGTGGAATCGGCTACGACACGCACCGCCTGGTCGCGGGACGGAAGCTGGTCTTGGGCGGTGTCGAAATCCCCTCGCCACGGGGCCTGCTCGGCCACTCCGACGGCGACGTGCTCTCCCATGCTATCGTGGACGCCCTGCTCGGCGCGGCGGGCCTCGGCGACATGGGGCGGTTCTTTCCCGACTCGGACCCGCGCTGGAAGAATGCCGAGAGCAGGATTTTCCTCGAGACCATCCGCGGGCTGCTCGCGGAACGGAAGCTCGAAATCGTTAATATTGACAGCGTAGTGGTCTTGGATGAGCCGAAACTCGCGCCTTATATGAATCAGATCAAAGAGAGCCTTGCTACTTCGCTCGGCATCGCGGCCGAGGGAGTGAACGTCAAGGCAAAGACCAGCGAAGGAACTCAAACCGATCTCGCCGTGGCCCAGGCCGTCGTTCTGCTCGCGCAATCCGAGCCGCGCGCGTGAGCAAGCGGTCACCAAGCACGCCCTGATCGTCTTATGAGCCTGCTGTAATAGCCACCCTGTTGTCACCCCGAGCGCAGCGAGGGACCTGCACTTGCTTTCTGTTTATCACGACTGAACAAACGAACGTGCGGGTTCCCTTCGACTTCGCTCAGGGCAAGCCTCGGGCCGAACAGCATCGGCCCTCGGAATG
>MEKR01000196.1:0-32009 GCA_001767035.1 Acidobacteria bacterium RIFCSPLOWO2_02_FULL_61_28
TGGCCTTCTTCCGATCGGTCATTCCTTCCAAAACAGTTCCGCGTCCGAGGCGCGGACGTAGTGGGCATCTGCGGCCATGGCGGCGATTCCCCGTCCTTGTTGGAATCCGACGAAGCCCCGTTGCGCCACGACCCCGGCCAGTTGAGGAGAAACGCGGATGAAAGAGCTTGCGCGCCAGCCTTCGCTCTCCATCGCGGGGCGAAGCAGCGCCTGGTCGGTGGCGCAGAACTCCACATCCTCCAACCCGGCGGCCTGAATCTGCACCAGAAACGTTTGCAGAGCGCAGGCCGTCTCCGGGAGAATCGGAAGGAATCGCTCTCCTTCCACCTGATACACCGCCCCAAAAATCTGTCCCCGGCGCGCATCGAGCACGGGAGCGAAAAGACAGTGACCAGTGACGAGTGACGAGTGATGAGTGACCAACGATGCTGCCGTTTCTGTGTTCTCGTCACTTGTCACTCGCCAGTTGTCACTATTGTCAGCCACCGCTCCCTTGCGGTCGCGGCTCTGATAGGCCGCGGCGGCCAGGGCCTCCAACGTGGAGACCGGGACGACGGGCTTCCCGTGAACTTCGGCCAGGCCCTTCACAGCCGTCAAGCCGAGGCGCACTCCGGTGAACGGACCCGGCCCGACGGTGACGGCATAGAGATCAATGGCTGGCGTGGTCAGGCCGTGACGGGCCACGAGGCGCAGAATTTCTTCATGGAGCGCGGTGCTGCGCCATCCGGGCGGGAGAGGAACAACCTCCAGTTCCCCGCCCTCCGTAGCCTCGGCGGAGGCGGGCTTGCCTTCCCGAGCGGCAGCGGAAGGGGAATCGTCCGCACGCAGCAGCGCCAGGCTCCCCGGTTCGAGACAGGTATCTACGGCCAAGACAATCATGCGCGAAATCCACTATACTTGGCTTCGATGGGTTGTGCTAAGATTCCTTGCTCGAAAACAAGAGCCGTGACGAATGATGAGTGCCGAGTGATGCGTGAAACGGGATAAGCCAAGAGGCGTTCGTTGCCGTGTCGGGATGACAACCCTGCGGTTGCCCTCGTGTTTGGCCGCATCTGCCATTATCTCCTTGAGGACTTGAGCATCGAATGGACTCCCAATCTCAGCCGCCGCGCCGACAGCGAGTCTTGAGCGGATTGCGCCCGACCGGCAATGTCCATATTGGACACCTGGCCGGGGCGCTCGAGAACTGGATCGAGCTGCAAAAAAAGTTCGAGTGCTATTTCTTCATCGCCGACTGGCACGCTCTGACCACCCACTACGCCGACACCAAAAACTTGCAGAACGACATCCGGGAGAACGTCAAGGATTACCTGGCCGCCGGGCTTGATCCCGAACAGGCCGTCCTCTTCTTGCAGTCCCGCGTTCCCGAGCACGCCGAATTGCACCTGCTCCTCTCGCTGATTACGCCGCTCGGGTGGCTCGAACGCGTGCCCACGTATAAAGAGCAGCGGGAACAAATCCGGGACAAGGATTTGGGGACCTACGGCTTTCTCGGCTACCCGGTGTTGCAGTCGGCGGACATCTTGATGTACAAAGCCGACTATGTGCCCGTGGGAGAGGACCAGGTGGCCCACATTGAGCTGACGCGGGAAATCTGCCGGCGGTTTAACAGCTTCTATGGTTCGGTCTTCCCGGAGCCGCAGGCGATGCTGACCAGCGCCGCGCGCCTGCCGGGGACCGACGGCCGCAAGATGAGCAAGAGCTACGGCAACGCCATCTACTTGGGCGACCCGGAAGCGGCGATCCGGGAAAAGGTCTCGAACATGCTCACCGACCCCGCCCGCAAGCGCCGCTCCGACCCCGGCAACCCGGACATCTGCCCGGTCTTTGCCTATCACAAGCTTTTCTCTCCGGCGGCCACGGTCGAGATGGTCAACGTCGAGTGCCGCCGCGCCGGCATCGGCTGCGTCGAAGACAAGAAACTGATGACCGCGAATCTTGTCCAGGCGCTCGCGCCGATTCAGGAACGCCGCCGCCAGTATGAGAACCGTCCCCAGGACGTGTGGAATGTGCTCGAAGAGGGTTCCCACAAGGCGAAGCAAACCGCCGAAGCCACCATGGAGCAAGTCCGCGCGGGCATGAACCTGAAGCCGGGAGGAACGGAGAAGAAAACGGCGGAATAATTGCGACTCAATGGGCCACCGCTCCCTGGCGGTCGCGGCTCGGATAGAACAACGGATGGAACAACCTTACAGCGTGCGCCTCGAAGCCTACGAAGGCCCGCTCGACTTGCTGCTCGACCTGATTCGCAAGCAGGAAATCAATATTTACGACATCCCGATTGCGAAGATCACCGGGCAATACCTGGACTATGTGCAGCATAATCTCGACCGGCTGATTCCGGAAGCGGCCGGCGAGTTCCTGCTGATGGCGGCGACCCTGATCCACATCAAGTCGCGGTTGCTGCTGCCGCCCGATCCGACGCTCACGCCCGAGGAGCAGGAAGACCCGCGGGACGAGCTGGTCGCGCAACTGCTCGAGCACGAGAAATTCAAGCGAGCCGCCCAGATGTTGCAGCAAAAGCACGTGGTGCAGAGCGCCACGTGGTCGCAGCCCGGCTTGAGCGCCTTCCTCGACCCGGAGGCCGAGCCGAGCCTGTCAGTCACGGTCTACGATCTGGTCCGTGTTTTCCAGCAGGTTATCGAGCGCGCCAAACAGAAGCCGCTGCTCGAAGTGGAAGAGGAACGAGTCACGGTCGGCGAGATGATGCAGCATTTATGCCGTCTGCTCGCCGCCCGCCGGGAAGCCTTGCCGCTTAGCGAAGCGCTTGCAGGGCTGCGCTCCCGCGACGCCCTTGTAGCCACCTTCCTGGCTCTGCTCGAACTCATCCGCCTGCAAGCCGTGGCCGCGCGCCAGAAAGACTTGTTTGGAGAAATCCTGTTGCGCAAGTATCGTATGTTTGATGAGGTGGTCGCAAGAACACAGCGGGGAGTGGACGAGGGGTATCAGTAGATGAGAAGGGAATAGGGAACAGGGAATAGGGGACAGGGAACAGAAAGCGGGAAGTAGCGGTCGACAAGCGCACCTCCATTCCCCAGTCCCGACCTCCTGATACCTGCAATCCAGCGTAGGACACAACGTGGAATATCAAGGATCAGACCAAACCTTGCAAGCAACCGTGGAAGCGATCGTGTATGTGGCCGACGAGCCGGTGACGGTCGAGCAAATCGCCATCGCGCTGGGAGGGGTGAGCCACGACGCCGTCCGAAACGCGTTGCGGGCGCTCCAGGAAAAATACCGCAGCGACGAGCACGGCATCGAAATCTGCGAGATCGCCGGCGGCTACAAGATGTTCACCAAACCGGAACACCACGAGACGGTCCGGCGTTTTGTGAAGGAACTGACGGCGCCGCTGAAGTTCTCGATGGCGGCGCTCGAAACGCTGGCGACCATCGCGTATCGCCAGCCCGTCACCTTGCCGGAGATTCAGCAAATCCGCGGCGTGGACGCCTCCGCCGCCGTCAAGACGCTGCTCGACCGCAAGCTCGTGACCACGGCGGGACGCAAGAGCGTGATTGGCCGTCCGATCCTCTATCGCACGACCAAGGAGTTCCTGAAGCACTTCGGACTGAGCGGCATAGACGAGTTGCCGAGTATCAAGGAATTCGAGGAATTGGCCCGCGCCGCGCTCGGCGACATTCTGAGCAGCCCTGTCAGCGATGCTTCCGCCGACGCTGGTAGCGACGCTTTTGGCGACGCGCTGCCGGAACCGGAGCCGGACGATGCTCCTCCGCAAGCTGTCCCAGAAACCGCCAAGGATAGCGATGGCGCTTGAACGCCTTCAGAAGATCATCGCGCGCTCCGGCGTTGCCTCCCGCCGAAAAGCCGAAGAGTTCATCGTCGCCGGCCGCGTGACCGTCAACGGCGTCGCGGTGCGCGAACTCGGCAGCAAGGCCGACGCCGCCACCGACCACATCCGCGTGGACGGCAAACTGCTACGCGCGCCGCGCCACTTTGTCTATCTGGCCCTGAACAAGCCGCGCGGTTGCGTGACCACCCGGTCGGACCCCGAGCAGCGCCCGACGGTAATGGACTCGTTGAAGGGGGTGAAGGAACGGGTCTATCCGGTCGGCCGCCTCGATTTTCACACCGAGGGATTGCTGCTCCTGACCAACGACGGCGAGTTTGCCAACCGCATCATTTCGGCAGCCTCCGGCATCCCCAAGACGTACTGGGCGAAGGTGGCCGGAATGCCCGCCGGAGAAGACTTGGACAAACTCCGGCACGGGATCGTGCTCGACCGCCGCCGCACCCTGCCGGCCCGCATCCGTCCGCTTTCCCGCACCGACACCGGACTTCCTCCGCACCGCGCCCGTCCCGTGCGACGCCAAGGGAACCGTGAGGGAGCAGGCACTCGCGCCCGTGCGCGCGCCGGTGGGGAGAGGTATCCGAGCCGCGACCGCAAGGGAGCGGAGGACTCCGCGAATCCCTGGTTTGAAGTCATCTTGCGCGAGGGCCGCCAGAACCAGATACGGCGGATGTTTGAGCGGATCGGGCATCCGGTCCGAAAATTGAAGCGTGTCCGGATCGGCTCGGTCTCCCTCGGTCCGCTCCCGGTGGGACACTATCGCATCCTCACCGCGCAGGAGGTTGAGAGCCTGCAATGCAAAGAGTGGTCCCGCAGCGAAACCGAGCCGCGCCCGTCCCGAGCAAAGTCGAGGGAACCGCAAGGAAGCAGGCACGGAGTTCCAAAATCCGTCGAATCGAAACCAAAGTCCCCCGATGGAATCCGAGAAAACCGTCATTGATGAAATCCTCACGTCGTCCCGCGTGATTGCGGTGGTCGGCATTTCGAGTCAGGAGTGGCGGCCGAGCTTCCAGGTCTCTCGGTACATGCAGACGGCAGGCTTCCGAATCATCCCTGTCAATCCCAATGAAACTGAAGTGCTCGGTGAGCGTGCCTATGCGCGTCTGGAAGATGTCCCGGAACCGATTGATGTCGTGGATATTTTCCGGCGCTCTGAATTTGTGCCGCCGGTGGTCGAGTCCGCGATTCAGGTGGGTGCGAAAACCGTCTGGATGCAGGAAGGGATTGTTCACGAGGAAGCGGCTAGCCGCGCCCGCGCGGCCGGACTCCGCGTCGTGATGGACCGCTGCCTCCTCAAAGCGCACAGGCGCTGGAAGAGAGGGAGTGGGGAGTAGGGAGTGGGGAATCCTCCTTCTTCTGTTCCCTGTTCCCTGTTCCCTCTCACACCTCGCGGCCCACCCAGACGACTTCCCCGCGAACAACGGATAAGATGTCGCGCTCTTCGAGCGAGATTTCGGTCGCTTTGCTCTCCCGCCAGCGCGAATTCTCCGCCACCAGGACGAGAGAATTGCCCGCCAGCGCGCAGTGGCGCAGACCAGCCCCGCCTTCGAGCGACACCGCATAGATGCGGTCGAGGCGCGGCGCTTTTCGCTTGGCCGGGTCCGTGTCGAGCAGGACCAAATCCAGCGGCTGGATGCTCGGAATCATCGCTTCTTCTTTCGCTCCCACGGCAATCAGCACGGGCCGGTGGAACTCGCGGACAAAGCTGCGCAGGAAAGCCCGGTAGCCCTCGATGCGCCCCTCCGGCGGAAAGGCGTGCCCTGGCCCGAGCTTGCCTTTCAAAACCGGGATGTCTGCATAATCACTGTCCGCGTAATCGAGCCTGGGGACGCGCTTCAACATTTCTTCGACCGAAATCAGGTCCTCGAGATCAATCCCCAGATAGCGGAACAACTGGTTCAGCGTGGCAATGCGAAAGTTCCCCCGGCCGTTCAAAAACCGGCTGACATGGGCCTGCTCGATATCGAGCGCCTCGGCAATCTGCCGCTGCGTGGCTCCCAAGGCAATCCTCTCCCGCAGCAACGCCCGCAGCTTTTCTTGAACTGTGAAAAGGTCCAACTCCCTATGCCTCCTAGGCGTACCAGAAAAGTATACCTCAGACGAAATAAACTTCTTGACAAAAGTATCTGTACGAATATACTTGTTACACATAGACCGTGTTGTTCTGATACCTACGCAGAACACGATTGGGGAATGCACGATGCCGCTTACGAACCAAGAGATGGAAGCCAAGCTGGCCGCGCTGGAAGACCGCGTCGGCTTGCTCACAGCGACAGTGGACACCCTGGAGACCCGGTGGGACCAAAAGGGGCAAGAGTGGGCGGATTGGTCGCTCCTCCTCCACGTCCTGACGGAGGTGATTGACCGGCAGCTCGAGCGGGACCGGGGGAAGACTCCGGGGGCTTCGCCAGCGTAACGGACGGTCGGGGACTGCGAAATCTCTCTTGAAACGCGACCGCCTTGCCTGGGAAGGAGGCTCTGGTATGATGGCTATGATGCAGCAAAGGCTTCCGTTGACTGAGGAAAGGGCTGAAGGACGAAGAAGAACGCAGGGCGGAGTCTGCACTTCCGAAGTGGTGCTTTCCGCTCACGAGAGCTTGTCTTCCGTGAAAGGTATACCGGTCGATTCTCCGGCACTTCGAAACCTCCACGAGTTAAATCGCAGAGCGGAAACAAGCTGGAAAGACAAGTTGGTTCTTGAAACCTCTCTCTCTCGCTCTTTGGTGAGTTTCCAGGCCAACAAAGGCAGGGCGGTCTACCGCTGGTTCAAATACAAAGAAGCCTTCTCTGCTGGGTTGGTAGAATATTTCCTCAATCGCTATCGCATTACCAAAGGCAACTTGCTGGACCCGTTCGCTGGAAGTGGCACGGCACTCTTTGCCGCAGGAGCCTTCGGAATGCGGCCAGAGGGTATTGGGTTATTACCTATTGGGCAGACTGTCATCGCGACAAAGAGACTGACCGACCGCGAAATTCGCTCAAAGGATAAGGAAGGCAGATGATGGCCACCCGATATTGGCTAGCGTCCGGGACAGCCGAGAACTGGCAGGTTGCATTCAAGCTGGGGAACATATGGGGGCTCAAGGGAACGAAGAGAGCTGAAAAGTTGTGGGAGCGGATTGCCGAGGGTGATGCGCTGCTTTTTTATGTTACGCGCCCGTCCAGCGGAATCGTTGGATTTGGAAAGATACGAACAAAATTCAAACAAGACCGTCCACTTTGGCCCGATGAGATAGGTAGAGAAAAGGTCATATGGCCTTTGAGGGTAGAGTTCGACGTCGACTTTTGCCTCGCAATTGACCACTGGGCGAAACGGAGGGTACAGTCCCCCAGGTTTCGCATGCTAGCGCGCAGCGGCTTTGCGGAACTGGATGCTCGTATCGCACTCCAGGTCCTCGAACAGTTATCCTCTCCAGGCAGTCAATATGTTCAGAGGCAACCCGAAAAGCGTTCTATCTCTGCTCGGACGCATGTCCAGAGGAGTTCTGTCCCAATTAGGTCCGCAGATTCAAAGTCAAAACCTAGGGTTCCCCTAAGTCACGATGAAATTAAGAGCCGCGTTGCTGAGATCGGGAGAATTCAGAGTTTCATTGCGGAAGAGGAATACCAGATGGACGGGGAACTGCTCGATGTGGTGTGGAGAAGAGTTGAGCGATCCGTTCCCACTTATGTCTTTGAAGTCCAGGTCGCCGGTGACCTTCACCATGCCCTGGGAAAGCTTAAACATGCCTACGACCTCTGGAACAGTCATATTTTTCTGATCGTGTCGGAACGTAATAGAGGGAAAGTAGGCCGTCTATTACAGGGAACCTTCCACGAAATTCGCGACCGGGTAAAACTGATCAGACTGGACGAGATCGAAGAACTGTATCACTACAAGAGTTCTTATAAGCGATTAGAGAGAGAACTTGGCATCGGTTAGCTAGTTGAATTCCACGTTATCAATTTTGAGCAGGCCTTTTTCTCACAATTTGCATCCTGGAAGTCACCGGAGAAATCGGGCCAGGGAAGGGGAAAGGAAAATGGGAGTTGCCTTATTGGTACGCGATCGCGACAGAGCGGAAGTTTACCGTGAAACAGTCGCCGGCTACACAGAATTCCATGAGTTCCGGGTCGCTTGGGCGGATCTATTGGGCACTGATCTCAATCAGATGGACGGATACGGTGGTCGCGAATCTTGGGAAGAACAGCCCTTGCAATCCTTTTTCGACCATTCCGATTGTGAGGGAAAGATTTCTTGGCGCGCCGCCCGTACGATTCTCCGGCAGGCGCGCAAGGACGCCCCCAGGTTACAAACGTTTAACCAGCAATTCACGGTACTTATCAGTGCCTGTGAAAAAGCTATCCAACACCGAACTCCCATTATTTTCTGCTGAACGCAGGTCACGAAGAAGCAAGTACCTTGATTGCCTTTATGTCAGATTCACAAAGCATTCGCCAAATACAAACTCAAACCCCATACCTTTTTCATCGGTGCAGCTATTGAGGCAAAGATGGCCTTAGAAATCTGGGCACTGCTACAGCGCGGCACCTTGGAGAACGCCGCCAACCTCACCAACGAAGATCACATCGCTTCCATCACTCGGTGGCTGTGTAACCTTTGACAAAGTTACGGGTGCCGGGGTACTCCCTCAGCGAATTCCTCCACCGGAACCACGCCCAACACTCCCGGCGACTGCTCCACGATCCGTCCTGCCACAACATCGGGGTCGTGATCGAACACGACAATCCATTTTTCCTTTACGGCGCGGGGGAGAATCCTGCGTTTGGTGGCGAGCGTTTCGACCGGATGGAGATCAAAGGATGCGATCCAGGCATAGGGGACGTGGTGGGTGCTCGGAATCAGGTCGCCCAGGAAGGCTACGGTCTGATCCCCCGCCCGGACCAAGACTCCCTGCGTGTAGAGCGAGTGTCCTGGAACGGGCAGAATCTCAATGCCCGGCATCACCCGATGCTCTCCCGCGACCAGCTCCCAGCGCGGCTCTTCGAGGGGCAGGTAATCTTCGGGGCTGAAGCTGGCCTGATCCTTTTCGGTGGCGTAATGCTGTGATCGTTCCCACTCGCCTCGCTGCGACCAGTAGCGCGCATTGGGAAACGCCGGGACAAGCCGGTTGCCGTCGCGGACCGTGTTCCATCCGGCGTGGTCGAAGTGCAGGTGGCAGTTGATGACGTCAGTCACGTCCTCGGGACGTACGTTGCGCTTGCCTAGCTCTTCCATCAGCGTAGTGGGCTGCTCGACGGCGAAGCGGTCAATGAATTTTTCCGACTGCTTGTTTCCCTGCCCCGAATCAACCAGCACGGTGCGGTTTCCCGTCCGCACCAGCAGGCACCGCACCGCCAGACGCACGCGGTTGCGCTCGTCGGGCGGGAGCTTCTTTTCCCACAAAACGCGCGGAACCACTCCGAACATCCCGCCACCGTCCAAACGAAAGTACCCGTCGAGCAAGGGAGTAATCTCAACATCGCCGAATCGCATATGTCCTGTCCCAGATGTAAAGGAAATGGAATTAACCGGCCCGGCGGATTCCCCTGGCTCCCTGTTGGTTCGTTTCCGTCGCGATCCGCAGTTCCTGATAGGCCACGCGAAACGTTCCCAGGTGCAAGGCCGGCAGAAGAGCGAGCGTCTTCATGATCTCGGTCGCCCCGGCGTCGAGTTCGATCCACCCCGAGGACGCCGCGTCCTTGTGCAGGCGAAAGCTCCAGGTCCGGCGCACTTTGTTCCGGCGCACGTCCAGTTTGAGATCGGGCAGATTCAGCGAATTCCGCACCGCCTGCGCGAGCGTGGTTTCGAGTTTCCCCCTGCGAGCGGAGGCCGTCTGCGTCGGAGTCATCCCCTATCGCTCCAAGGACACCGGCTTTTGCCGCATCCGTTCCATCATCTTCCGGGTTTCTCCGAGCGCCCCCGGAGCCCGCGTCTCAAGCCATTTCTCGTGTTTCTCCGCGAGGGTTTCCAGGTTCCGGAGGAGCAGGGGATTCTTCCGAACCTCGCGCATCTGGAGCGTGACGCTCTTCACGCGCAGCCACACCAGCAGGCCCTCGCCGTTGTTCTCAAAGTAGAGGTCCTCGTCGAGCATCCCGCGGTTAACGATAGATGCGACCATCTCCCAATAGCTCGTTACCATGCGGTAGAAAGAGTTCTCGTCGCTGTCGGGCGGGCACACAGCGGCAAACTCCTCCAGATTCTCCGCCCAAAAATTGGCCATCAACCATTGCCGCGCCCGGCGGAGTCTCTCTTCCCGCCTCATCTCATAGATCTGTAATAACAATTGTGCATTGACCGGATCCAGTCGAACCATTTCTTTGCTTCCTCCTCCGCAAGATTAAGATGTTGTCCGTTGCGGCGCTTTCCCGAACCTACTTCGGAACCAGGCGGCCCTCCGCCGTGATGCGCTCAGCGCCGTCGAGGTAAGCGCGCAACACTTCCGGAATCACGATGCTGCCGTCTTCCTGCTGGTAGTTCTCTACGAGGGCGATCCAGGTCCTCCCAATCGCCACGCCGCTGCCGTTCAAGGTATGCACAAACTCCGACTTCCCTTTCCCGCCCGTGCGGAAGCGGATGTTGGCGCGGCGCGCCTGGAAGCTCTCAAAGTTGCTGCACGAAGATATTTCCCGATACTCGCCCGAGTGGGGAAGCCAGACTTCCAGGTCATAGGTCTTGGCGGAGCTGAATCCCATGTCACCGGTGCAGAGCAGGACCACGCGGTACGGGAGCCCCAGCTTTTGCAGGATCGCTTCGGCGTCGTTCGTCAGGGATTCCAGTTCCTGGTGAGAGGTATCCGGGTGAGCGAACTTCACCATCTCAACTTTTTGAAACTGATGCTGTCGGATGATGCCGCGCGTATCTTTTCCGTAGGAACCCGCCTCGCTACGAAAGCAGGGCGTATAGGCCATCAATTTGATCGGCAGTTCCGCGGCGTCCAGCACTTCATCCCGGAACAGGTTCGTGAGAGGCACCTCCGCCGTGGGACTGAGCCACCAGTCCGTATTCTCGAGGTGGAACAGGTCCCCGGCAAACTTCGGCAGATTGCCGGTCCCGAAAAGGCTCGCCGAATTCACAATCGCCGGCGGGAGCACCTCGCGGTAGCCGTGCTCGCGCCCGTGCGCGTCGAGCATGAAGTTGGCGAGCGCCCGCTCGAGTTTCGCCCCCAGGTCCCAATAGACGGCGAAGCGGCTGCCGGTGATCTTGGCGGCGCGCGCCAGGTCCAGGATGCCGAGCGCCTCCCCCAGCTCCCAATGCGGCCGAGGTGGAAAGGAAAACTGCCGGGGTTCGCCCCAGCGGCGTACTTCTCGATTCTGCTTGGGAGAACTGCCAATCGGAACGCTGGCGTGCGGCATGTTCGGAAGGTTTTCCAGGATTTGCCGCAGCTCCTCGTCGAGCTTGCCCACCTCCTCGTCGAGGCGCTTGATCTCATCGGAGAGCGTCCGCGTCTCCCGGATTCGGTCCTGGACATCCACGCCCTGCTGTTTGAGCTTGCCGATCTCCTCGCTCGCCCGGTTGCGCCGATTCTTCAGCGCTTCGACTTCCGTCAGCAGCCGGCGGCGTTCCAGGTCCACTTTCCGAAAGGAATCCAGGCCGCCCGGTACGCCCCGCTCGGCGAGCTTCTCTTCCACCCGTTCCACATTTTCCCGGACAAATGCGAGGTCCAGCATCCGTTTCTTTCTCTTGGGAGTTAGGCTTTTTTTCGCCGCCCCGAAAGAAATACTTTACACCATCGCAGGAGCAATTCCGAATCCCGGTCTTGGTGGAAAAAGGCGGTTGATACCGAGTTCTGACTTTCGGCGTTGCTCCGTACCAGTTACGTGCGGTAGAATTCGCATTAGCTCATGAAAAACTATTTCTTGCGCTCAGGAGGCAGAATGGCCAAGAGAGTTTCGCTCGTGTTTGCCTTGTCGGCGGTGATCCTCATCGCCAGCCTGGCGGCGGTCGCGCAGGGGCAAACCGCCCAACAGCCGGGGCGGATCGCCGTCACCGATCTGAAGAAAAAACTGGATAGCGGCGAAAAATTCCTTTTGATTGATGTCCGCGAAGACTGGGAACTGAAACAGGACGGCGCCATTGCCGGCGCTATCCACATCCCCGTGGCAGAGCTCGACGCGCGGATGAAGGACATCCCGAAAGATGTCCAGATCGTGTTCTACTGAGCGGGCGGAGGGCGCGCGGAGCGCGCCGCTGAAAAATTCATCAAGGCGGGTTACCACGCGGGTCCGTTCTGCGGAATCCGGGACTGGAAAAAAGAGAATCTGAAGGTAGTCGAAAAGGTAGACCGTCCAGCCCCCGGACCGATCCGGCCAAAGCCGTAATGATTGAGGGCGGGTAAGCTTCCGCGAAAACGGTCGTCAGGACACGCCCAGGACGTGGGCGGTCCTAGCAAGACTTGTTGAGGTCCAGCATCCTCCAGATCGGCGGAGTGGAGGGAATCGCTACCGAAACTCGATGGCGCTGGCGGGTGAGCCATTTCTCCAAGATCCGCAGGGGCCGCTGTGTGGCGTGAGTTCCCTCGGCCACGACCAGGTGGACGTGCGCGTCGGTCGTCTTGAGGTGGGAGAGTATCCCGGCAGCCAGGCGCTGCGCGCTGGCTCGATCCAGCGCGCCCTCCAGCTTCACCACCGTGGGTTTCAGGGAACGTTCGATGTCTACCCGCAACGAACCGATCGTGCCTGGCCGGAGAGGCCAACGCGAACAACGGTAAGAGCGGCGCTGCAACCGAGGGTGTTGAAAGAAGTCGTGTTGCAGCGTGAAGCGGGTCCAGGCGGCGGCCAGCGGCGCCGCCCATGCAAGGCAGCGCCGGGCGAGGCTGGGTGGGCCGAGCGCGGCTTCGATTTCTGCCTGAAGACGGGCCGCGGCCTCGGGGTTCGGCCCCCAACGCTTGGCCAGGGGCAAAACCGGGTACGCCTGCCGGATCTCATCGGCCCAACGGGCTGCTTTGGCTCGCAGGTAGGCGGAGTCGGCGTCATGGTACCGCTTCCAGCCTTGCAGCCAGACCTGGATGGTTCGCAGGACGGAGGGTCCCAGGACTCGGTTGTCGGTCTCGAAACATTCGCGCTGCAACGCCTCGATCTCGGCTGCAGTCAGGCTCGGATGGCGAACCATAGCCGTGAATCCGTCGCAGGCCTTATAGTAGCGTTCCGGGTCCTCGGCCAGTTCGGGCTGGAGCCTTCCCTCTTGCATGACGCGCTCGAAGAAAGGCGTGCCCGGGGTCGGGCCGTAGATGAGGAACTGCGCGAGCGTTGGCTGCAGCGCCAGGAGTCCGGAAAGCTCCGCACGGACGATGTCCGGGGTCTGGTAGTCGAAGCCCAGGATCATCGAGGTAAGAACACTGATTCCGTGGGACTGCAAATCGGGGATCAATTCTTCAACGGGCCGGCCCTGCTGCTTGGCAAAGCCTGAGCGCTTTCCCTCATAACCGACCCAGATTCCGTCAATGCCGGTCTCCAGCAGTTCCCTCGGAGTCATCCGGCTCAGCGCCTTCACGGTGGCGAAAGCGAAGATCGAAAGTGGCGTCCCCCGCGCTTGGACCAGTTCGCGCAGGCGGGTCGCCCGGTCCTTGGCAATCAGGAAATCTTCGTCGAGGATGGTGAAGCTCATCTGCGGATCAATTTCGAGGTACCGTTCAATAACCCGGAAGATGTCGTCGCCGGTGGGAAGGAGGCGAACGTGCCGGCGCTTGAAGAAGTGGGAGGTGCAGCAGAAGTCGCACCCGTGAGGACAGCCTAGTCCCGCGAAGATCATGCCGGTCCGGCCCACCGGGGCCGAGAGGACCCGCAGGGTACTCACCACCAGCGGGTGGTCGTAAGGCAGAGGACGCGGCGGCTCGCCCAGGAGCGCCCGAAAAAAGCCGACACCTTCTTCCCGGCAGATGTGGTCCGCGTAGGGCGACAGAGTTTTGTCGTCCAGCACAGTGCCGTAGCCGCCCAGAACAACACGGGCCTGCGGAGCGTGCTTCCGGATCAGCCCGACGATCTCTTTCATCCGATGAAACGTCGCCAGCAGGAACGACACGCCAACGATGGCGGGCCCCTTCCGCAGCTCTCGGATCAGCTCCTTCCGCGACGGGTAGTGGAGGACAACGGCGGGCGCGTCCAGGTTTGCTGCAATGTAGTCCAGGGCGAAGGTGTGGTGGGTGGCACGCGGACTGAAGATGCCTTGGGCCCGGGTGACTTGTCCGTGCAAAAGCTCATAGCCAACGCTGGGGGCGTCACCATGGGCAGGGCCAATCGGGCGACAGACGCTCGTCAGCAAGACCTTCCCCTCGCCAGGGGACGGAACCCGACGCGCCTCCGGTGTGGCGAATCCTTGGGGGAGGGTGCAGCCGGAGGGTGATTGCTTGCCCAACGTCATCTGTGTGCCTTTCCGCCAATCTGTCACGGCAGGGAAATTATCGGAATGGGATTTCCTGCTTTCCACTTTCGACTTAGCCGAAAATTATACGCCAACCATCCGGTTCCTCCAAGGCTTTCCTCGTGCGTGTCAAACTTCACCAACAGGATTTGCGCTTGATTCGACAGGCCGCTTGCCGTAGAATCGAAGCCGAGTTAGAGGCGAAAGCGGAAATCCCAGTTTAGGCGGGGCAATTCAAACGAAATCCGGTGTGTATCTAGGAGAGGGGAGAATATGAACACTTTACCAAAGCAAGCGCTGGTTGTGTGGGTTTTTGCGGTGGTAATCGGCGGGGTGTTCGCCCAGTTTTCCGGGGCGCAAGCGCCAGCCGCGCCACAGACGGCCGCGCAGGCTTTTAGAAATGTTGTGGTGCTCAAGGATTTGCCGTCCGAGCAGTTGGTTCCGACCATGCAGTACTTTGAGGCTGCGCTGGGGGTGGGGTGCAATCATTGCCATCTCCTGGCGCGCGATTTGGATGACAAACGGGAAAAGGCGGTTGCGCGGCAGATGATCCTGATGGTGGCCGAGATCAACAAGAACAGTTTTGGGGGACGGCACGAAGTCACCTGCTATACCTGCCATCGCGGGTCTGCGAAGCCGGTCGGAATCCCCCCTGCCGACGCTTTCCGGCCCCAGGAGCCGGGCGCAGGGAGGGAGGCGGAGGGCCTCCTGGACAAGTACTTGCTCTCGCTCGGCGGGATGGATGCGCTCCAGAAGATTTCCAGCCGTGTTGTGAAGGCCACCGCCACGGACTTCGCCGGCCGGAAGGTTGCCATGGAATATTTCTCCAAGTCGCCCGATAAAGGCACCATCATCGCCCACGCTCCCAACGGCGATATCGTTCAGGCTTACACGGGAAATACCGGTTGGCTTCGCATTGCGGCCGGGCAGCCCCGCGATCTGCGGGGGGATGAACTCGCCGCGGCCAGAATCGGAGACCAGCTTCTCTTTGCGGCGCGCCTGAAACCGAGCCTCACCGACTTGCGCACGGGGCCTGCGGAAAAAGTGGGCGACCGGGAAACGAACGTCGTGCTCGGTACTCTGTACAACCGCGTGCCGCTCAAGCTGTACTTCGACAAGACCTCGGGGACGCTCCACCGCATCGTGTATTACGTGGAAACGGCAGTCGGGCCACTCCCCGCACAGATGGATTTTTCCGATTACCGCGATGCGGACGGCGTCAAGCTCGCGTACCGCTGGACGATCTCCCGTCCGCAGGCCCAAGGACTGCAGACGCTCCAGATTGACCAGTTGCAGCAAAACGTCCCCGTCGAAGATTCCCGATTTGCCAGACCCGGCGCGCCGATGGCTTCCAGATAACGTCCGCCAGCGGGGTCAGAGCGGGTCCGGCATGGGCGGGATGGTCCTGGCGAGCCTGTGTACGGGAGGCCCACGCCTCCTTGTCGGGCAAAACACACTCTCTCCGGCTGCTTTCGGGACCGCGGGTATACAATTCAGCAGAGAATAGCGGTTTCTTGTTGGGACGCGCGTGACATTTCAAACGCGGAGTCGGATCATCGCCGGATTGACGTGGACCGGAACAATCCGAACCGCATCTGGTGGTCCGGGAATCTTTCCGGCCGGGTTGGCTACATGGAAGTATTGAACGCAAGATAGTAGCGAGAGTCTGAAACGGGCACGGCCCTCCGCAGGCACTATCCTGCGGGGGGCCTTTTTTTGGAAGTCGCAGGCAATGACCGTGGGTCTGGCCTGATGGCTGGAACTCTTACCCATCGGTCTTGCGGCGAATGACCCGACGGACCGGTTCCGGGCCCTGCCGCCCCCTTATGATAGACTGGCGTGGAGTGGATGTGCGGGGAGATGCGTCGTGTCCGATCGGTTCAGATGGTTTGCGGAAGCATCCCAATCCCGCCGGACGCGGAATTCAGAGGCGCGGAATGAAACTCCTGGTTACGGGCGGAGCCGGATTCATCGGCTCCAACTTCGTTCGGTATTGGCTGCGAGACCACCCGTCGGATCGAATCGTCAACATTGACAAACTGACCTATGCCGGCAACCGGCAAAACCTGGAGGGTGTGTCCCCGGGGCACGAACTGGTCTGCGAAGACATCGCCGAGGCGAACCTGGAAGAACAGATGGAAGGCGTTGAGGCGGTGTTCCATTTTGCCGCCGAGTCGCACGTGGACCGCAGCATAGACTCGGCGGATGTGTTTGTCCGAACCAACGTGCTCGGAACACAGCGGCTGCTCGAAGCGGCGCGCCGGCGGCGGATCGCACGGTTTGTCCTGATCAGCACCGATGAAGTCTACGGGGCGCTGGGCGATTCCGGCGATTTCACCGAGGACGCTCCTTTTCGTCCCAACAGCCCGTACGCCGCCACCAAAGCAGCGGCGGACCTGCTCGCCCGTTCCTATTTCAAGACGTATCAGTTCCCCGTCATCGTTACGCGCGCCTGCAATAATTATGGCCCGTATCAACACCCCGAAAAGATGATTCCCCTGATGACCACCAATGCTCTGAACGGCCTTCCGCTTCCGGTCTATGGGGAGGGAGCGCAGGTGCGGGAGTGGATTCACGTCGAGGATCACTGCCGGGCGTTGGAAGCTGTTCTCCGACGCGGGCGTCCCGGCGAGGTGTACAACCTCGGCAGCGGGTACCGGAGCACGAACCTGGAGTTGGTTCAGATGATCTTGCGGCTTCTCGACAAGCCCGCGAGCCTGATCCGGTTTGTGGCGGACCGCCCAGGCCATGATTTTCGCTACGCCTTGGATTCCGCCAAAGCTCATCGGGAACTCGGCTGGGAACCGCAGATCGCCTTGGAGGCCGGTCTGGAACAGACCCTCCGGTGGTACCGCGACAATCACGAGTGGGTCCGGTCCGCCCGGGGCGATTCCTACCAACAGTATTACTCCCAAATGTATGAGAACCGGGAAGGCTACCGGCAGAACCTGTAGCGGGAACGAATCGTTCGCGTCATAGCTTCTCCCGGTTTTGTTTCGGAAGCGCTGTTCGGGAGTGGCAGGCGACTGCGTTGGCCACCTTACGGGCGCGTCCCGCAAAACAGCTCTCCGGCTTTTTGCTATAATCAAAAGGAGTGAAACTCAACGCGAGGCTCGGATGAAATCGTTCCTGGTAGCGGTGCTTGCCGGTGTTTTGTGGGGCTCGGCGCTCTGGGCTCAATTTGATGTCGGAGTCGTTCTGCCCTTTGAGAACAATACCCGGGACCCGAACCTCGACTGGATCAGTGCGAGTTTCGTTGAGGTTCTCTCCTCGCACCTGGCGTCTCCGCGCTTCATGATGCTGGACCGCCGCGAGCGCGCAGCCGCGTTTGACAGCCTGGGCATCCCCGCCAATGCCGACATCCTGAGCGATGCGACCATCTACAAGGTTGCGCAGGCGCTGGATGCCAGCAAAGTCGTCCTGGGAAATTACGATTCCGCGAACGGCGTCTTCACAGCCACGGCCCAGGTGCTCGAAATGGACGGTCCCGGCCTGAGTCCGAAATTCGCCGAATCGGGTCCGCTGACGAATCTGTTTCAGATCCAGGCCGGCCTGTCCTGGCAAATTCAGCGGTGGCTGCGGCCCAACCTTTCCATCTCCAAGGGCCAATACGTCCGGGAGCATCCGGGACCGCGCCTGGATGCTTTTGAAAATTACCTCCGGGGTTTGACCGCCAAGAGTCGGGCCCAGCAAATCCGCTACTACCGTGCGGCCTTGCGCCTGGACCCTGGCTTTACCACCCCCGCTTTCGAGCTGGGGATGCTTTATTTCCGCGACCGGGACTACCCGACCAGCATCCTGTGGTTCTCGAAACTTCGGCGAGGCGATCCGGATTATCTCGAGACGAACTATTTCCTCGGGCTGGCTTATTTGTATCGGGAACAATATGAGCGTTCGGCGGCCGCTTTCCGGGTGGTGGAACAACAATTGCCGCTGAATGAGGTGTACAACAACCTGGGGATCGCGCTGATGCGCCAGGCCCGGCCGGGCGCCGTGCCGTATTTTGAGAAAGCCGTGCAGAGCGATCCGAACGATCCGGACTACCAGTTCAACCTGGGTTACGCCTACTGGAAGCGGGGGAGTTGGGGGCAGGCCATCCTGCCCTTGCGGAGGGCGCTCCAGCGGGGCAACTCCCCGGCGGGGCGCGTGATCTACATGCAGTGCCTTCAGAAGGCCGGGCAGCTCGAAGAAAGCGCGCGGCAGATGCGTCTGCTCCAGCAACAGAACCCGGAGTGGAGCGCGAACCCGGATCCCAAACTGCTCGAAAAGCTCGAACGCCCCAAGAACAATTACGACGGAGCCAGCTTCCGCCAGCTCCGGATGCTGCGGCAAATTCAGGCGGAATTGAAACACTCCAAGTTTGCGCCCGCCGACCATGCCTCGCTCCATTATCAGCAGGCGGTGCAGTTTCTGGATCGCGGCGCTGACCGCGAAGCAATCGAGGAACTTTACCTAGTCATTGAGTACGATCCCGAGGAGGCCAACGCCTACCGGGACCTGGCCCGAATTTACACCAAGACCCTGCAGTGGGAAGAGGCGTTGAAGGCTCTCAACCAATCCATCGAGCGAGAGCCCACGGCCGAGGATTACCTCCTGCTGGCGAGAATCTATATGTTGCAGGGGAAGCTGGAGGAGGCCCGCGTCCAGTTAAATACCGCCTTTGTGCTGGAGCCTTCCAGCCCCGCAGCCGCGACGTTACGAGAGGAGTTGAATGCCAAAAGCCTCCCCCGTCCCTAAGACCGATGGCGCGGTGAGCATGCCGGTGAAGTTTCTCTTGCGCGCCGCCTTGTTTTCTCTCCTGCTGGCCGTTTCCCTGCGGGCGCAGGCCCCGCAGATAATGGAGATTCCCCTCGAGGGAATGATCCATCCCATCTCGGCCGAATACGTCACGGCGGGCATGGAGCAGGCCATCGGCCAGCGGGTCAACTTGATCCTCATCCCATTGAGCACCCCGGGCGGCCTCGATACGTCCATGCGCCAGATCATCGAGAAGATCATCTCCAGCCCGGTACCCGTCGTGGTGTACGTGGCTCCGAGCGGCACCCGCGCGGCTTCGGCCGGGTTTTTCCTCCTGCTCTCGGCGGACGTGGCCGCTATGTCTCCGGGAACCAACACCGGCGCGGCTCACCCGGTATTCTTTGGCGGCGGGCAAATGGATGACGTCATGAAGGAGAAGGTGAAAAATGACGCCGCCGCCTACCTCCGCAGCATCGCCGGCAAACGCGGCCGCAATGTCGTTGTGGCCGAGAAAGGAGTTACGGAGAGCAAGTCGTGGACGGAAGGCGAAGCGCTCAAAGATCGGTTGATAGACATCGTAGCCGCGGACCGGGCCGAGCTGCTGCAAAAACTCGACGGCTATGAGGTAACCCGCTTTGACGGCAAGAAAGAGGTGCTCCACCTCAAGGACGCGCAAATCCAGGTGTACGCTCCCAGCTTCCGGCAAACGTTTCTCTCGAGGATTCTCGACCCCAATATCGCCTTCATCCTGCTCATCCTCGGGATTCTCGGTCTGTACGTGGAGTTCTCCAATCCGGGACTGATCCTGCCGGGAGTCGCGGGAGGGATCGCGCTGATCCTGGGCTTGTTTGCATTATCACTGCTTCCGGTCAACTGGGCCGGCGCGGCGCTGATTCTACTGGCGATTGTCTTTTTCGTGCTGGAAGCGAAATTTGCCACCCACGGAATTCTGGCGGCCGGGGGAGTGCTGTCCATGGTCCTGGGAGCGTTGATGCTTATCAACACGCGCTTGCCGGGCGCCCAGATTACCCTGGTGACGGCGCTCTCCGTGGCGTTTCCGTTCGGCCTCATCACGGTGTTTCTGTTGCGGCTGGTCATTCGTGCCCGCCACCTCAAGGTTGCCACCGGGGAGATGGCTCTCATTGGGGAAATCGGCCAGGTGGAAAGCGCCCTGGCTCCCCACGGCAAAGTCTACGTCCATGGAGAACTCTGGGACGCGATCAGTCCGGAGCCGGTTCCTCCGGGAGGCCTCATTCGAGTGAAATCCCTCGAAGGCCTGACCTTGCAGGTGGAGCCCGTCAATTCCCATCCCCTTCACCCCAAATCCGATCCCCAGACCCAATCGGGATCAAGCCAAGAAACCACGAAAGGAGTCTAGTCCAATGCAGTTGCCACTTTCTTTTACGGCCGTGGGTATCGCCATCATTCTGATTTATCTTCTCTCTTCGATCAAGATCCTTTCCGAATACGAGCGGGGGGTGATCTTCCGCCTGGGACGCCTGCTCCCCCAGGCCAAAGGCCCCGGAGTTGTCCTGGTATTTGCGCCCATTGACCGGTTGGTGCGCATTTCGCTCCGCCTGATCACCATGGAAGTTCCTCCCCAGGAAACCATCTCGCGCGATAACGTCACGGTGAAAGTCAACGCCGTGGTTTATTTCCGCGTGATTGACGCCAACCGGGCCGTCGTGGAAGTGGAGAATTATCTCTACGCCACGGGCCAACTGGCGCAGACCACATTGCGCAGCGTCATCGGCGAAGTCGAACTGGACGAACTGCTCAGCCAGCGGGAAAAACTGAATGAGAAGTTGCAAGCCATCCTGGACCTGCACACTGCGCCCTGGGGCGTGAAGGTCTCCAAGGTGGAGATGAAACAGGTGGAACTTCCCGCCGAGATGGTGCGCGCGATCTCCAAGCAGGCCGAGGCCGAACGGGAGAAGCGGGCCAAGATTATCCATGCCGATGGAGAGCTGTCCGCCTCAAAGAAATTGGGCGAGGCTGCCGCCGTCCTGGCCCAGAATCCGGTTTCCATCCAATTGCGATACTTGCAGACGCTGACGGAGATCGGAGTGGAAAAGAACACCACGATTGTTTTCCCCTTGCCGGTGGACATCTTTGCAAAGCTCCTCGCCCGCTTGGACGCGCCTACAGGCGGCGCTCCCCCGGCCTCCGGGACACGCGGGACCTAATCGCGCGGTTGGGCCAATCGCCATCCCGCCGCGCCGCGGGAACTTGGACTTCAGAGGGAGAAGCACGGGATCATGCCAAAGAACGCGGACCGGCCGGGAGAGTTGATCCTGGAAAATCGGCAGTTGCTCCTGATTTTCTTTGGGATTGTCGCGCTCTGCGGAATCTTCTTTGCGCTCGGCTACATCGTCGGCCGCAATACTCTCTCTCCTTCCGCGACCGCAGCGCAGGCCGAGGCCGGCGGCCCGGAGGGAGTAGGGAAACCCAGCCCGATGCCCCCGGCTGCCTACCTTAGCCAGGGCCAGCCGGGAACCCCAAGTGGGGAAGGACCGTCGCCCCCCCCACCCGAACTGAATTTCGATCAGAGTCTCGGCGAAACCACCCCGGAGGCCCGGCTGGTTCCTCCGGAATCGGCGGGCACTCCCGCCGGCGCCTCCCCGCCCAATCAACCCAGCCAACAGAATCAGCCAAGCGATTCGGCGAAGCCATCGGGAATTCAACCGCCTCCTCCCGGAATCCTTGTTCAAGTTTCCGCCCTCACGCGCCAAGAGGACGCCCAGGCGCTGGTCCAACTGCTCAAGGAAAAGAAGCTGCCCGTCCTGGTGACTTCCGGGACAGGCGATGCTCTCTTTCACGTCGTGGTGGGACCGTATCAAACCGAGAGGGAAGCGCAGCAAGTGAAGAAGACGCTCGAAGAGGACGGGTTCCAGCCAATCATCAAGCGCTGAATCCCGTTTTCTTTTGGGCGGGACTTTCGTTCGGGTTGCGAGTGACCTGGGCTACCGGACCGGCCGAGGCTGGGCCGTTGCCAGGGCGCGGAGCTGGGCACAGACTTCGTCCACTTGGCGCTCGGTCTCTTCGAGCGACCCCGTGGTGTCAATCACGTAATCGGCCAGCCGCTTCTTCTCTTCTCCCGGCATCTGCGCGGCCATGCGGCGCTGAATGTCCTCAACCGAAATGTTGGACTTGGCGCGGTAGCGTTCCACCTGCTGCTCAGGACGGCACCAGACCACGATCATCTTGTCAAAGCGGCGGTTCTGGCCAGCCTCAAACAGAACGGCCGATTCCACCAGAACGATCGCGTTGGGGTCCTTCTGCCGCTGCGCGAACACCTGGCGGTCAATCTCGCGGAGCACCGGGGCGTGGACAATCGCATTCAAGTGCTTCAGTTTTTCGAGGTCATGAAAGACGATCTCGGCAAGCTTGGCGCGATTGAGCTGCCCGCTGGCCCCGATTACCTCCGGACCGAACCCGCTGACAATGCGGTCATAGACGACGTTGCCGGGCTGCATCAAATTGCGCCCGATTTCATCCGAGTCAATCGTGACGGCTTGGCGCGCCGCAAACATCGCGGCCACCGCCGACTTGCCGCACCCAATGCCCCCGGTCAATCCCGCAGAAATCATACCCCCAGCCTCGTAGTGTTTGAGTTCGAACACTCCCTGCGCTCAGGGCGCCGGGAGCCTATCATTCTAACACGCCTCGGCGGCGCATCGCGGAACGGGCATTCTTGCTGTCGCCTAAAAAGATTCGGGAATGGTGCTCCGGGAAGAAAAAACACCCTGGAACGACTGCCGGGTCCGCATATCAGGAAGAGCTCCCTGCTTTCCCTCCCGGCAGCCGTGCCAGGGTGATCTAATCATCAGTGTTTGAACCACTGTAATTGTAAGCAAGCGGCAGACCAAATGCCGCGTAAAGTTAACTCCTTTTTCACAAAGAGGTTAGGAGGGAGCGCCCGGCACCGCAGAATGTCTTGGGCGGGACATTTTGCCTCGGGGCGTGTCAAGATGACACGGGGCGCATTCGCTCCAGCTTCCGGTATAAGGTCTTCCGCTCGATGCCGAGCAGCTCCGCCGCGCGCGTCTTATTCCCGTGTGTCGCCGCCAGGACTTTCCGAATGTGTTCTTCCTCCGCCTCGGCCAGGGTTTCCCGCCCGGCTTCCGGCGAGGGCCGCTTCTTTTCCGCCGGGTCGAGCGCGGCAAGCGCCTCCTGGAACGCCTCTTCGTTGACGACGGCTCCGGGGTGCAAAATGGCCAGCCGTTCGAGCACGTTTTGCAACTGACGCACGTTTCCCGGCCAAGTGTAGCGCGCCGCCAGTTTCATCGCCCCGTCGCTGAGTTGAATCGCCTTGCCGAATCGCTGCCGGCAAACCTCGAGAAAATGCTCGACCAACAACGAAAAATCCTGGCCCCGTTCGCGCAGTGGCGCGAGTTGGAAGGAGGTCACCTGAAGGCGATACCAGAGGTCCTCCCGAAATTTCTTTTCCGCCACGAGCCGACGCAGGTCGCAGTTGCTGGCAGCGATCGTCCGCACATCCACCTTGCGGCTCGCCGCCGAGCCGACCGGCCGGACCTCCCGCTCTTGCAGGAATCGCAATAACCGCAGTTGAAAAGTGGGATCAATTTCTCCGATCTCATCGAGGAAGACCGTGCCGCCCTCGGCGCTCTCGATCAGCCCGACGCGGTCCCGGTCCGCACCCGTATAGGCTCCCCGCAGCGCCCCAAACAGTTCGGTTTCGAGCAACGTCCCCGGCAGCGCGCCGCAGTCCACCACCACGAAGCGGTTGTTCCGCCGGGGACCGCTTTCATGGATCAGCCGCGCCACTAATTCCTTGCCGGTTCCCGTTTCTCCTTGAACCAAAACCGTGGTATCGGTCGCCGCCACGCGCGAGATGAATTTGTACGCCTCGACCATCGCCGGAGAGTTGCCGATCAATTGAGGGCTGGGGTGGGGGCCGAGGCGGGAACTGGCGCTCTCGGGTCCGCTTCGCAGAGGCGGCGGCACTAGCGACTGTTCGGCGTTTCTCACCGCTTGCGCCAGCCGCTCCAGCGGAAACGGCTTGGCGATGTAGTCAAACGCGCCGGCGCGCGTGGCTTCGAGAACCGTGTCGAGCGACCCCTTCGCGGTCATCAGGATTACGGCGCAGTCCGGGTCGAGCGCACGCGCCCGCCGCAGGATGTCGAGGCCTGACCGCTCGTCCAGGAAAATGTCGGAGACGATGATGGGAAAAGAATTCTGCGCCAGTTGCTCCAGGGCCTCGGCGCTCGACCGCGCCGCCCGCACGGGATATCCCTCCGCTTCCAGCAGCGTGACCACCGTCTGGCTCACCGCCGCATCGTCTTCGACAACCAAAATCGAGGGTTTCATGCGATGCTGCTCTGGCTGTTCCATTTCCTACGTAGCTTCCGCTGGGGCTTTCTCAGCCAAATGGCGTAGGCCAAGAGACATGAGATTTATTAGGCAGGTGTTGCCGCAATGGTTACAAACGAGTGCGACGCAGGGCAAGCTTGTTCCCCCAATACGGAAAGATGAGAAATCATCTTGAATGCCCACGGACACAAATCCGTCCGCCAGTGTCCATGAAGTTGCGCGGCAAAGCTGGCACGCTGCCGTCTGAATACGGCTGCGAAGCGCAGCCAGAATCCGGTTCCGATCGTCTTCTGCAAGTCCCACGGGTTTCCCCCCTTCTAAAGAACGGACGTCAATGAGTGATGTGGTTTTTTCTCTTGGCGGCTGCCCGCGCAGGCAGAGAAATTGTAAACCTCGACCCTTCCCCGGGCCTGCTCTCCACCCGGAGGTCGCCGCCGTGGTGGCAGGCGATCTCGCGCGCAATCGCCAGCCCCAGCCCGAAGCCGGGCGCGTCGGAAGAGCGCGCAGACTCGGTCCGGTAAAAGCGATCAAAAATCCGCCGGCTCTCTTCGGCCGTCATGCCCGGGCCGGTATCGGAAACGTGGAGGAGCGCACGATCGCCATCCCGCTCCAGGGCCAGCGTTACCGACGTTCCAGTAGGGCTGTACTTCACGGCGTTGGTTACGAGGTTGGAAATGGCAAACTCAAGTAATTCCGCGTCTGCCTCGATCTCGGTCTCGGTGAATGCGCCTTCGCGGACCAGGCGGATTCCTTTGCTCTCGGCGGCCGGGCGGACCCGCTCGACGGTCGCCACAAGTAACGCGGACAAATCCAGCGGCGCGCGCCGCAGCTCGATCTCCCCCGCGGAAAGCCGCTCGACACTCAGAAACCGCTCGACCAATTTCCCCAGGCGCTCGGACTCCTCCGAAATCAGCCGGATCATCTGCTCGCGCTTGGCGTCATCGAGCGGATACCGGAGGAGCAGCTCGCTCGAGCCTTGAATGGCCGTCAGGGGGGTGCGGATTTCATGCGCCGCCATTTCAAATTGCCGTTGCGACCGCCGGCGTCTCGCCTCCGATTCGTCAAACTGACTTCGCGCCAGCAGCAATTGGTATGCGCCGCAGAGGAGTGTGGTTGCTCCGAACGGAAGAAGCAGAGAGAACGCGGGCCATACCTGCCCCCTCAGGAAAAGCTGATAGGGCACCCCGAGAACCAGCGCGCCGAGACCCGCCAGCAGGATCACCAGCGGCAGCCCGTAGAAGCGCGCCAGAATCCAGGCCGCGACTGCCGCGATCCCGAGCACAGCCAGAGCCACTTCGAGGTCTCCCGCCGGACGAAGATATTTCCCCGTGAGCAACGTGTGGAGCACGTTGGCGTGAATCTCCACTCCGGGCATCCCGATCCCGGCGGAGAACGGAGTAAACAGGCGGTCGCCGGCGCCTTGGGCCGTCACGCCGAGCAAGACCATCTTGCCTGCCAACTGTTGCCGCAGTTCCGGACGGTTTAACAAACTCGCGAAACCGATCTGCGCGAACATGCCGTTTCCTCCGGCGTAATTGATCAAGAGCGCGCGCCCGTTGGTCCGGGTAGAGAAGACTTGCAGGACATTGCCCGAATCTCTGGAACGGGGGATTTCCAGAGCCTCGTCGGCTTCCGTGACCGGTTCCTGGGCTGCTCCCAGCCAGAGGCGGGCGCACTCGAGCGCCAAGGCCCAGCGGCGCTCGCGGCCGCTCCGTTTTTCGAGCAGCACGCGCCGGCTTACGCCGTCGGAATCCGGATCGGCGTGTACGTGCCCGATGGCCGCGCCGTTCCCGGCGAAGATCGGGAGCGGATGGAGCCACTTTCCGGTTTCGCTTGCCTCCAGGGCCGTGGCCAGAACCACCGGAGCCGAACCGGCGAGGGCTTCCTGCAACGCGCTGTCGGAGGGGGACGAGGAGACTTCCGAAAGAAGCAGGTCCAAAGCCAGCAGGCGCGGTCCCGCCTCCTCGATGGCGCGAACGCCCTGGGCCAGCACCGCGCGGTCTAACGGCAATGCGCCGTACCGAGCGAGCGTTTCATCATCAATCGTAACGAGTACGATGTCTTCGAGCGGCGGCTGCGGCCCGCGCCGGCGAAAATAGAAGTCGTAGAAACTCCCGTTGAACCGGCCGGCGTAGGAACTCCATCCAAGCGCCAGAGAAGCCAGCGCGCAGAATACGGCTACCGAAGGGTAATAGAGTTGCGCCCGGTCAAATCTGATCTTCATTGTCCCTTCACCCAAGTGGCTTGTTCATATTATCAAAAATGAAGGACGTGAAAGAAATCCGGGCTGGCGGCGGAAGGCAGTATGCTTCGGAAGAATACTCCAATCGGTACCAGAATATGGCAAACGATCGCCCCGCAGCTATGGCCCGTTGGCGACGTTGGGCCGTGAGGCTGGATCAAGGAGCGGAGATGATTCTGGAAAGCTCGCGGCTTGAGGTCCCCAAGGCGAGGAGCGACCGGATCAGCAGATCCAGGGAAACCGAGGGGTCTCCTGCCTCCATCTTCGCCACGCGCGACTGGCTTGACTTCAGCGCCCTGGCGAGGTCCGTCTGGGAGAGGCGCTCCCGCTGGCGGCGCTCGCGTAGGCTTTCGGCCAGCCGCATCTTGAGCTCAATGTACGCCGACTCCTCGTCGGAGAGGCGGAGAAACTCCTTGGCGCTTCCAATCTTCCAGCCACCTGCTTCCAACTGTTTTCTCTTAACCTCACGCATTTTCATACTCCCTTAGCCTTTGTTTGCAGGCCTCAATGACCGTTCTGGGCGTAGCCCCGGTCCTCTTGCTGAAGACTTCTAAGATCACGATGGCGTCGGGTTCGATTCCATAAACGATCCGCCAAGTGCCACCAGCATCATTGACTCGAAGCTCGTGGCACCGAGGGCCGATGGATGGCATCGGCCTGGAATGGGGCATGCCGAGTAGGTCGCCTCGCTGCAATCGTCGGAGCAAATAACCCGCCTCCAGTCTCGCGGCTTGCGAGAAAGGAGGAGTCTGTATCTCTCCGTGCAACCAGGCCAGCGGTTTGTCGTTTGGGCTCACCCCGTACAGTATATGTCGAAGGCGACATATCGTCAACGGACGATCATTGACCGGAGGATCAGAGACCGAAGGTATCGCTCGATCCTTAAAAAAACAGGAGGCAGATGAATCAAAGCGATAAGGCGGCAGAACGCAGACCGAAGCTACAGAGCGTTCAGCAATCGTTTGGCGTCTTGAAACCGCGGAAAACGTTTTTCTTCTTTGCGGAACTCGGTGGAGTGAAAGCAGCGGCGGCTGCGCTGATGGACGACCGGATGCTTGATGTGGAGCATCTCGTGATAGAGGAGGTACTCGACCAGGAAGCGAGGGACGTCCGGGCGGTCAAAAATCTTGCTCACAATGATGGCGTTATGGACCGAGTCATAATGGCCCAGCAGAGCGCGGGCGGCGGTCCGGCTCCAGCTCAGGCGAGGGCGCTCCAACCGCCCCTCGAAGTGGCGTTGATTCAGATCGTCGAAAATCTCTTCGAGATGGAACTGCGTTCCCTGCGGCGAGTCGAGCCATTTGCGTCCCCGAGCTCGCCGGACGGCCTGCGTCTGCCGGCGGACGGAACGCCGGTTCAGGAACTGGCGGTAGCGGTGCTGATGCTGCTTGGGGACCGGCTTGCGGTAAAGTTTGGCGATCAGAATAAAGGCGATGGCTTCCAGCACCGAGCGCGGCGCCCCTTCCAGCATATCGGAAAGGCCCACCACGAGCCGCCCTTCGCGCACACGGATAAAGTTGTTGATATCCGCGTAGGGACGGAACTCGACTTCGATCTCCGGCGCCGGCGTTCGCGGACGGAGCGCCCGAAAGGCTTCGTGGAAGATTTCGGTCGCAACCTGAGGCATCGCCAATTCAGTCTCTGTGAGGACTGCGCTCAGCGGCTAAAGCCGGATTGAAAACGCAGCTTCTACGGCACGACTGAAGTCGTGCCCTTACGATTTCGTTCAAGGAGTGCGGCCCTTGCGGGGCGGCCCCGCCTCGTATTGTTTTCGGTCGTTCACGCGGGGCGGGGGCGGAGGCGTCGCCGGAAGCCGGGGCGGTTCTCGCTCGCGCAATTCCGGGAACGAGCCTTTCTTCGTCTCCGCCAGCCCCTCCTCGGTCATCACGATGGCTTCGTCCAGGGTGAAGCGGTAATCCTCAAAGCCGGCGGAACTCTCCGCATTGAGCGACCGCAGGTACGTCAGGAATTCACCCTCGCGCCGCTCGGTTTCCTTGAGAACCTTCTCCGTCATCACTCTTTGTTCGCGGGCGGCCTCCACCGTCACCTCCAGGGCTTCGAGGACCGCGGTGTATTCCTTGAGAAACTTCTGGGCGGCGCGCCCGGCTCCGGCTTTTTTCGAGGCCAGGTTCTCCTGGATGGCGTCGAGCCGCCGCTGGGCGAAATCCAGGTACAGGATGAGCCGCTTGTCTGGCTCCTGTTTGTCCCGGAGGTTCTCGACTTCCCCCGGCGTGAGGAAGTCCTCCTGGGCGTTCCCCGGAATCAGAAGCCCGCTCCACACGACCAGCAGGAATGCGAGCGCAGAGCGTTTCATTGCTTCGCCTTTCCTGGGTTTGGCTTCATGAGACTATAGAGAAATCGCTCGCGCAGCGCAGCCACCTGCGCCACCAATTTCTCAATGGCAGGCCGGTCGAGGTAGGAAACATTGGTCTTCAAACTTTCGAGGTCACGGCCCTGACGCCGGAGGTGCATCTCCGCGGTTTTTGAGGTTCCCGCATGGGCGGCGGCGGTCACGGCAGTATCCAGGCGCGCCAGAGCGGCCCGGTAGGCTTCCACCGCCTTCTCGCGCGGTTCGGAGTCCTCGGTGTCATAGGCAGCCCGCAATTGAGTGAGGCGTCCCCGAGTCAGTTCGATGGCAAGCCTGGCCCGCTTTCGGGCATTCGGTTCCCGGTCGTATTGCTGCTCCAGGAGCGCGGGAGATTTCTCCTCCGCCAGCGCCGCGCTTGCTCCCAGCCCGGCTTCCCCCAACATCACAAGGAAGAACGAAATCGCCCACCACATCGCTTTCCTCGCCTCTCGACTCAGTATATCTCTTTTCCCGGTTGCCGGCCCATGACTTGCCATTCTAAAAAAGGCTGCCACCCTACCGCCGTCGTCCTCCCCTTCGGCGAAGCTCGTTCGTCAAAATCCGGATGCGCTGCCGAGCCTGAAATTCCTGGTTCGGATTTTTCCCCGCATCGAGCGCGAGAAAACGCCGGTAGCTTTCCAGGGCCGGCTCGAGCCGATGGAGCTTATCCAGACTGATGGCCCGCAGGAAATGCGTGCCGGCGTTGTCCTGTCCGAGCGCGGCCACCTTGGCCAGCGCTGCCACGGTCCCTTCGTAGTCCTGGAGAAGATACAGGGCCGATGCCAAATTGGTGTAGCCTTCCGCCGAGTCCGGCCGCAGCTCGGTCGCCCGGCGGAACTGCTCCGCCGCTTCCGGGTACTGTTTCTTCTCCATCCGCAGCCGTCCGGCAAGCAGCCGCAGCTCCGCGTTGTTTCCATCCTGCATGAGCATCTGATCGAGCAACGCCGGGGCCTTGGCCTTGTCTTGTTCGGAACCTTGGAGGTAAGCGTCCAGTAAGCTCCGCATCAATTCCCGGCTTGTCTCGCCCGCCGCCCGCGCCGCCTCCCATTGCGCGATGGCCTCCGCGTATCGCTTCTGCGTGGCGTAGAGCTGCCCCAGGCGAACGCGCAGGTCATTGCTCCTTGGGCTCGCTGGACTCTCTGGGCGGTCCGGATGCGCGTCGAGATACCGGCGATAGAGGTCCGCCGCTTCCGCGAGCGTGTCCGCGCCCCCGGATGCGCGCCTCTCCAGAACCGATGCCAGCAGCAACAGGGCATCGTCCCGAGAAGGCTCGGCCTGCATAGCGGCCCGCAAGTGTCCCTCCGCCGAGGAGGGATCGGTTTCCGCGAGCAGACGGGCAAAGGCCAGATGCGCGGCCGCGTCATCGGGCTTCAACTTCAGCGCGCGTTCGTAGGCTTCCCGCGCTTCCGGAAACCGCTGCGTAGCCGTGAGCGCCTCGGCGAGGTAGAACTCCGCCCGGAAGTCGTTCGGCTGGCGGGCCGCAACAAACCGCAGATGCTCCACCGCCTCGGCGGCTCCGCCTACTTCCACCAGCAGGATTCCCAAATTGAGGTGCGCCGGGACCAACTCTTTTTCTCGCGCCAGCACATTTTGGTAGAGCCGAATGGCGTCCGCGCGGCGGTCCGTCAAGCTGTAGGCGTAGGCAAGATTGAACTCGGCGCGGAAATCCTGCGGGTTCTGCGAGAGGTAGCTTTCGAGCGCCTTGGCCGCCTCGGCGTACTCCTTCTTTTCGAGGGCCGCCTGGGCTTGCTGGAGCAGTTGATCGGAGGTCTGCGCCACGACGACCGTCTGAAAAATCAGAGCCGCCCCAAAACAAATCCTGAACGCAAACCCGGCGACATTTCGTTCGAGGAGCATCCTATCGCAACCTCAGCGGCTGAAGCCGCAAGGAAATTCTATTGCTTTGGCACCGCCTACGGCATGGCTGACCCTGGATTATTCATAACGGTTTCGCAATACGCGCTGGTCCAAGCGTTGCTAAGCTGCTTCTGTGGCCGTTCCCCTTTTCTCTAGCCCCGGCCTTCAGGCCGGGGTCAGCAACACTATTTATTTTACAGGCCGCTTTAGCGGCCTTCCCGGTTTTCGGCTTTAGCCCTCGCTAAACCCTCTGGCTAAAGCCGGCCTTGAGAAGCCCGCTGAAGCGGGCTGGGGATCACTTCTTGATACTGCCTACCCAGCGCTGAAGCGCTGGGCTAGAGAAAAAGGACCGTCCTTCATGAATAATCCAGGTGAAGCCATGCCCTGACGAGCCGTGCCCTAATGCAAAGCCGAGCGTCTTACGGTTGCGCTTCAAGCCCGTCCCGCGCGGGAGCGCAACGCCGCGCCCACGGGTTCTTCGCCCCACTGGCGATGCTTGTCGAGGACCCGGCGCAGAGCCTGACCGGTGTAGGACTCTGCGCAGCGAGCCACCGTTTCCGGCGTCCCGCAGCAGACGACGTAGCCGCCCCGCTCGCCTCCTTCCGGTCCCAGGTCAATGACCCAGTCGGCGGTCTTGATCACGTCCAGATTGTGTTCGATGATCAGAATACTCCCGCCGTTGTCAATCAACTTCCGAAATGCCGCGAGCAGCGTGGCGATGTCGTCAAAGTGCAATCCGGTGGTCGGCTCGTCGAAAATATAGAGCGCAGATTCGCTTTCGCCAAACGCCAGGTGCCCGGCCAGCTTGACGCGCTGCGCTTCGCCGCCTGAAAGCGTGGTGGCCGACTGCCCGAGCCGCAGGTAGCCCAGCCCCACGTCGTCCAGAACCTGAAGCCGGCGCGTGATCGAGGAGTGCCCGCTGAAGAATGCCAGAGCCTCCCGGACCGTCATGCGCAGCACTTCGTGGATGTTCTTTCCCTTGTACCGAGCCTCCAGCACGCCGCTCTTGAAGCGCGTGCCCCGGCACTCTTCGCAGACCAGCTCGACATCCGCCAGGAACTGCATCTCGACGGTGATGGTCCCGCTGCCCTGGCAGGCCTCGCAGCGCCCCCCCGATATGTTAAAGGAAAAGTGGCCGGGCGAATAGCCCCGCTTGCGGGCCTCGGGCTGCGCGGCAAAAAGCGTGCGGATAGGGTCGAACGCTTTGATGTAAGTAACCGGATTCGAGCGCGGCGTCCGCCCGATGGGCGACTGGTCCACCAACACGACGCTCTGGACGTGCTCCATTCCGTCCACGCGGCGGCAGCCGAGTCGGTCCGTCGCCGAAAACCCTTCTCCCTCCCCT
>MEKR01000196.1:32083-32287 GCA_001767035.1 Acidobacteria bacterium RIFCSPLOWO2_02_FULL_61_28
GAGCACATCATGGACCAAGGTGGACTTGCCGGAACCCGAGACTCCCGTGACGGCGGCCATCATCCCGAGCGGGATCGCCACGTCTATGTTCTTGAGATTATGCGCGAAAGCCCCGCGAATCTGGAGTTGTTTCCTGGCAACCGGGCGGCGGCGCGCGGGCAGGGAGATGCGCAGGTCGCCCCGCAGGTAGCGGCCCGTCAAGGT
>MEKR01000196.1:32335-76133 GCA_001767035.1 Acidobacteria bacterium RIFCSPLOWO2_02_FULL_61_28
CCCGCCGTTTTCGCCCGCGCCGGGACCGAGGTCGAGAATGTGGTCGGCGGCCTCCATCATCGCGGCGTCATGCTCGACGACGAGAATCGTGTTGCCCTGGTCGCGGAGTTCTTTCAGGATGTGAATGAGCCGCGCGGTGTCGCGGTTGTGGAGCCCGATGGAAGGCTCATCGAGCACGAAGAGCGTTCCCACCAGGCTCGCGCCGAGCGCCGTGGCCAGTTGGATGCGTTGCGCTTCGCCCCCGGAGAGCGTCGAGGCCATGCGGTCGAGTGTCAGATATTCGAGGCCCACGTTTTCGAGAAACCGCAGACGCTGCCGCGCCTCTTCGAGAATTCGGTCCGCAATCGCGGCCTGCGTCGGAGTCAGCCGGAGCGTGTCAAAAAACTTCCGCGCCTGCTCAATGCTCATCGCGCACACGGCGCGGAGGTCCGCTCCTCCGACCTTCACCCGGTACGCCTCTGGCCGCAGGCGTCCCCCCCGGCACTCCGGGCACGGCGCATACCCGCGATAGCGCGACAGGAAAACCCGCACGTGCAGCTTGTATTTCTTGCGCTCGAGATATGCGAAGCAACCGTTGATGCCGACACGACGCCGGGACCCCCGTCCGCCGCCGGCCCCTTGCCAGACGAAGTCCTTCTCTTCCTGGGTCAACTGCAAATAGGGCACGTCGAGACGAATCCCGCGCGGCGAAGCCTCTCGCTTGAATTCGTTGTAGAAGCGGCGGTAGCGCGGCTTCGTCCACGGGTCAATCGCTCCGCCGTCGAGCGAGAGCGTGGGGTCGGGGATGACCCGTTGCGGATCATAGTCAACCGTGTTGCCGAAGCCCTGGCAGCGCGGGCAGGCTCCATAGGGGCTGTTGAACAGGAACAGCCGCGGCTCCGGCTCCTCATAGGCGATGCGGCAGGTCTTGCACTCGAACCGTTCGTTAAAAGTAAGGCGAAACGGCTCTCCTAGACTGTCATCCCGAGCGGAGCGTTCCTGTGCGGAGCGAGGGACCTGCACTTCACCTTTTTCCTTCTCCGGCGGAGTCAGGTCTGGAAACTCGATCACCGCGTCGCCGCCCTCGCGGTAGCAGATTTCGATACTGTCAATGAGGCGCTGGCGCGACTCCGCTGCAAGCACCAGCCGGTCGGCCAGCACCCAGACCGGCCGGCTGAAATTGATTTCAAGCAACGACTCCGGCGTCGAGAACTCGAAGATTCGTCCGGTCTGATAGAGGCGATTGAAGCCGAGCCTGCGCAGCTCGAACAACCGCGTCTTCAGACGCTCCGCGATAGCGCCAGCGGGGGCACCGGCGCTTCCAGTCTCGGCGCGCAACAGCGGAAACAGAACATAGGCGCGCAAACCGTCGGGCCGACCCTTCTCCGACAGAAGCGCCAGCAGCCGCGCCGCCACTTCGTCCACGGAATCTTTCTTGACCTCTGCGCCGCACTGCGAGCAGAAGGTCTGCCCGACGCGGGCAAACAGCAGGCGCAAGTAGTCGTAGATTTCCGTGGCGGTGGCGACAGTCGAGCGGGGCGTGCGCGTGGTGTTCCGCTGCTGGATGGCGACGGCGGGCGCGATGCCGGTGATCTCGTCGGCGTCGGGCTTCTCCATGCGCTCCAGGAACTGCCGCGCATAGGCCGACAGCGACTCGACGTAGCGGCGCTGCCCCTCGGCGTAGAGCGTATCGAACGCCAGGCTCGACTTGCCCGACCCGCTGACGCCCGTGACGACTGTCAGCGCATTGTGCGGAATCTCGCAGTCAATGTTCCTGAGGTTGTGGACCCGCGCGCCTCGGACGCGAATGTACTCGGTGCTCCGCTCGTCCTGCTCCGCGATCTCAACTTGTTTGACCGTTGCCATAGCGCCGCGCCAGTGCCTTACCCTAAACAATCAATTATACCGCCCCGCGCCCCACCCGCTGTCATCCCGACCATTCGACGGACTGCAAGAATATGATGTATGATTGGGAACGCGAAGTGGAGGGACCGGGCGATGATTCAAGACCAACCGGCGGGGGTTCACAGCGATCCACGAATCATGGGTGGCACGCCCGTATTTGTTGGCACACGAGTCCCCTTCCAGACGCTGCTCGACTATCTGGAGGCGGGCCAACCGCTTTCCGACTTCCTCGACGATTTTCCTACCGTGGTCCGGGAGCAGGCCATCGCTGCTCTGGAGGAAGCCAAGGAGGCCCTGCTCGCCCGTGCGCGTGCCACTGGATGAGTGCCTGCCGCGGAAGCTCAAGCGCGATCTCGCCGGGCACGATACGCGCACCGTGCCCGAAATGGGCTGGGCCAGCAAGGAAAACGGGGACTTGCTGGGCTTGGCTGCCGGGCATTTTGACGTCTTTCTCACCGTGGATCGGAATCTCTCGTACCAACAGGACATGGGGCGGTTCAACATTGCGGTCGTGGTGCTCGTAGCGCGCGGCAACCGGCTCGCCGATCTGAGGCCTCTCATACCGCAGGTTCTGGAAGTCTTGGCTGTGATCCGCGCAGGACAGGTCCTCCGGGTTGGCTTTTGAGAAATCTATGCAATTCCAACTGGCCAGCACTTACCAACCGCGCGGCGATCAGGCCGCGGCCATCGAGCAGCTTGTGCGCGGGATCGGCAACGGCGAGCAGCACCAAGTCCTGCTCGGCGTGACCGGCTCCGGCAAGACCTTTACGATGGCGAAGGTGATCGAGGCGATCAACCGCCCGACGCTCGTGCTGGCGCACAACAAGACGCTTGCCGCGCAACTCTACCACGAGTTTCAGGCGTTTTTTCCGCACAACGCCGCCGAATACTTCGTTAGCTATTACGACTACTATCAGCCGGAAGCCTACATCCCCGCCACCGACACCTACATCGAGAAGGAAGCGACGATCAACGAAGAGCTGGACAAGCTGCGGCTCTCGGCGACGCGGTCGCTGTTTGAGCGGCGCGACTGCATCATCGTGGCGAGCGTCTCCTGCATCTACGGCCTCGGCTCGCCCGACGCCTATTACGGCATGTTGCTGATGCTCGAGCGCGGGCAGCGCATCGCGCGCCAGGACATCCTGCGGCGGCTGGTCGAAATCCTCTACGAGCGCAATGACCGCGAGTTCAAGCGCGGCACGTTTCGCGTGCGCGGCGACGTAATCGAGATTTTCCCGACCTACGACGACTTCGCCTACCGCATCGAGCTTTGGGGCGATCAAGTGGAACGGCTGGCGCGCATTGATCCGCTCTTGGGGCAGGTCAAGCAGACCTACGTGCGCCTGCCGATCTATCCCAAGACGCACTACGTCATGACGCCGCAGACGCGCGAGCAGGCCATCGAGAGCATCCTCAAGGAACTCGGCGACTGGCTGCCGGAGCTTATCAAGCAGGGCAAGGAACTCGAGGCCAAGCGCCTGGAACAGCGGACGTTGTTTGACGTGGAGATGATGCGGCAGATCGGCTACTGCCACGGCATCGAGAATTATTCGCGCCACCTGACCGGGCGCAACGCGGGCGAGGCGCCGCCGACGCTGCTCGACTACCTGCCCCGCGACTCGCTGCTCTTCATTGACGAGAGCCATCAGACCGTGCCGCAGTTGAACGGCATGTATCGCGGCGACCAGTCGCGCAAGAAGACCCTCGTCGAGTACGGGTTCCGCCTGCCGAGCGCGCTCGACAACCGCCCGCTCTCGTTCGAAGAGTTTCAGCAGCGCGTCAACCATGTAGTCTACGTCTCGGCCACGCCGGGGCCGTACGAGCTGACCAAATCCGCCGGCGTCGTCGTCGAGCAGATCATCCGGCCGACGGGCCTGGTGGACCCGGAGGTCGAGGTGCGCCCGACGCGCGGCCAGATTGACAACCTGCTCCACGAAATCCGCGAGCGCGCTGCAGCGAACGAGCGCGTGCTCGTGACAACGCTTACCAAGCGCATGTCCGAGGACTTGGCGGAATACTATTCCGAAGTCGGCGTGCGTTGCCGTTATCTCCACTCCGAAATTGAAACGCTCGAACGCATCAAAGTGCTGCGCGACTTGCGGCGCGGCGAGTTCGACGTGCTGATCGGCATCAACCTCCTGCGCGAGGGGCTGGACCTGCCGGAAGTGTCGCTGGTGGCGATTTTGGATGCCGACAAGGAAGGCTTCCTGCGCTCCGCCGGCGCGCTCATTCAGACCGTCGGGCGCGCGGCTCGCAACATTCGCGGCAAAGCGATCCTCTACGCCGACGTGATGACGGACTCCATGCGGAAGGCGATTTCAGAAACCGACCGGCGGCGGAAAATACAATTGCGCTACAACGAGGAGAACCACATCACGCCGGAATCCATCGTCAAGCCGATTGACATGAGCCTGGTGCAGGTGGCCGAAGCCGATTACTGGACGCCGCCGGCGCTCGACGCCGAGGCGGAGCGGTTCGCCACGCTCGCCGAGCGCGATGAGTACCTCGCCCAGCTCGAAGCCGAGATGCGTGCTGCCGCCCAGAACTTCGAGTTCGAGCGCGCCGCGCAAATCCGCGACCGCATCCGCGCGCTTAAACAACTCGAAGTGCTGGCGTGAGTTTGAACTGACAAATTCTACTGCGGTTTCACGGTTGCTGTATAGCGCGCTTGCCGCCGATGAAGTCATTCTGAGGGCCGCCGGTTCTTTTCGGACCGAGGGATCTTTGCTTCATTTCACCTCTGTGTAATCTGCACAATCTGCGGATTGCCCGCTCCCTCACGGTCCCTTCGTCCCGCAGAGCGGGATCAGGGCCGGCGCGGCTCGGATGGGGCACGGCTGGCGAGGCTCTTGCCCAAGCTGACCATGTTGGCGAAAATGCGATACGCGCCGGGGACGCCTTCGGGCAACTGGCGGAACCAGGTATAGCCGGTGTAAAGGTAATAGCCTTTGCCGTGGGGGGCGAGCAGCATTCCCCCTCGGAGCGGCGCTTCGCCGGGGTCGTGGCTTTCGAGCATCGGCTTGTATTGCGGGTCCCAGCTTTCCATAAAATAGGTGCCGCGCTCCTGGACCCAACCGTCAAAATCCGCCGCCGTAATTTTGTTCGGCGACTGGAAGAGCGGATGGGACGGCTCCCCAATTTCGACCGGCGCTTCTTCGACCGTCACGCGCGGCCCGGAGCCGAGATTCAGCGGATACGGGCCCAGCGGATTGCGATAGCCGCCGCCCCGGCTGTATTGCACGATCATGAGACCGCCGCCCTGCACGAAGTCCATCAGCCGGGCGTGGTTCGCCGCGAGGTCCCGGCGAACTTCATAGGCGCGGATGCCGGTGACGATCACATCATACTTGCGCAAATCGCCGAAAGTGAGATCGTCGGGGGTGAGTTGCTCGACGACGACTCCCATCTGTTGGAGGGCTTCCGGTATCTCGTCGCCCGAGCCCATCACGTAGCCCACGCGCAACCCTGGCGCCACCTTCACGTCGAACCGCAGCAGCTTAGTCACCGCCGGACGGAACCAATACCGCGCCTGAATGTGCGGGTAGTCCACAATTTCGTAGCCGGTCGAGAAAGATTGTCCGCCCGCCTCGGCGACGGCTTGCACAGACAGCTTTTCGGCTGGCGGCTGCGTTCCACCCCGGACCGGGGAAACTTGAAAACGCACGGCGACTTCATCGCCGCGGGCGGCCAGAGTGAGGTCTTGCGTCGGAGGCACGGACTGCCAGCCGGACGGTAGATTGAGACGCACCGCTCCTTTTTGTGCAATTGAATGATGGCTGCGGACCCGCACGAGCACGTATTGCTGGGCCGTGGCCGTTGCTGTGGGAAAGACCGCAACACCCGGCTCGATCCAAACTGCGAGCGGCGGCACAACGGTTACGGCTTGTGTTCGTTCCCCATAAACGCGGTCGGAATAGCGATTCACCACATCGGCCTGCTGCGCGAGCTTCACGGACCGGCCGCCGGACGTTAGTGAGAACTCCACACTCGCTTTCAGCAGTGGGGCATTCTGCGCTTCCCCGATATAGGAAACCGCCGGCGGAGGGAAGTAGTCTTTCGCGCGCGGCTGAACCAGCCAGTAGGGCTGCGAGACGGGCGCGTCGGCCGGGACAGTTACCTGGAACCGCGCCTCCGCGCGCCCAGTGGAGCCAGAGGTCGGCCCGGAAGCGGATTCGGCTCGCTCAGCACGGGCGGCCTGCCGCGCGATCCGCCATCCGGGGGGTCCCTGAAGGGAAATCTCGCCGGAAGGCGAAAACTCCGGCGTTCGGGACAGGCCCGTCACCGTAACCGTGAACGTCCCGCCGGGGATGACCTCGCCGCTGTCGGCCAACGCCTCGACCGTGCTGCCGCCCGCTAGAGCGATGGTGCGCGCAAAATCCTCTTCTTTCAGCCTCAGCAAGAACAGCGCCTGATCCTTGGAATCCTGCGGCGCGCCGCCGCGCTCGATTTCGCCGCGCAGCTCCCGCAATTCCGCCAGACCCTGTCCCAAGGCCGGAAGTGCTTTTGCCGGTTCCGTGGGCGAGAGAGCATTGCGGGCCGCCTCAATAGTCTTCTGGATCGTTTCCACGCGCCGGGCGACCGCAGGCGACCCGCCCGCGAGCGAGGTGAAACGATGCAGCGTCAAGTCCACACCGTCAAACAACCCTTGCGCCGCCGGGGAAAGACCGGGTCGGGAGTCCTCGAGTCGGAACCCGGCCACGGCAAGCCCGCCGCGTCCACCAGCCCCGCCCATGCCCTGGCTTCGGTGCATGCTGCGTCCTTCCAGGCCGATCTCTTGAAATGTCTTTCCGAAAATCGGGCTGAAACCGTCCACGCTGACCGTGATGGGACCGCTTCCCCCGCGCCCGCCCTGGTTCAAAAACAAGCGCGCGGCCTGCCAGGGTTGGAATCCTTCCCGAAGTTGTTCCGGGAAACGACTGGGGTCCGCGGCGGCGCGAAAGGCTTCCCGCGCAAGGATGCCGGCGGCTTGATGGTGACCGTGCCCGTCCGAAGGCGTGCCGCTGAAGCGCGATACGATCACATCGGGGCGGAAGGTCCGGATGACGCGCACGAAGTCCGCGAGCACCGCCTCGCGGCCCCACTTTGCAAACGTCTCTTCGACGCTTTTCGAGAAACCGAAGTCGTAGGCCTGGGCAAAGAACTGTCCGGCACCGTCCAGCCGCCGGGCGGCGAGCAACTCCTCGGTACGCAGGATGCCGAGGGCTTCGTACTGTTCGTTGCCGATCAAGTTCTGGCCGCCGTCGCCACGGGTCGCCGAAAGATATGCGGTTCGCAAGCGGAGACTCCGCGTCAGGTACGCCAGCAGGATGCTGTTTTCGTCGTCCGGGTGCGCGCCCGTGTGGAGCACGGAGCCGACCACGGGCAATCGCTCGATGGCTTCCGCGACCGCCGCGGCATCCACTCGCTCGGCGGCGAGCGCAGGCGTCCCGCGAGGCGGGACCAGCCACAGCACTGCGAGCAATCCCGCGGCCAGCAAGAATGCCAGGCTGGAGACCAGTTGGCGCCCCCGCGGCCAGCGGCCCTTCAGCCCTGGATCATGCAAGTCACGGAATCTCATGGGACGATTTACCTCGCTTGCTCCACCACGCGGCGGTAGAGGTCCTCGTACTGGGGAATTATCAGTGACGAGGAAAACCGGTTCATGGCGGTTTGCCGCGCAGCGTGGCCGACTTTGGAGCACAAGGCCGGGTCTTGCAGCAACCGCAGCGCATACTCCGCCATTGTCTGAATGTCGCCGACGTCTGCCAGAAACCCGTCCACGCCGTGGGTAATCAGCTCCGGCAGTCCCCCGACGCGGCTGGCGATGGGTGGTGTTTCGCAGGCCATCGCTTCGAGCGCCGCCAGGCCGAAGGATTCCATCTCGCTCGGCAACAGCAGAATATCAGCAATCCCGAGCGTTTCCTCCACATTTTCCTGCTTGCCGAGGAAAAACGTATGCTCGCGGATTCCCCTCTTGTGAGCGAGCGTCTCGGCGGCGGCACAGTCCGGACCGTCGCCGATCAACAGAAGCTTCGAAGGAACCTGCGGGTGCACCCGGGCAAAGATTTCCACCACATCGGTCACACGTTTGACGGGGCGGAAATTGGAGAGGTGGACCAGGATTTTTTCACCCTTAGGAGCGAACTCGTGCCGGTATTCCTCGTTCTGCCGGCGGCAATACTTTTGGCAGTTGACAAAGTTATAAATCACTTCAATTGTTTTCTGTATCTCGAACTCCCGCAAGGTGTTCTTCTGGAGGTCCTTGGAGATCGCCGTGATCCCGTCGCTCTGCTCGATGGCGAACCGGGTGATACCCCAATAGGAGCTGTTGATGCCAACCAGCGTGATGTCGGTGCCGTGAAGCGTCGTAATGAACGGCAGCTTTTTTGGAGCCATCATGGACCGCGCCAGAAACGCGCTGACCGAGTGTGGAATGGCGTAGTGCACGTGGAGCAAGTCGAGATTGGACGACCGGGCAACTTCCCCCATCTTGGTTGCCAGCGCCAGGTCATAGGGGGGGTACTCGAACAACGGGTAGTTCATCACCTCGACTTCATGGAAGATGACCGAGTGGTCCAAGCGGCGCAGGCGGAACGGCAGGGCGGACCCGATAAAGTGGACCTCATGCCCGCGGTCGGCCAGCTCCATGCCAAGCTCGGTCCCTACGACGCCGCTGCCCCCGTAGGTGGGGTAACACGTAATGCCGACTTTCATCGCTTTTGAACGCCTCCCTTACTGAGATGGAAACAGATGCGGCAATTTGCCGTCCGGGAATTCGCGGAAGAACGCGACCGGATCGGAAAGCTCCAGCGCCTCGCGCACGAGGAACGGCTCGCCGTAGCGCGCTCCGATCATCGCGCCGTAGTGGCGCGCCAAGGTCTCAAAGACTTCGAGCGCCAGCGGCGAGCTGATGAGCGTCTGCGGGCCGCCCGACTCCTCGTCCCCGCCGCCGTGGAATTGCGAGCGGTAGCTTCGGATCGCGCGCATCTTGGCCTCAAAGGTTTCCGAAATATCCACGACAAACGAAGGGCGAAAGCCAATCCGACCCATGTAATAAAGGACCCGGTAGGGACGAAAACTTTCCTGCCCGGTCTCGATCTTGGACAAGCCGGAATAAAACGCCGCTTCCGCCACCAGGTGGCTGGCATGGACGTGATCGTAGTGCCGCTCCTCCCAATACGGAGCCAACACCAGGCGCGGCCGGTGCTGCCGGAGAACGCGGATGACTCGCAGGAGATTCTCCTGGCTCTTCTCGATGTGCCCATCCGGGATGCCGAGATTCTCGCGCAGGCACAGCTTCAGGACTTGGCTGGCAGCCGCCGATTCCTTTGCCCGAGTTTCTTCCGAGCCGCGCGTGCCCTGCTCGCCGCGTGTCAAGTCCACGGCTCCGATCCGGTAACCCCGGCTGGTCAGCAGAATCAGCGTGCCGCCGCAGCAGAGTTCCAGGTCGTCCGGATGCGTTCCAAAAGCCAGCACATCGAGTGGTTGCTTCATAATCCGTTTTGGATTGTCCTCATACGCCTTCGCCGGCTGCATGTGTCTGTTAGAGCGCGCTCAGACCAAGCGATAGAATGAGAAACGAAGTTTCGTCCTGCTTCTCAAATGCTTCCACACGTTGCCGCTCTCGCCGCAACAGCCCGGCGATCATCGTGGTCCCGGCGTTTCCGACATCGAGCCAAATGACTTTCGGCGGAAAGCCTTCCACGAAGCTTCGTTCTCGGAAGTCCGTATCCTTCGAGACAATTGCGAAGCCCCGCGCACGTCCGTAGTCCCAGATTTGCTGATCGTCGGCTCCGCGCAGGCTAACCTCCTGGACGTGTCTGCTGCCGGGATACTCGTTGGCGAGCATTTGCGGCAGCCTCGGACTTACGTTCTCGTCGAAGAGGAGTTTCACGCTACGGAGTTCGACAGTCGCCGTTCCCGCGCCGCGGCGAAGGCCAGACACGCCCGAATATCGTCGCGAGTGAGGTCCGGAAAGTCGGCCAGAATCTCATCCTCAGTCATGCCGCCCGCGAGGTACTCCAGCACGTCGTACACAGTGATCCGCGTCCCCCGGATGCAGGGCTTCCCGCTCCGCACCGCAGGATTCACCGAGATTCGTTCTTGCCAGTTCATGGTTTCGATTGTACCTCTTCCTCGCTGGCTACGCTACACCCAGTCGCCGGTTGCGGCAAGACTGCGCTAACCACTCAAGCAGTCAGCCGCGCCGCGGTGAGCGTTTTTCGCGAGCCGAGGGAGCGCGGAGGTGCTTCGGCGCGACGTGCGTCCGCTGCGCCGCCGTATTATGCGTCTTTTCAGTAAACTTTTCGGCAAATTGCTCGATAGAGGTCACGCCCTTCTCCTTGGACCGCTTCTGGAGGAATCTCATGAACCTCGCGCTGTTGCCTAGTTCCGCCACCTCGCGGTCAAACTCGTCGGCTTCTTCGAGCACGAAGCTCGCGCCGTCCCGTGAAACGAGCAAAACAGACTTCTTGCGCGCCATCGTCAAAAGCTCGCCTACGGAAGGTGATTCTTTGTTTAAGTTGACGGTCTTCATAGTTGCATCTTTCTCCCTCGAACAAAAAGGTCATTGTGTTCCTTATGACCTACTGCCACAATCTTCACGGTGCTCTCTGCTTCAATCGAGTAGAAAACCCGATAACGATCCAGCCGGAGTTCCCACGGAGCAATTGATCGCGGGGTTAGATAGCCGCGAGAACGTCATGCCGAAACGGGGTCTTGGAGACACTCTTCGAACGTCACATCAAACCGCGTCACGTTTTCCGGATAAAGATCGCAGAAGAAGAAATGATCCTTAATCTCGTTAAAGCGACTTGGATGATCACGCAAACGTTCGCGGGCGAAATTTCGAGCATTTTCGAGAGCAGCCCCGATAAGCCCCTTCTGCTGAAGAATCGCAATTACATTGCCCTCTCTCTCAACCAGTGCTTCTTCAGAGCATAGGGTTTTGAGATAATGATGCATCACGAGCCGAAGTAGCCAGGCAGCGTGATATAAGGAAAAGGTCCTCTGCGTAAGTGAGACGGCCTCATTCATGGCCTGCCACGCAGCCACAACGCCCTTCACATCAAACAGCTTCCGGTAGAATACCCGTGTTGCACACTCGATTTCGCCTGCGGTTACAGTCCGATTTGGACCAATCACAGCGAAAACCGGGGCTCTGTCTGTAGGTTGAATTATTTGGTAAAGCTTCGCGCCATCGCAGGCAGCAAGAACCACGAGTAGGTTAAGCCGGCTGGTTTCATTGATAGCTGTCAGTTCCGCCTTGAGGTCCAGCCAAGTGAGGCACTCGCCCGAGCTAACTTGGATGCCATCCGGTGAGCCGTGGGTTTCGATGTGCAAAACGGGCGATTGCCCGTGGGTACGCGAATCGTCTGCGATTAACCGCAACCGCGCAAGAAATTCTTCGCGAGTTTGCACGGACCAAAAATGGGCCGTGACCACAGGACTATTCGCAATGGCGAGCGGTTCCAAATCTTCGAACAATCGTCGACCTGTGTGGTAATCCCCGGACTTCAAACTTTCAATGACGTGGATAGTCTTGAAGTACAGTTTGTGGTCCTTCATCAAGCCTCGCTGCTGTTCGACTGTCTAACTCTGGTTCATCCTGACCCGCACAAACCCCTCTTTCTGGTCTGCCTGACGCGAACGCTCCAGAAGCACAGCGTCAGCGCCTGATCCAGAGAATGAATGATTGGTAGAATACTGTCAAGATTCGTCGGTGCGGTTCAGTATCGGGAATTGGTCTGAACTTCCGGCCTGGCCTTACCCGGAAAGAGTCCCCCAGTGTGTGCCACAGCTAACGCGGTCAAGGCAAGAAACCGTATAATGTGGCTCTACGGCTTTCGGTGGTTCCATCGAGCGGGGAATTGAGGGACTTCCGAACGGGCGAAAGTGACCTGAGCATGTATTTGATTTACAACCTTTTATCCTGGCCGCTGGCGCTCCTGCTCAGCCCGTGGGTGCTGTTTCGGGCGTTGCGCGGGAGACTGCCGGGCTTAGGTCAGCGGCTGGGGCTGATTCCGCCGATCCCACCTCCTCATTCCGGGCCGGTTGTCTGGCTCCATGCGGTCTCGCTCGGGGAGGTGAAGGCTGCGGTCCCGCTCCTCGGAGAACTCCGCGCCCGCTTCCCGCAACTCTGCGTTGTGCTGACCTCTTCCACGCGAACCGGCTGGCAGGCCGCGCGGGAGATTCTGCGCCCGGAAGAGACGGTCCTGTTCCCTCCCCTGGATTTGGCCTGGATTTGCCGCCGATTCCTCCGCCGAATCCGTCCGCAGGCCGTTCTGGTGATGGAGACTGAGCTTTGGCCGAACCTCTTTCGGGAAGTGAAGCGATTCGGCGTTCCTCTGCTTTTGGTAAATGGCCGAATCTCGGATCGAGCTTTTCCCCGCTATCGCGCCAGCCGGTTCATCTGGCGGCGAGTGCTGGCCCAGCCGGATGCTGTGCTGGCTCAAAGCAAGCGCGACGCAGAGCGGTTCATCGCCATCGGCGCGGCCCCGGAGAAAGTGGAGGTCGCCGGGAACCTCAAGTTTGCGATTCGCCCGGCCCGCGCTGCGATCGTTCCCCGGTTGCGCGCAATGGCGGAGGAAGCTGCCGCCGATCCCATCCTCGTTGCAGGGAGCACGATGCCGGGCGAGGAGAAACTTTTGCTCGCAGCCTTCCGTGAGCTGGCGCGAGAATTTCCCCGGCTGTGGATGATCCTGGCTCCGCGCCATCCCGAACGCTTTGACGCCGTAGCCGAGGAAGTCCGGACTCTCGGCCTTCCAATGCAGCGGCGTTCAGACCTCAGTCCGCAGACGAAACTCGAACTTCCCGGTGTCTTGCTGCTCGACACCACGGGGGAACTCGGTTCCGTCTATGAACTGGCTACGGTGGCATTTGTGGGAGGAACGCTGGTGCCGACCGGCGGCCATAATATCCTCGAACCGGCCTGCTTCGGAAAACCAATTGTGATTGGCCCCTCGATGACCAATTTCCAGGAGATCGCCGACGCCTTCCTGGAAGCAAATCCGAGCCGTCCCGCCTTCCGGGATAAGGGAGCGGGCATCTTTGAAATTCCCGGTGCAGAGCAAGTCCGCGTCGGGGCCATCGTGCAACTGCCGGGTGCCGGGGCGCTCGTTCCCACGCTGCGGTTCCTGTTTCTAAATCAGGGAACCAGGCGTAGTCTCGGGGAGGCGGCACGGCGGCTCCTTGAGAAAGAGCTAAACCCTACAGGTCGGATTCTCAGCGAACTCGACCGGTTGCTGGCTTCCCGGCGCGCGGCCAGCGGACAAGGGGCCGATCTTCCCCGCCCGGCGATGGTGGAAGCCCATCCTCCGAAGATTTAGCGCGGGAGGCTGGCCGGAAGTGAGAACGTAAGGCAGTAAGCAAGTTGAAGGTAGAATGACCCATCCGTCGCTCATTTCGCATTTGGCTTCGGGAGCCGCAGCACTCTGGAACGGAGCAGCGCGGCTGCGCGTCGGGCTTTACCAGAGCGGTTTGCTTCGTCAGGAGCGATTGAGCGCGAAAGTCATCAGCATCGGCAACATCGCCTGGGGCGGCACAGGCAAGACTCCGTTTACGCTGTGGCTCGCACGCCGCTTGCAGGCCGGTGGAGTGCGCGTCTCGATCCTGACTCGGGGTTACCGGCGCTCTTCGGGTGACCGCGCCCGGATCATCCCTCCGGGTACGCCTCCAGAAGACGCGGCGGACGCAGGAGATGAAGTCCAACTCTTTCTGCGTTATCTGCGGATTCCTTTGGGTGTTTCCGCCTCGCGCACCGAGGCCGGGAGACTTCTGGAAAGCCAATTCCCTGTGGATGTCCACTTGCTCGATGACGGCTTCCAGCACTTGGCGCTTCACCGCGATCTCGATCTCGTGCTCGTGGACGCGAAGAATCCTTGGGGCCGCCGGGGATATTTTCCGAGCCTGCTGCGGGAAAGCCCCGAGGCGCTCCGGCGCGCCGACGCGATTTTGCTCACCCGCTGCGAACTCCTTTCCTTCGCAGCAAACGAGGATTCTCTGGAAAACCTGCGGGCCACGATACAACGGCTGAATCCGAGCGCCCCGTGCTTTACAGTTCGTACCGAGCTTCTCGGTTTCAGGGAATGGCGTGGCAACCATTCTCTGTCGCCCGCAGAATTCCGCGCGCGTCGTCCGCTGGCTTTCTGCGCATTGGGAAGTCCCCACGCTTTCTTCCGGATGCTTGAGATGCCAGGGAAACCTGTTGCCGGGCAGAAAGACATCCCGCAAAAAGCAGTTCCGCAAAAGGCGTTCCCGGACCATCATCGCTACAGTTGGAACGATCTCGGCTCTCTTGAGAAGGCAGCGGCGGAAGCGGGCTGCGATTGTCTGGTCACCACGGAGAAAGACCTTTTTAATCTTCCTCCGGGCGCGAATTTTCGCCTCCCGCTTTACTGGGCCGCCATCGAATTGAGGGTGGACGAAGAGGCGCGCTTGCTCCGGTGGATTTGGGATCGTCTGAAACTTCCGGGCGCGCCGCCAGCGCATCCGCCGGAAGCGGCGGGAACTCCTTACACTCAGTTCGCCACGGAAAGCAGATCCCGTTGACGTGGATTTGCAGGCCCACTACGGATGAAACTGTTGCTTAAAGACGAGATGGCGCGGGCGAAGATATTGCTGCGCGTTCCAAACTGGATTGGCGACGCGATCATGTGCCTGCCGGCGCTGCGCGAGTTGCGCGCGGCGCTTCCCGAAGCAGAGTTGGTCCTGGTGGCCCGACCTTGGGTGCTAGATCTGTTTCCGGCCGGGGAACTCCGCTGCCGTAAGGTTGCGTATGACACGCGGGGCCAGCACGGGGGAATCACCGGCCGGTGGCGAATCGCTTCCGAGCTTCGCCCGGAAAAGTTTGCTGCTGCCATCTTGTTCCAAAATGCGTTTGACGCGGCGTTGCTGGCCGTCCTCGCCGGGATTCCGATTCGCGCCGGGTACGCGCGCCACGGGCGGCGGCTTTTGCTGACTCATCCCGTCGGGGTGCCCCGCCGGGGCGAAACCCCGCGGCAGGAAGCGCACTATTATTTGGAATTGCTGCGCCGCCTGGGATTGATTGAAGAATACTCCGAGGTCCGCGAAATTCGGCTTCCTGCCACTGTCGCTGCGCGCACGGCGGCTCGGGCGCGATTGCAGGAAGTGCTGGCTGCGCACAGCGCAGGCTCCCTGGACACCCGGGCTGTTGTCGGGATCAGCCCCGGAGCCGCATTCGGAACCGCCAAGCGCTGGTCCGCCGAACGGTTCGCCGAGTTGTCTCTTCGTTTAAGCCGGGAGCTGGATGCGTTCCCCATCTTTTTTGGTTCGCGGGAGGAAGCGCCGCTCGTCGAGTCATTGCTGCCGCAGGCGGGCCATGCGGCCGTATCGCTTGCGGGCAAGACATCGCTCGGCGATTTCATGGGCTTGATTCCGGGATGCGACCTCTATATCAGCAACGACACCGGCGCCATGCACGTAGCTGCGGCGCTCGGCGTGCCAACGCTTGCCATCTTCGGCCCGACTGACGAGCAGGCCACGCGGCCCCTCGGCGCGCGGGTCCAACTGGTGGTCGGGCGCGCCGAGTGCCGGCCCTGCCTGCTGCGTCACTGCCCCATTGATCACCGCTGCATGAAATCGGTTTCGGTCGAGGAGGTATTCCAAGCGGCGCGGTCGCTGCTCCGGCCGTCGCAGCCGGAACGTCCGGTCTGGCAGGAGAACTACGCGCAATGACCCGCCCCTCCCCACCGGCCAAGCCTTCCCGCCGAGGGCGCTCGGCTGCTCACAGTGCCGTCGCAGCGGAACTCGCTTCCTCGAATGGGCGGCGGGCCGTTTTCTTCGATCGCGACGGAACGCTCAATGAAGAGGTCGGGCACCTCAGTGATCCCCACCAGTTCCTGGTGTACCCGTTTGCGGCGCGCGCGGTCCGGATGGTGAACGAGGCGGGGTTGCTTGCCATCGTGGTGACCAACCAGTCGGGCGTGGGGCGAGGGTTCTTTGCCGAGTCGTTGGTTCGTCGGGTTCACCGGCAGCTCACGCGACGGATTGCCGCCGGGGGTGGACGGCTCGACGCCATCTTCTATTGCCCGCACCACCCTGAAGCGTCGGTGGAACGATACCGCGTGGTATGCGCCTGCCGGAAACCGGCTCCGGGGTTGGTGGAAGCCGCGGCGAAGCAATTCGGGATCGAACTCTCCAAGTCGTTTGTTGTGGGCGACCGCTTTGTGGACATCCGTCTGGCTCACCGCGTCAGCGCCCGGAGCGTGTTGGTCCTGACCGGCGTAGGGCGCGCCGAATTGGAGGAGGAGCAAAGCAACGGAACCGAACAACCCGATCACATCGCAGAAAATGTCTACGAAGCGGTGCGTTGGATCGTGCGCAACTTGTGAGTTTCCGCCACCACCGATTTCGGCATGGGAATTAGGACAGAGTGTTGAGTAAGGAAACCACGCACCGCGTTCTGATTGTCCGGTTCGGGTCCATGGGGGACATCTTGCACTCGCTTCCGGTTTTGGCGAGCCTGCGGGAGAGCTTTCCGGATTGGGAAGTGGACTGGCTGGTCGAGAGTCGTTGGCGGCCGTTGCTCGAAGGGATTCCCTGTCTGTCCCGCATCGTGGATTTCGATACGCTCACCTGGCGGAAGCGTCCCCTCGCGCTGCAGACCCTCCGCGCCGTGCGGGGAGCCATGCAAACGCTTCGAGCCCGGCGCTATGACTGCGCGCTGGACTTGCAGGCAGCGCTCAAGTCGGCGATCGCGTGCTATCTGAGCGGGGCGCGTGAGATTGTCGGATTCAAACAACCCTGGCTCAAGGAGCCGGCCTGCGGCGTGTTTTACACGCGCAGTGTCAGCCCCAACGCGGTCCACATCGTGGAAGCCAACCTGGCCCTGGCCGCTGCTCTCGGAGCCAGGCCGGGTCCGGTTCGCTTTCCGCTGCCGCCCGGCGATCCCGCGGCTCTCCCTGCCGACCTTCCGCCCAATGGCTTGGCGGTCATCAATCCGGGTGCTGGATGGCGCTCGAAGCTCTGGCCAGCGGAGAGTTATGCGCGGGTGTGCGATGCGCTCCAGCAGGATTTCTCGCTGCCTGTAGTGCTTAACTGCGGCCCGGGCGAAGAAGGGCTTGTAGAAGAAGTACTCCGGAACTGCCGACGCTCTCCGCCGCGTGTCTATTCCGGCAACGTGCAGGGCTTGATCGCTCTGCTGCGTCGCAGCCGTCTGATGGTCGGGCCGGACACGGGTCCAGTGCATCTGGCGGCGGCGCTCGGCGTCCCCACGGTGGGCCTGTTTGGACCCACCGATCCGCGTCGCAACGGCCCCTACGGCGCGCGCTACAGATCGCTCCGCCCCGACGGCGCCGTCACCTCCCATCGGCATTCCGCCCGCTCCGCCGAACTCATGGAGCAAATTCATCCGGACCAGGTGCTCGAGGCGATTCACGAGCTGCTCCTCGGGCAAACGGAATGTCTGTCATGACCGGCCCCGCAAGTGCGCCCCGCGACAAGCAACGGGGCACCCCAAAGTCCTACGCGGAGCGGGTGGCGCGTTTTCGGGTGCGAGGCGGGTTCCTCCTGGCGGCAGTTTATCTCATCGGGGCGCAGCCGACGCCGGCCCGTCTGCTCGCGGGGGCGGCGGTGGCCCTCGCAGGTCTCGTGCTGCGCGCCTGGAGCGCCGGCGTTCTGGCAAAAAATTCCTCGCTCGCCACTGGCGGACCTTACGCTCATACGCGCAACCCCTTGTATCTGGGATCGGCTATCGCCGCGCTTGGCTTTGCGATCGCCGGAGGACGCTGGTGGTTTTTTCTTTTGCTGGGAATTTTTTTTGCAGCGGTCTATCGGCCCGTGATCCGCAACGAGCAGGCCCATCTCGCGCGGCTCTTCCCCAACGAGTTCCCCGCCTACGCCGAGGCGGTCCCGGCGCTTTGGCCGCGGCTGCGGGCGTGGCGCGGGCCGGGCTCCTCGGCCCGATTCAGCTCGCAGCAATATTGGCGGAATCGAGAGTACCGGGCTTTCCTTGCTTACGGAATCATCGTATTATTCTTATTGGCGAGAATGTTTCTGATTGGAACCGACTGAAAGGCGAAGCCGCTTGACTCTCCGAATAAAACGGAGTGCAGCCGGACTCCTATTGCTGCTGGGGGCGAGCGCCTTCCTGCGGCCGCTCCCCGCGCAGCAAGCCAAGCTGCCGTTTGCTCCGGGAGAGAAACTGCGCTATGCGGTCCGCTGGCGTCTGCTCCCGGCGGGCCAGGCCGAGCTGTCGCTGGAAAAAGACGCCGCCCCCGGGCGGTGGAAGGCGATTGCCAAAGCCAATTCGAGCGGTTACGTCTCGAACCTCTACAAAGTGGAGGATGAATACACTTCGACCTTCCGCAACCCGAGCTTCTGCTCGCTGGGAATCCGGAAACTGATCCACGAAGGGGACCGGCACCGCGAGGTGAACATTCAGTTTGACGCGCGCCGCCGCCTGGCGTTGCTGCGTGACGGCGACGCGGCCGGCACGACGCCTCCCAAACAGGAGCAATTCGCCATCCCCGACTGCGTCCACGACATTCTTTCGGCTGTCTACTTTATCCGAACTCAGCCGTTCGAGGTGGGCAAGACGATCGAGTTTCCGCTGAATGACGGCGGGCGGACCATCTCGGTTCGCCTGGAAGTCCAGGCCATCGAGGAAGTGCAGACCGAGGTCGGCAAGTTCCAGGCCTTCCGCGTCGAGCCGGACGTGTTTTCCGGACACCTCTTCAAGCAAAAAGGCCGCATGTTTGTTTGGTTCAGCACCGACGCGAACCGCCTCCCCATCCAGCTCCGAGCACATATCGGCATCGGCACCATTACCGCCTCCCTCGTCGCGATCGAGCGCGAAGACGGGAATCCGTAAACAATCAGAGCCGCGCGCGTCAGCAAGCGGTCACCGGGAATCGAGAATCGGGACTCGCGATCCCGCTAAACGGGACCCCGAATGCCGAGTTGTGAATTACGAAGGAGGGCCGCTCCCTCATCCCGCAGGGCGGGACGGCTCGGATCAGCAAATCCGGTACTTCTCGCGCAGGAGCCGCTGTAAGCGCGGACGATAGATGAGATCGTAGGCAAGCTCTTTGTCAGGGAACAAATTCAAGGCGGCGCGCTTGGTGGAGGCGACCAGTTCGGAGGCTTCCTCAATCGGGAGATTGCCCTGGCTGATGACGCTCATCACCAAGGTCATCATCATCTGCAACCGGCGGATGCGCCGGCTCTCTTCCTGAATTTCCGCTTCGCTCGGTCGTCCCGCCACGGTTGCCTTCCTTGATTGCCTTTGGTCTTGCCTGATCTTAGTATACCGGCGGGGCGGCTGCGCGTCAAAATCCTCCAACTTACGTTCGTTCCCGACTTTGACGAACCCCTTTGCCCGCTCCCTTATCCCGCAAGGCGGGACGGCTCGGATTCGCGCGGCTCAGAACACCGCGAACGGCGGCCAGGGGCGAAGCGTTTCGCGGAAGGTATGCACCTCGATGCGGTTTCCGTCGGTCAAGACGGTCGTCGCGCCATCCTGATCCGTCCGCAGAATCCGAGTTCCGGCTTGCCGAAGCCTCTCCAAAGTCTCTTCATGCGGATGGCCGTATTGCCGATTGGGGCCGACGGATATGATCGCGAAACTCGGCGAGACACTTTGCAGAAACGCTGCGGTGGTTGAGTCATTGCTGCCATGATGAGACACTTTGAGCGCGTCGCTTCGCAGTGCCATTCCCGTGTTCAAGAGCCGCCTCTCCACAGTTGCCTCGGCGTCTCCCGAAAGCAGGAAATGCCTCCCGCCGTATCCCAGACGCAGGACCAGGGAGTCGTTGTTTTCGTTCTCCGTGGGAACATAATCCGGGGATGGCCAGAGAACCTGCACATCCGCGCCATCCAATTCCCGGCGGCTCCCGGCGGACTGCTCCCGGAGCGGAATGCGCCCCACAGAAGCAGCCTGCAACCGCTCGGCTGCCGTCTTGCTTCCGGCGCCAAACCACAACTCGCCGGCGCGGAAATTCCCGACGACACTGCGCATTCCGCCGTAGTGATCCACATGCGCGTGCGTCACCACAACGAAGTCGAGTGTCTTGATCCGCCGGGACCAGAGGTAGGAAGAGACCACATTCTCGCCCAGATCGAAGCCCGGGCGCGGGAATTCGTCGGTAAAATCCGGTCCCCTGCCCGCGTCCACCAGCATGGTTTTCCCTCCGGGGAAAGCAACGAACAGGGCATCGCCCTGGCCCACGTCGAGCGCGGTGACTTCGAGCTTGCCGGGAGAGATCAGCGGGCGGTACGGCGCCAGTGTCAGCACGATACACAGGCCCAGCAAGCCCGCTGCCGCCAGCCACGTCCAGCGCGAGCGTCGTTCCACAAGGACGGCCAAACCCACCAGTAACGCCAGAAAGCCGACCGTCAGCCAGACCGGCGGGGTGGGCACGCGCCGGGTCAGTCCCGGCAGAAGCGCGCTCCAATAGGCAACCCACTGGAACCCTGCGCTCAGAACGCCCAGCAAACCGCCGCCAAGCGCCGCCACCGGCCAGGAGACAAGCGATACGGCCAGCACGACAAACCCCGCGGGAATCAGCACGCCCGTTAGGGGAATGATCAGCAGATTGGCTAGGACGCCCGACCAGGTCACCCGGTGGAAGTAGAGCGCCATCACCAGCGCGAAGCCGGCCTGCATGAACAGAGTGAAGACAACCGCTTCCAGGAGGGCGGTTGTCCCGGAAACCATCGCTTTCAGCCCGGACCGCAGCCAACGCCAGTGTCTTGCGCCGAGTCGCGCCGGGTCGCAGAAATAGTCGAGGAGGGTGCGCGCATCCATTCGGAACTGCGCCTGGCGCGGTTCCAGGTTGCGGTCTCTTTCATTGTCGTCCAACTCGCGCGACGCCGCCCGGTACGGGGAGATAGTCCACTGGATCACAGGAAGGGCAATGCTCGCCAGGACCAGCACCGCCAGAAACGAAAGCTGGAAACTCGCGTCCCATAGGTCAGACGGATAAAGAATGAGGAGAAACAGCGCCGTCGCGGCAATCGAGTTCAGCAAGGCACGCTGGCGATAGACGAGCCGGGCCACCAGATAGATGAGAACCATCCACATGGCCCGCACCACGGGCGTTCCGGACCCGGCGACGGCAGTGAAAGAGACCACCGAGCCAGCCACCAACAGCGTGCTCCAACCATTCGGGACCCGAACCAACGAGAGCAACCAGAACAGGCCCGCTGCCAGCAAGCTCACGTGCAAACCTGACACCACCAGGACGTGATAAATACCGCTTGCTTGAAAGGCGGATTCGGTATCGAGATCGAGATCGTTGTCATCGCCGAGCAGGATTGCCTTCAGAACCGCGCCGTGGCTCGGCCGGCCGGACTCCGCAGGAAAGCGCCGGTCGAGATACCCCAGCAGGCGGCTCCGAAGGCCGTGCAGCGCCGCACCCCACCGGTTGCCTCCGTGACCGGGCAGCCGCGATACCTCTTCCGCGCGCACCACGCCCGTGAAGTCAATTCCCCGCCGCCGCGTGTACGCTTCGTAATCGAATGCCCCCGGGTCGAGGAAATTGCGCGGTCTCCGCAGCCGCCGTTCCGGGAGTGAAAGCGCCAGCCGCTCGCCATACACGACACCGAGGGAACGGGGATCAGGCGGCCGGCGAGCATCGGCCCGCCGCGGGAAATAATAGACACGGACTGCGCCTTGAGCGGGAAACGACTGCCCTTCCTGCTTTGCTTCTGACAACTCGAAGTCGAAATATTCGCCATAGGTTCGCTCCACAGGCGGCGTGCGGACCCAACCCAGGAGTTGGGACGGTTTTTCCAGAACGAAACGGCCCTGACGAGCCAGGCGCTCGATATGTCCGGGCGGCCGAACCGCATGTTCCTCAGCCGCGAGGAACGTCCCGCACAAAAAGAACCCGAGCAACGATACCAGCAGTCCTTGCGCGGCGCGCCCGGCGCGGGCGAGCAGTGCTGTCAGGAGCAGAATGATGGACAGCAGGAAGACGTGCTCCCAGGCCGAGAGATAGAAATGCGGAGCGGTCGCGATGCCGGCCGCAAAGGCGGCGGTGATGGGCAAGAGCGGATAGCGGGTCACATCGCAGACGATTTTACCCGGATTGCTCCAAGTGCACTACGGTTTCGATGTGAAAAGTCTGAGGGAACTGGTCCACCAGATGGACCGAGCGGATCTGGTAAGGCTTTGGCGTGAGGCGAGCCAGGTCGCGGGCAAGCGTCGTCGGATCGCAAGAAACATAAACCAGCCGCCGGGCGCGTGTCCGCGGAAGCTGCTCGGCCACAGCGGGTGTCAACCCGGAGCGCGGCGGGTCCACGACCACCACGTCCCAGTTGTGCGACGTGGAGGCGAGAAATTTCTCGACGCTCTTGTGGAAGGTGCGGGCGCGGCCTCCCACAACGCCGACGTTCGCAGCCAAGTCTCTCGCGGCGGAAGCTTCGGCCTCAACCGCAACCACCTTTTCAAACCGCCGCGCCAGCGGGACCGCGAAGAACCCGACACCAGCGTAAAGGTCGAGCGCGCGGTGTCCTTCGAGGTCTTCGATCACCGCCTGGATCATCTTCTCATGCAGAAAACGGTTTGCCTGGAAGAAGGATTCGTGGCTGACACGGAAATGGAATTCCCCGACGCGATAGGTCGTCGCGCCACTTCCCCAAATGGTCTCCCGCTGCTGCGTCTGCTCCCGCCAGCAGACCGATTCGAGGATTGGAAACGCGCTCCGCAACGTCTCGCCGAATTCAGGCGGCGGCGCAGCGGAGGAATAGACCGTGGCGAGCATGGAGCGGTCGTTGTCGGAGGCAAACAGTTCGAGTTCCGCCGTGCCATCCGGGAAACAGGCGGCTCCCGCGCCGTCGCACAGCTTCGCCAGCACCTCATGGATGGCCGGTGAACTGATCGGGCAACAGTTCACAGGGCAAAGCCGGTGGGAAAGCATCTCGTAGTATCCGATGCGGAACTCCTGGCCCTGCTTCTCGATCTGAAAGCGCACGCGGTTGCGATAATGCCAAGGCTCGGAGGCCGCCACGGAAATGGGAACTTCCAGGCGAATCTTCCCGATCCGCTCCAGACATTCCCGGAAAATTTCCTGCTTCAGCTCGAGCTGCTTTGGATAGGAGATATGCTGATACTGACAGCCGCCGCAGCGGCCGAAATAAGGGCAGTCCGGAACGACGCGGTCGGGACTCGAGGCCACCAGTTCCAGCACCTGCCCCCGTCGGACGCCCCGGCGACGTTCTTCGAGGCGTACGCTGGCCTGTTCACCCGGGATCACGCCCGCGACCAACACGACCCCGTGCGGCGTGCGCGCCAGGCCGTCGCCTCCATACACCATCTTCTCGATGGCGACCTCAAGGGTCTCTGCGGTAATCTCTGCGCCAGCACTCATTGGGAAGCCACTCCGGGCTGCGCCCACAACGCAACCACTTATAGATAAAACAGGCTCAGACGTGGCAGGTCAGCCTTTGCGAGCAGCTTTCGCGCCAGAAACTGCTTCTGAAGGTGCGCGATTTGCTCGCTGCCCATTTTCTGCCGCGCCGGACCGAGGGCCCGGTCCATCTCTGCGTGGATCGCCACGAGTTCCGCCTCCGGCGTGGCGTTTTGGAGAATGGAAAGCATCTTCTCTTCGAGCACGGTCAGACGCCGCTCAACCTCTTCCAGGTCCATCGGAACTGCGGTCTGGGCGGCCTCAGCCAACTCACCGAGCGAGGCTGCCAGTTGGCGAAACGTGGAGGCCGATTCCGGGCGGCCTTGCTCCTCAAAACCCTTCGCGGCTTTCCCGAGCGCCTCGGCGTTGCTCGCCAAAAACTTCGCCAGTTCCCCCCGGGGAATGGGATCGCCAGCAGAAGGGTGCGGAAGCGACGCGCGCTCGCCTTCTTCCGCGGCGGCCAAGACTGCCTGGTGACAAAAGGCTAGCGAATTGACCCTCCGCGAGCGGTGGCGGCGCTTCTCGAATTTCTCAAAGGTCTGGTCAATGCCCTTGAGGACCGCTTCGATCGGGATATGGGCCTGCTTCCAGGTGTCAATCAAGGCCCAATCGAGCGTCGAGACGAGCAAAACCGTCCCTCGTCTTTTCCAAAAGTACTCTTCGATTTCCGTGAAATAGTTAAAGTAGTTCTCCAACCTTGCCTACCCGGTCCTTCAACGCTTCTTTACCGTCACGACCAGACCGTTGCCTTCCGTATAGAAAATCGTTTCCAGGTCCGGATTGCCCGTGACCTGCTTCACATAATCGGGAATCATGCTCAGGTTGTGGGCCAGCACCAAGCCGCCCGGACGCACCAAGGGCAGCAACTTGTTCAGATAATCCACGTAGCCTTCCTTGTCGGCATCAATGAAGAGCAGATCAATCGGGTCTTTCAGTCGGGCAACATTCTCGTGCGCATCCCCCTCGACGATGGTGACGATCCGGTCCACGCCGGCCTTCCGGAAGTGCTCACGGGCCGTAGCCGCGCGGCCAGGATCAATCTCGAAGGTGGTCAGCTTGCCGTCGGTCTTCTGAAGCGCAAGGCTGAACCAGAGACCGGAAATTCCGGTCGAGGTGCCGATCTCGACCACATTCGTTGCGCCCACGGCCTCCGTCAGCACTCGCAGCATCCTGCCGTCGCTGGCCGGGACGGAGGCCCACACTTCGCCGGCCTTCACAGCCTCATCCAGCACCGCAAGGATTTTCCTCTCCGCCGCGGTCTTGGGCAACGGCAGGCTCTCCGGCGCTCCTCGCCATCCGCGCCGCTGGGCCAGAGCCACAAAGCCTACGGCCAGCGCGAGGCCGATGATCACGCCCGTCCGTTTCATCTCGGTTGCCTCCTTGACTCCCACCGGATTTTCATTCAGGGTTCGTCTGTTCAGTTCCATCATACAGCCAGAGGACTACTTGCAGCGCAACCATTCCGCTATTTCCGTATCCAATCGAAAGAGATTCTGTTTTGCTTCCCGATCTGGATTGAAGACGCTGCTGGATTCTGGAAGACTCCCTGGAAGACTCCGATGAAGGTTGGGTTCGGAACAGGAAAAATGGACCCTCAATGCCCCGGCCAAGGTGTCCCCAGAATCCGCAGATAGGTCAGCAGTTGCGCGCGGTGATGCACCTCGTGCTCGATGATCCCCAGCAGAATCACGTACCCCTTGCGGCGGAAGCCGAACTTCTCGTTGACAAACTCCTGCTCGAACCGCTCGGCAGGCATCTGCGCCACCAACTCCATCGTTTCATTGTGCGTCTTCTCGAGCATCTCGATTTCGTAGTTAATGTCGGTGACTTCACCCAGAATCGGGAAAAGGCCCTCCGGGATGCGCCGCTCGAAGTAGCTCCAACGGTCGTAGAGCGGCACCTGTCGGACGCCCGATTCCGAGTGCCAGACATGCCGCAGCAGCAGGCCCAATGACAGCGCTCCCTCGGCCGGGACCCACGCCACCTTGTCTCGCGGGATGTAAGGGTAGATCGTGCGGGTGCGCTTGCGTGTGACTTCCTTCTGCTTCAGAAACAATTCCCGAATGTCCATCTGTTCTTCCCGGGGAGCAAGAACCGCTACGGTGGATTCATCTCGTTCGTTTTTTCTTCGCGCTCCGGCCCTTCGGTTTTCTCGGTTGCATCCGTTCCCAGAGAATTCGCAATCCGTCGAGTGTCAAAAACGGGTCGGTCTGCCGGAGGTAGCGCGAAACGCCGGCGAGCAATTCCGCCTGGCCGCCGGTGGCCACGACGCGGCATCGGGGACCAAGTTCCGCCAGCATCCGTTCCAGGATTCCGTCCACCAACCCCAGACACCCATAGTACAACCCCGACTGGATGCTGCCGACGGTGGTGGTTCCCACAACCGATTTTGGCTCGCGGATATCCACGCGCGGCAGGCGGGCAGTATGCGTGAACAAAGCTTCGGCGGAAATCCCCAAGCCGGGCGCGATCACGCCTCCCAGGTAGTCGCCCTTTGCCGAGATGGCGTCGAAGGTGATGGCGGTGCCGAAATCCACCACCACGCACGGCCCGCCGTATTTCGCGAACGCGGCCACGGCGTTCACCACGCGGTCCGCGCCCACATCCTGCGGAGGCTTGTAATGGACACGCACGCCCGTGTCTCCATTCGGCCGGACAAAGACGGCGGGCAGTTGGAAGTACCGTTGCGCCACCTCTTCCAGCGCCGAATCGAGCTGCGGCACCACGCTCGCAATGATGATGCCGGTAATGCGGGCCGGGTCAACGCTTCCCAGGGCAAAGAGGTTCCGCGTCAGGATGCCCCACTCATCCACCGTCTGCTCGTGCAACGTGCTCAGCCGCCAGTGCGCCACCAGCTTCTTGCCGTCAAACACTCCCAGCACCGTGTTGGTATTGCCGACGTCAATGGCCAACAGCATTACAGTTGCCTCTGACAAATTCGTTGTGGCTGACCGCGACGTAGCGCCAGCGTCTTGCCGGCCCAGGAAGCCCCGGCTGGCCGGGGCGCTACGACTCCGGCCGGACCAGGCCGCTCAGCACAGCCTCCACCTCGCCGTCGTCGCGGCGAACGAGGAGCATCCCTTCCGGCGAAAGGCCGACGGTCTCTCCGATGATAACGCGCTGGCCATCGGTCACGCGAACGCGTTTCCCGCGCGCGTAGCTCGAAATCTCGCCGAAGCGCCCGACAATCGCCCCCGCCCCGCGCTCTTCGAGGCGATGATAATAGTGCTCGAGGCGTTTCAAAATCGAAACCAAGACCTCCAGGCGCGAGAAGCCGCGGCCCGCTTCGATCCGCAGCGACGTGGCCTCGGCAGCGAGTTCTGCGGGGATCTCCGCTTGGTTCACGTTGACGCCGATGCCGATCTGCGCGTGCTCCACGCGCTCGGGCTGCGCCGTCATCTCGACCAGGATGCCCGCGCATTTCTTGCCGCCGATCAGCACGTCATTGGGCCAGCGTATGTCCGGCCAGCGCATGTCCGGCCTTCGGATGTCTATCGGCAAGCTCGCGAGTTCGCTCACGGCTTCGGCCACCGAGACTCCGGCAAGCAGCGTCAGAATCGGCGCGGCGGCAGGCGAGAGCTTCGGGCGCAGGATCACGGTAAAGTAGAGGCCGGTTCCGCGCGGCGAAAACCAAGTCCTCCCGAAGCGCCCGCGCCCGGCGGTCTGCTCTTCGGCGACCACGAGTGTTCCGTGCGGCGCGTTCGCCGACGCCAGGCGCGCCGCCTCGCTCATCGTCGAGTCCACCTGATAATGATGATGGATGCGGCCGCCGAACTCCCCGGCGGGCAAGCTCCGCCGGATCATCCGGGGCGTCAGTACGTCCGGCGCCTTGACGAGTTGATAGCCGGTTCCCGGCAGGCCGCGGATTTCCGCGCCCATCTCGCGCAGCCGCTCGATCAGTTCCCAGAGCGTCGAATGCGGCACGCGCAATTGCGAAGCGAGCTTCGTGCCGCTCAGCACCACGGTGGCGTTCTCGACCAAAACATCCACCAAACGATCCAGGTGCTGATCCAGTTGCTTCGCCATGCTGTCCAGCCACAGAGGCACAGAGACACGGAGAAAAACAAGAGATAATAGAAGTCAGACTCACAGCTTCCGCGTTCCCATTCTGGCTCCTGACTCCCCCGGCCCGGCTGAGCGCCTGGCGCGGGCCGTGGCTGGATTCTGACTCCTGCTTTCATCCCAGCTTCTGCAACGATTCCGTCATCCGAGAACATTTCTCGGTCAACTCGGCTTTGCGCTGGCGGAGCGAGTCCACCACCTTCGCGGGAGCCTTGGAAAGAAACTGCTCGTTTTGTAACTGCGCATCCACGGAACGCAGTTCTCCCAGCAGTTTCTCGCCTTCCTTGCGCAGCCGGGCGCGCTCGGCATCGAGGTCCACCGCGTCTTTCGACTCGATCTTGAGCGCACAGTCCGGCAGCGAGCGCACCACGCCGCCTTCGTTTGTGAGCGGGGCCGATGCGAGGGTCAGTGCCGAGAGGCTCGCCAGCCGCTCAATCGCCGCGCGGTAGTCCAAGCTCAACCGCGCCACGCCGTCGTCGGGCGCGTAGAGTTCCGCGGGAATCTTCCGCTTGGCGTCCACGCGCATCTCGGCGCGCATGTTGCGGAGGTTGACGATGATCTGCTGGAGCCGGTCCATCTGCCGCTCGGCGTCCTCGTCCACGAGGTTGGGCTCATGCGCCGGATACGCAGCCAGCGCAATCGAGCCTGCGCGGGCGCCCAGCCGCTGCCAGAGTTCCTCGGTGATGAACGGCATCATCGGGTGGAGCAGCCGCAGCGCAATGTCAAATGCGCGGCAGAGATTCTCAAACGCCACACGTATTCCTACCGGTCGCAGATCCTCGGATTTATCGTTTACTGCCTCAAAACCGAGCTTCTTGAGTTCGAGATACCAGTCGCAGAATTCGTGCCAGAAGAAGTGGTAGATCAGGTGCGCGGCTTCGTGAAAGCGGAAGGCGTCCCAGGCGGCGGCCATTTCGCCCGCGATGCACGAGAGCCGGGAGAAAATCCAGCGGTCTTCGAGCAAGAGCGTCCCGTCCGGTCCTGCGACGGGCTGAAAATTCCCATCAGCAGGCGGCGTCCAGCTTGTGATGCCCGCCTTTTCGAGCGACAGGAAGAGGAACCGGGACGCGTTCCAAATCTTGTTGGCGAAAGCGCGGTAGCCCTCCATGCGGTCTTCCGAGAGCGCGATGTCGGTGCCGGGAGCGGCCATGATCGCGAGCGTAAAGCGCACGGCATCCGTGCCGAATTTCTCTGTGACCACGAGAGGATCAATGACGTTGCCGCGCGTCTTCGACATCTTCTGCTTCTCGGCGTCGCGCACGAGCTGGTGGATATAGACGACGCGGAACGGTACATTATCGCCGGGCTTGATTTCGCGCATGAACTCGATCCCCATCATCATCATCCGCGCCACCCAGAAAAAAAGAATGTCGAAGCCCGTAATCATGAGCGAGGTCGGATAGAAGACGCGCAGGTCCTCGGTCGCGTCCGGCCAGCCGAGCGTCGAAAACGGCCACAGCGCCGAACTGAACCACGTGTCGAGCACGTCGGGGTCCTGCTTGAGATTGCCCGCCCGGCAGTGCGGGCACTGGGCTGGCTCCTCCCGCGCCACGACCACTTCGTTGCACGCGCCGCAATGCCACGCCGGGACGCGGTGGCCCCACCAAAGCTGCCGCGAGATGCACCAGTCGTGGATGTTGGTCAGCCAATCAAAATAAATCTTGGCGTAGTTTTCCGGGGTGAAGCGCGTGCGGCCCTCTTCGACGGCGCGAATCGCAGCCTCCGCCAGCGGCTTCACCTTGACGAACCATTGCGTCGAAAGGCGCGGCTCGACCACCGTCTTGCAGCGCTGGCAGCGTCCCAGGGCGTGCGTGTAGGGCTCAATCTTTTCGAGCAAGCCCTGCTCTTCGAGATCCGCCAGAATGCGTTTGCGCGCCGCAAAGCGGTCGAGGCCCGCGTAGGCTCCGGCGTTCGAGTTCATCTTGCCGGTCTCGTCCATCACGTCAATCTGCGGCAGGTGGTGGCGCTCGCCAGCCAGAAAGTCGTTGGCGTCGTGCGCCGGAGTGACCTTCACCACGCCGGTCCCGAACGCCGGGTCGGCCAGCTCGTCGAGGATGAACGGGATGTCGCGGTTCATCAGCGGCAGCCGCGCCGTCTTGCCGTGGAATTTCTTGTAGCGCTCATCCGCCGGATTGACGGCCACCGCCGTGTCTCCGAGCATCGTCTCCGGGCGCGTCGTCGCCACGACCACGTGCTCGCCAGTGGGGACGGGCCTCCCGGCCCGTCCGCTTTCTTCCGCACCCAGCACCGGATACCGGATGTGAAACAGATTGCCGAGGTGCTCTTCGTGAACCACTTCGAGGTCCGAAATGGCCGTCTGGCAGCGCGGACACCAGTTGACGATGTACTTGCCGCGATAAATCAGCTTCTTTTCATAGAGGCGGACAAAAACCTCGCGGACTGCGCGCGAGAGGCCGGGATCGAGCGTGAAGCGCTCGCGCGACCAGTCGCAGGAAGCGCCGAGGCGAACCATCTGCCTCTTGATCGTGTCGCCGCTCTGCGCTTTCCATTCCCAGACCTTCTTTTCAAAGGCCTCGCGGCCCAGCGTGCGGCGGTCAAGTTTCTGCTCGGCGAGTTGCCGCTCGACGACCATCTGCGTGGCGATGCCGGCATGGTCGGTGCCCGGCAGCCAGAGCGTGTTGAACCCCTGCATCCGCTTCCACCGGACAATAATGTCAATCTCGGTGTGCTCCAGCATGTGCCCCATGTGGAGCGAGCCGGTCACGTTCGGCGGCGGGATGACAAGCGAAAACATGGGCCTCGTCGAGGCGGCATCTGCCTCATAGAGGCGCTTCTCGACCCACTCCCGCGCCCAGCGCGGCTCAATCTCCGAGGGGTTATACTGTTTTGCAATCTCAGCCATATTCTGAGTGGGACTATACCTTTCCACTGCTACGCTTTGTCATAGGCTTGCAAAAAGTCATCTCTAGAAATCCCGGCCTGGGTACAAATGGTTCGCAGGGTTGAGGCTTTGATCCGGAGGTGGTTCGGCATTGTCAACGGGGTCTTGCTTCCATCCGGATTTTCGCGCACCATCGAGATGTGCTCCCGCTCCCGCACTAGACGGAAGCCCAAGAACTCCAACGCACGGATGACCTTACGCTTGGAAGCATCGGCAGGAAACGGGGGCATCAAACGTCCACATTCGTCTCAGTGACAAACGCTTCGAGCAACGGCGGTTCCATCTCAAGGACGCTGTCGCCAAAACTCTCGACGTGAAACCGGATCGCGGACTGCACATCCGCCAGGGCTTCCTCATAGGTGTCGCCCTCCCCGACCACGATTCCCTTCACGCCGACCGGATAAGCGACGTATCCGTCCGGATGTTTCTCCACGATGATTTTGATCTGTCGCTTCACGGTGCTGCCTCCCAAAACCCGTCTCCCTTATGATATTACGCTTTTTCCGTTGCCCGCCACACTCACTCCTGCGCCCAGCGCGGCTCAATCTCCGACGGGTTATACTGTTTTGCAATCTCAGCCATATGGGAATTTGACTATACCGTTTGGAAGGCGGGGCCGTCAATTCCGGCGCAGTTGCGGCGGCGAGTGCAAACAATACGAAAGTGCGGAAAAGCGCATATGATAGGCTTGGCACGAAACGGAGGAGGGGCCATGGGTGATTTTGGAGAAGTACCGGAGTCATTGCCTATAGATCACTTTCGTCATAAAGGAAAAAACTTAGCAGGATTTTGAAGGCACACCACGAATGGGTTCTGTCGGATGGAAGGAAAGGGACTCAAGCCAATCTCTCTGGGGCCCAACTGAACCACGCCGACCTGAGTGGGGTTGATTTGGTCCGGTCTGACATGAGAGGTGCCCACCTGTGGGGGGCTCATTTAGGGGGGGCTGATTTGACAGGGACAGACCTGAGGGAAGGCGACGTTTGTGGAGCAGACCTGTGCAGAAGCAACCTGAGCAATGCTGACCTACGGGAGAGCGACCTAAGTGAAACCGATTTAAGAGAAGCCGACCTGCGAGGGGCCAACCTGAGCGGGGTTGATTTGGTAAAGGCAGACCTGAGCCGCGCACGCTTGACAGAAACGAATATGCATGCGGCTGTCTTGGGATGCAGCATAATTGCTGACTGCGATTTGAGCAGTGTAAAAGGCATTGAAGCGATAGAGCACGTTGCCCCCTCGGACATAGGCATTGACACTATCCTTAAGTCGAAAGGGAGAATTCCTGAAATGTTCCTCAAGGGAATAGGCGTTCCAGACGTTCTAATCGCATCCGCAAAATCCCTTGCCCAAAGTCCAATAGAGTTTCAGACTTGTTTGATCAGGCACTCCCGCAAGGATAAAGAATTTGCAAAGCGGCTTTGTGCCGACTTCCGAGCGAAGGGCCTCCGTTGTTGGAATTTCCCCGAATTGACTCCGCATGGAAGGTTCCAGGGCGACTTTGGACACGACATTTTCGAATACGACAAAGTGATAGCAGTTTGCTCCGAGTACTCGCTTCACGGGGAACCGCTCGGTGAGGTTATCATTGATGACGTTTGTGATGAAATTGAACGCGCCCTTCAACGCGAGGGTCAAGAAAAAAAAGAAATCCTGTTTCCGATTCGCATTGACGATTACCTATTCGATAAATGGGATCATCCGCGCAAGGCGGACGTGATTGCGAAAGTGGTCGGCGACTTTCGCAACTGGAAAGACCACGAGCAATACAAGAAAAACTTCGACAAGCTGCTCAAGGCATTGAACCGCCCGCAACCAGACCGACCTTGATGGTATAATCCCCCGCCGTCGAAAAGAACGAGCAGGTCGTGAAGGGAGCGTGAGATGGGAATTCTCAGGATGGGGTGCCGGAACCACCCGAGAGCAACGCTCAATATTACAGCAAATTTTTGCACTGATTGCGGTAGTCCGCTGGAAGAGTTGACGGTCGAGGCTTGCGCTCAGTGCGGCGAGCGAAGGTTCGGGAGATTCTGCCCATTTTGCGGGCACGAGCATGAGGGGCATGAAGCGACGGTCGAAGAGGCAGCGCGGGCGGGGTAATCCAAGAGAGAAAAGTGCAGGTCCTTCGTCGCTGCGCTCCTCAGGATGACAACACAGAAAATGCAGGGAGCTTGTTAAATCGGCGGCCTGCGCGTGTGCCAATCAGTGGCCTGCTCGTAGGCGTAGCCGACTTGGAGGACGGTGGCTTCGTCCCAGAGGCGGCCGACAATTTGCAGACCAACAGGCAAGCCTTCGCTTGAAAAGCCGCAACAGACAGACAAGGCCGGGTGGCCGGTGGCGTTGAAGCCGCGCGTCAGGCGCGTGGTGGCGGCGCGGGCGTCTTCTTCCTTCCCGCAGATTATGGTTCGGTTCTCACCGAGCTTAAAGGCCACGAGCGGCGTGGTAGGCGTGACGAGCACGTCCACGTGCTCGAAGAGTTGTTCCAGTTGGCGGCGAATGCGATGGCGGTCGAGTTGTGCTTGCACGTAATCGGGAGCCGACACTTCCCTGCCCTGCGCCAGACGCCGCCGGATTTCCTCGCCCAAGTCATTAGGACGATTCTCCAGATGCTCTTTGTGGACGACGTAGGCTTCTACTAAAAGTGTCCTGAGGTTTGCCTCGGTCAGTTCCTCCATGTCGGGCATGTCGGGGGCGCGAACCGGGACCACCGTCGCGCCGAGGTCCTCCAGGACGCCTGCGGCCTTGCGCACCAGAGCCGCGACTTCCGGGTGTACGCAGTCGAAGAAATAATTCTCGGGGATGCCGACGAGAACCTGACTTCTTCCCCCTGTTCCCTGTTCCCTGTTCCCTATTCCCTGAGTGGCCGCTCCATTACTGTCGCGGCTCGGATTCAAGCTGACCGCTCCCTCACGGTCGCGGCTCGGATTGGCGCGGCTCTGACTCAGGGACTTGCTCAGGCGGACTTCGCCGACCGGGCGGTCCTCGGAGAAATCGTCTTGGGGATCAAATCCGGCAATGATTTGATAGACGAGGCCCACGTCCACGACCGTGCGCGCCATCGGACCGACGTGATCGAGCGTATAACCGAGCGGATAAACATTGCGCAAACTGACGCGGCCGCGAGTCGGCTTGAGTCCGGCGACGCCGCAGAAGCAAGCCGGAATGCGGATCGAGCCGCCGGTGTCGGTGCCGAGCGCCGCATAGCACATGCCCGTGGCCAGGGCCACGGCCGAGCCGCCGCTTGAGCCGCCGGGCGTGCGCGCCGGGTCCCAGGGATTGCGCGTGGGGCCGAAGTGCGGATTGTCATTGGTGATGCCATAAGCAAACTCATGGAGCGCCGTCTTGCCGACCAGCACCGCGCCGGCTTGGCGCAGCCGCTCGACGACCGTGGCGTCGGCGTCCGGGACAAAATCCGCCATGATCTTCGATCCCGCCGTGGTGCGGATACCGCGCGTATAGAACAAGTCTTTCAAGGCCACGGGAACGCCGTGGAGCGGGCCGCGATATTCGCCCTTGGCGATTTCGGTCTCGGCGGCGCGGGCCTGTTCGCGCGCCAAGTCCGCGGTCACGGTCCAGAAAGCGTTCAGAGGGGGATTCACCTGCTCGATGCGCTCGAGCGCCTGCGCGGTCACCTCGACGGGCGAGACCTGTTTGGAGCGAATCAGCGCGCCGACATCGGCGAGGCTCATTTCGTGGAGCGGGGTGGACATGGGTTTGACACTAGCCACGGAGACACAGAGGCGAAGCAGAGGATGCAGACGAAGCAAAGGACGCAGATGAAGGTATCCTCTGTCTCCTTTGTCTCCCTTGCTTCGTTTGCCTCCCCCGCGTCATCTGCCTCCGCAATGTGGCCTATTTCGCAACGCCGTCGCGGACAAATTCGAGCGCGGCGAAGGTGACCACCGATTCCGGGTCAATGTTCCACTGCTCGTAGTGGAGCAGGTTGCCGCGGGCCTCGGGAACCGCTTTGAGAAAAGTATAGAGCGGCGAGTAGCCGCACCAGCGCAGCCGGTCTTGTTCCGGATGAAGCAGCTCGAAGAACCCTTGGCTGTCGCCGGCGCAGACACGGTCGAGCCGTTGGAGGTCCTGCTCGCGAACGGAGGCCATGCGGCCCTGCTCGGCCTGCCCGGCAAAGCGGTCGCCATAGCGCCTTCCCATGTGGGCCAAATCAATTCCCAAGACCCAGAACAGGCGCGGCCCCTCCCGTTCCGCCAGTTCGCCGAGCGCCGCGAGAAACCGTCCGACATCCTCATCCGACTCCGGCAAACGGCCGGTCACCAGGCTCTGCAAGAATGGCCCGCACAGGATCGGCAGAATGCGGACGGGCGCGCCCAAGGCATGTTGCAGGAAGACGCATTGGAATTCGATGGAGTGCTCAATCGCGTGGCAATAATCCTCCATCAGCACGGCGTCGCCCGCCCGCTCGGCAAGCCAGTCCACCAGGCGCGTATCCACTTCCAATGTCCCGAGCGGCGTGACGAACGGCTTGCGCGTGAGGCCGAACCGCTCCGGCTGGCCGTAGTGCGACGTGCCGAGCACAACGAAGGTTTTGTCGCGCAACTCGGGCGCGAGCCGCCGGTAGGCAGTCCCGTAGCCTTTCCATCCGCCGGACGGGCTGACGTGCGGAGCGGCCAAGCCGACCATGCCCGGCGGATCAGGAAGCGGCTCCCCGCAGGAATCGAAATATTCCCTGATCTGCATCCGCAGGGCTTCCGGCTCATCCGGGTACCCCGTCCCGGCATGGACGGGGATGCGCTCCGGAGCGTCGCGGAATTCCCGTTGCCGCGACTCTCGAATTTGGTGGAACTCCTCCGTTTCCAGGAAACCGTTTGTTTGGAGGGCATGGACAAAGTTTTCGATCACATCGCTGCCGACCAGTTGGCCCGTGCGACGGTAGAGATCGGCCTGCAAATCCAGATCGCTTTGCTCTCCGTCAAAGAAAGCCAGCGAAGGGACGAGCGCCGGCGGAATGATGAGCATGGCCGGAGTGTAGCGATACGGGTCGCGCACCAGCAGACCCGGCTGCTCGGGCGACGGCGACGGCATCACGTCAATATCGGCGCGCAGTCTTGGCAAAACCTTGGCCACGCGCTCATTGTAGCCGGAAATAGAGGAAAGGCAAAAAGCAGTGAGGAGTGATGAGTGGCGAGTGACAAGCGATAACAATTGCAGTGACCGTCCCGCATTGTGCACCACTCGTCACTTGTCACTCGTCACTTACCACGGCCCTTGCCCGCTCCCTAATTCCGCAGGGCGGGACGGCTCTGATTGGTGTGCGTACTGCTCCTGGGTTGCGAGAGGCTGGGTGCGGCACGTCGCCCCTTTGCCCTTCAGACAGTAGTCGTAGCAGTTCTTGTGGCCGAGATAGACGCGCTGGAAAGATTCTGCGAGCGTTCCGCCAAGGTCGAACCGCTCGTCGTCGTAGATGACCGGGCAGGGGTAGAAGCGAATGCGCCCGGCGATCTTCTGGATGCAGCGGCTGTAGTGGCACATCAGGCTCTCGGGCGGCTTGTTGAGAATCTGAAAACAGTGGGTGGTGATGAAGACCTCCGCCGAGGGCCGGCGGCCCGCCTTTTCGAGTTGCGCGAGCTGATGGCCCATCTCCAAAATGTTCTCAATCAGATTCACTTCGACGCGCACGCCGCGCTTTTCAAACAACTCGGTAAAGCGGCCTCGGATTTCCTCGTCATCGGAAATCTTCAGAAAAGGGCGCTCGGCGGTGATGATGGGGACAAAGCCGACGGCGGCAAGGCGACTGATAGTCTCGACGGTCTGGGCGAAGGTGCCCCGCCCGCGGATCGAATCGTGGTCCTCCGGGAGAAAGCTCTCGAGGCTGATTCGCAGCCGCAGGCGGTCGCCGTGCCGGCGATGGAGGCGCGTGAGCGCGTCGAAATGGTTGCGGATGTAGCGGCGCCCGTTGGTCAGGATTTCCGTCGGCGCGATGGCCAGAGCGTGTTCGAGGCTCGCCAGGAATTCCTCGTTGGTCTCGGCGCGGCCGCGCAGGACGTCTTCGGTGACGAAGACTTCCCCGCCGGTGAAATAGATTTTTTGCACGCCGCAGGCGCGCGCGTCGTCGAGATGCGGGCGCAGTTCGTCAAAACGAATCGGTTCCAGATGATGGCTGGTCGGGGAAGAAGCCGTATAGCAGTGCTTGCACTTGAGATCGCAGAGCGAACCCTGCATGACCCAGAGGTCATCGAGCACGGGTCTGCCGTCCCGGGTCTTGGGGTCCACAAAGCCGCGAGGCTCGCCTGTGGAGCCAGTCAACTCGATGCCAATCGGATGCGACACAGATGCTCCTCCGCCACCTCAGCGTGCTCTGATAACTATATGCCAGGCAATCCGCCCTCGCAAATGTGACCCAGGCGTTATGGGTAGTCGTGCGTCAGTTTTTCAGCAAGAAAATCTCTTGGTCGGCGTTCCAATACCCGATATATAATGGAGGCTAATTTCGATTTGTGCCAGTTCGAGTGGTGTCGCGCGCGGCAGCGGAGTTGAACTCACGGACTTGCCAGGTCCGGCCCAACGGGGCGAGCGTTGGGTTTGTTGCTGCGGATGGCCTGGGCCTCTTGCAAGGGATTGAACGAAAGGGAGGACTAGGTGCTTCTGACGGTCCCCAATCGTCTGCAAGCCCCACCGGCTTGCCCTCCTTGCGTTCCCACTTCTAATCCAGCAACCTTCTTCTTTTCCCTACTGGGAGGTGCGTCATGCGCCCGCGAGTGTTAGTGGTTATGCCCTTGCAGCGAAGACTTGGATTGCTCGCCATCCTGGAGCAGAGCGGAATGGATGTGTACGTGGCGGGATATTTTCGCGATGCGCAACAGAAGCTCAGCGAAGCGGCTCCCTTTGACTTGCTGTTTGTGGACGCCGAGCTCCCGGACGGTTCCTGGCAGCATCTCGTGCAGTCGGTTGTGGAGTCCGGAAAGAACTGCGAGGTGATTGTTTGCTCTCGTTGCGGCGATGAGCAGCTCTGGGCCGAAGTCCTGCAATGCGGAGCCTACGACTTGATCCCGGAACCGTATGATGAACGGGAAGTGGCTCGGATCGCCCGCAGCGCCATAGACAGCCACTACCTGCGACGGTTTGGCCGAGCCGCTAATTCTCCCGCCGCGATGCACAAGGCCTCCTGAAGATTCCTGGAGGACCCTTACGGAGCCACCGCCGCTGGAACCGGTTTCAACACGGGCGTGGGCAGTTCCAGTTCCAGGCCTTCGGCGGCTGCGATGGTGTTCGGAAATTCCCGGCGGGCATTTTCGACCAGGCCATCCACGAACTCGTCATCGTTGTCCGGGTCATGGTGAAACAAGAAGAGTTGCTTGACTCCGCATTCCTTGGCAATGCGGGTTCCTTCGAGCCAACTGCTGTGCCCCCAACCAATCCTCTCTGACTGCATCTGCTCGGGCGTGTACTGCGCGTCGTAGACGAGCACGTCGGCCCCTTGTGCCAGGTCCCGTACCGAGCGGTCGTGAACCGCGGAGCCCGGCTCGTTGTCGGTAGCGAAAACAAACACCGCGCCGTCGGCCTCGATCCGGTACCCCACGCATTCCTGCGGATGGAATAAGGGCCCGGAACGGACCACCGCGCCGTTGATGTCCACCGGATCGAAGTCCAGATCATAGAAATGCCGGGTCGAGTGCAGCATGGTCATATTCACGGGAAAGTAAGGGCTGACCATCTGTCCTTCAATCGCCGACTTCAGTCCTTCTTCGTTCCTCTTCACGGTATGAAAGAAGAACGCGTTCCCTTCCTTGTATAGGGGCAGGCAGAACGGGATTCCCTGGATGTGGTCCCAGTGAAAATGAGTCAGAAACACGTAGGCGTGGATCGGCAGATCCCCAAAATCGCGCAGCAGGCTCTTGCCCAAGCCTCGCAGCCCGCTCCCGCAATCCAGGATGATCACGGTGCCGTTTGCCAGCCTGACTTCGACGCAGGTCGTGTTTCCGCCATACCCCGAATTGCGCCGTTCCGGTGTGGGGATGGAACCGCGAACGCCCCAAAACTTGACTTTCATATCGCCGCGCTCCTAGCCTGCTTCGGCAGGCTCAGAAATGATCCGCGAAAGAGGTCTGCCGTTGCCTCTTCGTGGGGACTGCGAAACGATTCCCGCCTCGGCAAACGCACCACTTCAGCGAGCAACGCCATTGTATCGCGGTCTGCCCCTTGAAACCAAGGCCCTCCAGCGAAACTGAACCAGGGAAAAGCGGTTGATTTCCTCCTCCCCTGCCCCAATAATCGAACGATGCCAGACCTTGTTTATCCGAGCCGCGCGCGTAAGCAAGCGGGCCATCCGAGCCGGGTGATGGTGGTAAGGGAGCAATGAGAATGCCGGACCTGGTTTATCTGAGCCTCTGGCTGCGGGACTTTGACCAACAGACCATGCTCGCCTATTGGCGGCAAGCCCTGGAGGAGTTCCCCGCCTCCCCGCAAGCGCCGGGGGTGAGGTCGCTCGCCGTCTATCCTCTCAACTGGAGCGAAGCGCCGGTCGCGGAGGAGGCGTTTCGGGACGGGATCAGCCCGCAGGAACTCCTCCCATTGGCAGAGGAATTTCTGCACGCCGACTGCGCCTACGAAGCGCAGATCCATTGGGACCTTTGGACGCCAAAAGCGCGGACGCCCAAATCGGAGGACATCTTCGGCGGCTGGGAGCGCAGGCCGCAGGTGGTCTCCATCCTCTGCCTGGGAACCGAGTTCGACCCTGAAGGGCAGGAAGTCCCCGGGCACCTCGAAATCGTCTTCGGGCCGGAGTCGAATTTCCTCCCGGCAGAGGAATGGGCGCTGACGCCGGAAGAGAAACAACAAGTGATGGCCGGACCGCAGATGCGCGAGAACGTGGAGAAATTGGTCAACTACGCGCGCCAGTTGGAACAAAAACTTCCCATCGCGCGGCGGCGGCTGTGGTGCGAGTCCGGGGAAGACTTGGCGGCACAGATTCTCTCGTTTTGGAAGGTTGAATCGTGAAAGGCCGGGCCATGCCGAAAAGCGCGGTGGTGGTTACTTGTCGGTGAGCGCCTCAATTCCCGGCAGCTTCTCTCCGGCCAGGAATTCGAGCGACGCCCCGCCCCCGGTGCAAATGTGGGTGATGCGGTCCGAGACGCCGGCGGCGGCGAGAGCGGCAATGGAGTCCCCGCCCCCGACCACGCTGGTTCCGCCGAATGTGGCCAGCGCCTGGGCAATGGCCAGCGTGCCTTGCGCGAACGGTTTGATCTCGAAGACGCCCATCGGCCCGTTCCAGAGGACCGTCTTGGCACGGGCAATTTCACTCGCATAAAGGGCGATGGTCCGTGGCCCGATGTCCACCCCCAGCGAGTCCTCCGGGATCGGCGTGGAGGTCCCGTCCACGACGCGGGTCGGAGCCTCGGCGTCGAGTTTCTCGGCGATCAGGTGGTCCACCGGCAACTGAAGGCGGTACTTCCGGACTTTTTCTTGCGCATGGGCCTCTTGCGCCTGGGCCTGGGCCAGGACCTTGCGAGCCAGGTCAATCTTGTCCTCCTCGACCAAAGATTTGCCGGTCGCCAGTCCCTGGGCGCGGAGGAAGGTATAGGCCATGGCGCCGCCGATTAGAAGCGCGTCCACGATCGGCAGCAGGTTCTCGATCACCTCGATCTTGTCGGAGACCTTTGCCCCTCCGAGCAAGGCGACAAACGGGCGCTCGGGGTTGGAAGTGGCCTTGGTGAGATAATTCAACTCCTTTTCCATCAGGAATCCGGAAGCGGCCTGGGGAAAGAAGCGGGTCATGCCGACGGTCGAGGCATGGGCGCGGTGGGCCGAGCCGAAAGCGTCGTTGACGTAGAGTTCACCCAGACGCGCCAGTTGCCGGGAGAACTCCGCATCGTTGGCCTCCTCCTCCGGGTGGAAGCGCAGGTTTTCGAGAAGCAACACTTCTCCGTTCCGCAGGTCGGCAGACAGTTTTTCCGCTGCCGGACCGATGCAATCCGAGGCGAACGCCACCGGCCGGTTGAGCAGCTTCTCCAGATGGATCGCCACCGGAGCCAGGCTCATCTTGGGATTGGGCTTCCCTTTGGGCCGCCCGAGGTGTGAAGCCAGAATCAGGCAAGCGCCCCGCCCGAGAGCATATTCGAGCGTCGGGAGCGTCTGGCGAATCCGCGTATCGTCGGTGATCTCACCCGAGCCCGAGAGCGGCACGTTGAAATCCACCCGGACGAACACGCGCTTGCCTTCGATGTCGAGATCGCGGATAGATAGTTTTGGCATGGGAACTCCAGGAGTCAGAAGTCAGGAGTTAGAAGAAAAGCGGGTCCCTCGCTCCGCCCCCGGCTGCGCTCGGGATGACAGCCTTGTAGCTTGATCTTCATTCTGGCTCCTGCCTCCTGACTTCTGACTCCTTCCAGCTACAGCCCTTTGGCGGCGAGGAACTTGATCAGATCGCGGACGCGGCAGGAGTAGCCCCACTCGTTGTCGTACCAGGCGATCACTTTGACGCAGTTGCCGGCGACGACCCTCGTCAGCGGGCCGTCCACAATCGAGGAGTGCTCGTCCCCTCTGAAGTCGGCGGAGACCAGCTCCTCCTCGGTATAGCCGAGAATCCCTTTCATGGGACCGTTCGCCGCCGCTTTGAGCGCCGCATTCACCTCCTCGGGAGACGTCGCCTTCTCCACAAAGACCACCAGGTCCACGACCGAAACGTTTGGGGTGGGAACCCGCATGGCAAAGCCGTCGAGCTTCCCTTTCAGCTCTGGAATCGCCAGGTAGACGGCTTTGGCGGCTCCGGTCGAAGTGGGTATCATCGAGAGGGCAGCCGCCCGCGCCCGGCGCAGGTCCTTGTGGGGCAGGTCGAGAAGTTTCTGGTCGTTCGTGTAGGAGTGAATCGTGGTCATGGTTCCACTGCGGATGGTAAAGCGGTCATTGACGACCTTGGCGACCGGGGCCAGGCAGTTGGTGGTGCAGGAGGCGTTCGAGAGAACGTGGTGTTTCGCCGGGTCATACATGGCGTCGTTGACGCCGAGCACCAGCGTTACGTCCTCATCTTTGGCGGGCGCTGTGATGATGACTTTCTTCACCCCGCCCCGCAAATGCTTGCGGGCGTCCGCCGCGTTGGTGAACAGCCCGGTGGACTCCACTACGATCTGCGCTCCCACCGCGTCCCAGTCAATCTTCGCGGGGTCCTTTTCCGCGAACACCCGAATGCTCTGCCCGTCCACCTGCAAGCAGTCCTTGGCGTGCCCGACAGAATTCTTCAAGTTCCCCAGAATCGAATCGTATTTGAGCAGATGGGCCAGTGTCTTGGGGTCGGTGATGTCGTTCACGGCAACGAACTCGACCTCCGGGTCGCTCAGCGCCGTGCGATAAATATTCCGACCAATCCTTCCGAAGCCGTTAATCCCGACGCGAATGCTCATGAGTCCTCCTTAGAATGAAAACCGGCGATCGCTCCGATACATTATCGCAGCGAACTGCCCTGCGGCGATGCTGAATTTCGGGCAAAAAAAAGGCCCACCAAAACGGTGAGCACGAAAAAAAAGGAGAATAGTTTCGACGAATGCGCAACCGTCAAAACTTTTCACTGAGTGTAGCCCTCCGTGACTTTCCTTGTCAAGAAAAATTTCCGGCAAACTGATTGAATTTAATATCTTTATTTTTCAATAACTTAAAAAGAGGTCAAATATTGTCCGTCTATGACATAAAGTATTGTATTCCTGGATGGAAAACAGAATTAAAATTATATCTTGTTGTTATCACACAACTTACTTGTCATAAAGATGCAATCGGATGATCTCCATCTGCTCCGGTCGGTCAAAAATAGCCCAGGGCAGGAACTTCTTGGCCAAAACACGGAATCCACCGAAGAAAATACCACCCATCAAGGCAATCAGCAGCATGAAACCGGCCAAGAAAAAGACAGCCAGCATGAGATTTCCAATATTATCCCGTGGACTGGGGGCGGGCTCGTTCCACGTCACTACGCTTCCATAGCGGATTCCGTCGAGAAGCTTCTCGGCCGGAGCTTGCTGCGGGGAATCGAGAACCACACCCAGCACCGAGCCTTTCCGGCGGAGATAGACAGTCCCGAGCGCCGGCGGTTTCGATGCGGCCGCCAATTCCTGAAAGCTGCGGAGTTGCTTGGCGGCGAGCTGCGGGGTGGCGTAGGTCACCAGAAGGAATCGCAGGCGGCTCCCCCGGCTCCGGTACTGCGCCAGAACTGCCTCCGCCCCCAGGTCGAAACCGATCCACGCGGGAGGCACCTTTGTTTCCAGCCGCGCGAACGCTGCGGGCCCCATGAGAAACTTGGTGGAGCGAGCAATCAGATTTTCCTCGGGGAGGTAGTCCGGAAGCAACGGGAGGAATTCCGCGGTTGGTCGGAGCCGGGGGACCTCCGCCAGCAGCATCGCGACTTCTTCCCGCTCCAACCCCTCACCCCGGACATCCACAACATAGAGACCGCGCCGCGCCAGCCAACGTCCCGGCGACGTCAGTATCGCGTCATCCCCGTCTGCGCCCTCCATGCCACTCTCTTGATAGAACAAATACAGGCCAAAACTCCCGCTGGCATCTTTCATCTGCCATAGGGTCACGGTCAGCTTGGAGTTATTTCGCGCGTATTCTCTCCGCTGGCCGGAAGCAAACCCGTACTCCTGAAGCACCAGGGCATCGTCGCCGGCAAACCGGGAGAGCCGGGACGCAGGAATCGGCTGAAAGCTCGTGGTCTGCCAGCCGTTGAAACTGTCGGGCAAGTTGGCGTGGGCGGCACTCGTCAGGAGGAGAAAAACACCCGCCAAAAAGAGGCCACCGTGCCTCCGCATCGCCATCGTCATTCGCTCCTTTCGATCATGATACTCCTGTTCCGTTCGTTTGACTACCGAGACTGGGCGCAGGATTCGGAAAATCTGCCCGCTCCCTCACGGTCGCGGCTCGGATGGACGCGCGGCTTGGATTGCCCCCCACTTGACATCCGACAGCTCTCGGGCAATTCTACCCTTCTGGAAGGAGAGCAAGCAGAAATGTCGCCCGCTGCGGAACCGCACGCTCCCATCGCCCTGGCTCAGGGCAGGCCCTGGTTGGTGCTCCGTCATATCGAGCACGAGCATATCGGCACGCTTGCCCGAGTCCTGGAGGGGGCCGGAATAGCGTACCGCTATCTGGACGTGTTTCGGGGGGAGGCGGTGCCGGAGACTCCTGCCGACTGGAGTGGCCTGATCGTGATGGGCGGTCCCATGGGAGTCTATGAGGCCGACCGCTACCCGTTTCTCGGAGAGGAACAACGCCTCATCCGCCAGGCGAAGGAGGCCGGCCTGCCCGTCTTGGGGATCTGTCTTGGCTCGCAACTGATCGCCGGGGCACTCGGCGCCCGCGTCTATCCTGGACACAAGAAGGAAATCGGGTGGTACCCCGTGGAGGTTACCGCCCCGCAAGATGCATTCACCGCCGGGCTGCCGTCACGCTTCATGGGGTTCCACTGGCACGGCGACACCTTCGACCTGCCCGCCGGCGCGGTCCCGCTCTTTCGCTCCGACCTCTATGAAAACCAGGGATTCCGCTACGGGCGAAACGTCTGTGCGATCCAATTTCATTTGGAGATCACCGCGGCGATGGTCGCCGAGTGGCTGGCCGACGGAGGATGCCAACGCGAGTTGGCCGCCGTCCCAGA
>MEKR01000197.1 GCA_001767035.1 Acidobacteria bacterium RIFCSPLOWO2_02_FULL_61_28
GTTCTTTTCAACCAGGTCCTTTCTTACCGCGTATCCGACTTCCCATCTGCCGACACCGGGGCCGTACACATGGTGAAACAGGCGGCCCACGCCGGACTGGATCATGAGGGCGGCAAAAGGGGCGACAGTCATCGACATATCGACCTGCCGTCCTTCTACCGAACGCATATGACCTGGAAACGGAATATTCAGGACGTCGACGTCCCGATCGGGGTTGACCCCCATGCCGATCAGAAGATGGGTCAGCTTCAGATGCTGCTGCGAACCTGTCGGGACGGCGATCTTTAATTTATTCCCCGATCGCCTCCGTTCATCGATCAATCCCTTCAGCGCTTTCAGATCCCCTTGCGGCACTTTGATGTCGGTACCTGCGACAAGAACGTTGTACCCTCCGCCCAAGCCCACGACGAGGACTATCGGGATTCCTTCATCAATGGCGCGGATAAGGTGCTGAGCCGTAACGTTACCCATCTCCAGCTCCCCCCGCTCCATGGCGAGGACGGTTGTGGTCGCGTCGTTGAATATTTTGTTGTCGTACCGCACGCCATGTTTGTCCTGTATCTTGGCGAGGGACACCTTCAGCATTCCGAGAAAGCCGCGCATCCCCCCGTTACGAACTTCTATCGGGCCGCTTTGCTGTGCGAGCGCACCATTCATAAAGATCCCGCCGGCGATCGCCCACACGACCGCAAGTGTCACTTGTCTCGCCGCCCTTTCCAGTGCCTGCTTCAACATTTTCATTCTCCTGTGCGCTTTTTCCATCTATTTCAATTGGCCTGCCGTCGCGTGATCAAGTACTAGATCGGCAGGACGATATCGTTCGCGATAAGGGTGGTGTCATAGACGCATCGCCGCTCCTTTAGCAGCAGCCGCTCGCCGTTCCGGACGAAAGTGTCGTAGTACCGGCCCGCTTGTTGGATCGTGGTCGGCGCTTCCACGAGCGTCTGCAACAACAGGTAGTTCGACTGTGCGCGAATCTCGTTGCCGGAGATGCTGAGCACGGTGACGTTCGACACGAAATGCTGCAGATAGCGGGGCGCGAACATCATCGTGTGCTTGATCGCGTACGCGCGATCGCGAATCATTGCGCGCCCTTCCGCGTATACCAAGCCGACAGCTAGATTCGCTTCGACGTTCTCCCGCGCCGTAACGATGTAGAAGGCGTCCTCCGTGAAGAAATCGGGCCACGCATCAAGGTTGCCCAGGTCGAGCGTGTTGCAGTAGAGGTTGTGGAAATCCTCGATGTCGGCACGCGCCTCGCGCGCCGCACGCGCTTCGATGGCTGCGATTTCATAACCGGCAATTATCATAGTCCCATCACCCCACGGTAATGGCGAAACATCGCGCGCAGCGCCGATTCGCTCGCCATGGTGCTCGACGTGCCTTCGGTCGTGCCGCCCAGCTTCAGCGTGCCGCGGTCGGTCGGTGAGCGCCGCACGCCCTCCTGCAGGAACTTGAGCGCTTCGTTGTCCTCGAGCCCCAGGAATCCCGACGGGCCCATCAGGTTTCCCTGGCGCAACCTGTGACGGAGCATCTCCTCGCTGTCGTCCTCATAGCCGAACATGGTCCAGATCATGATCATGCTGTGCGGACCGTTTGGCACGATATGGCGTATGCCGAGCGTGTTTAACTCACGCTGGACGATCAGGTTCGGCCAGATCGTTTGCATGGTCACCGACCAAGGCGAGTCGAATTCGCGCACGAATTCAAGGAACCTGCCGTCGGCGAGCTTCAGGTCGGGGCGCAACGAGCGCATTTGATCACGGGTCTCTTGGGCCACGTCTTTCATCACATCGTCGACCTTTGCCCCGGCTATCGTGCCGTGACGTCCACTCGGGTCGGCCAACATCAATAACTTCATGCCGGCAACGCCCAGGCCGAAGGTAACGAGGAACGAGTGGAGGAGGGTTCCGTGGTACGGATCCTTGAGATTCTCGTGGTAGAACTTCCAATTGCACGGAAGCTCGTTTCGATAGTGGCCGAGGTTTTTCAACTTGCGGCCCTTGAACACGACCTCGAACTCCTTGAGTATCTCCGATCCGAGGTATTGCTCGACGGGCTCCATCTTCTCGGCAAAGGTCGCAAAGACCACGCCATGCAGAACCTGCACGCAGAGTTTGCGCAGCCCGTGCTCCTCATTCTTGAAGTCCGGTGGCATGCCACTTTCCTTGTCGCCCTTCACGCCGCGCTTGAAAGGAATGCCCTGCAAGTTGCCCGAGAGATCGTACGTCCACTGGTGATACGGACACACGAACTTCTTGGCGTTGCCGCGCGGTTTCCGGCAGAACTCGACACCCCGGTGCGCGCAGCGGTTCTCAAACACATGCACGCTTCGGTCCGACTCACGCGCAACGATGACCGGGGTGGGACCGACATAAGACCGAATATAGTCGCCGGGCTTCGGGATCTCGGCCTCAAGGGCCACGTAGTTCCAGCTGCGGCCGTGAAAGATGCGTTCGACTTCACGCTCATAAACGGCCTGGCTGGTGTAGATCCAATCCGGAACGGACGCCAGATCTTCTTCGGGCCATTTCAACTCGACATCCCGAAATTCCTTCGGATTCGAGCCCGGGTGGCCAATGACCGTATTGGCGCTATACATGAAGCCTCCTTCGCAAATGACTCGAACCTGTCGCCGACTATCTTGCCTTGGGCGGCACAACCCAATCAATCGTTGTATTGACAAAGAATTGATACGGTAGCATGCAATCCATGAACGATCAATGACTTGAGTCTGACACGACGCCCTCTTTCGATAGCGCTTCCTATCCCTTAGTGGTACCGTTACCGGCGGCACGCTTGCTGCGGGCCGGCGTTTGCAGCGTAGCCCAAGGAGACAATGCGATGAACAAACTGACCCTCAGTGCCCGGGAAATCTGGTTCCAGTGCAGCCATTGTGCTCGGGAGTCCTACTGTGGCCAGGAGTATGAAGAGATGAATGACCCCGAGGTGTTGTGTCCGTTTTGCGGCGCGCTCATGAAGCTCGGTGCTGTTCGGCTCGATCTTCTTAACGCGCCGCCGCGTCCGGCCGCGCGGCAAGCAAGGACGGCGCAGGCGACCAAGGTCGCGCCAAGGCCGCCGGTGCCGACAAAGGATAGAGGCGGTATCAAAGATTTCCGGGCCTTTCTGCGGGACTATGAGGAGCAGTTCCCCGACGACGTCTTCCACGTAGATAAGGAATTGCGTGCGGAATTTGAGTGTTCGGCCGTCGCCAAGAAGTTTGACGAGCGCGGCGAGTACCCCCTGATCATTTTCCACCGCGTGGTCAACCGGAACGGCCGCGTCTCGCGGTTTCGCGCCTCGGTCAACGTGGTGGGAGACCGGCAGAAGATGGCCTTCGCCCTCAATTCAGACATCGATCATGTGGGCGAAGAGTGGGCCAGGCGTGTACAGGGGGGCAAGCGGCCTCCGGTGCTCGTGCCAAGCAAGCAGGCGCCCTGCAAGGAAAACATTGTTCTGGGGAATACGGTGGATTTGTGGGAGTTCCCGGTGCTGCGCATCCATGAGATGGATCCGGGCCATTACATCAGCGCCGGGTTGTTGACCTGCTACGATCCGGAAAAAAGGGCAGTCAATTGCGCATATCACCGGGGTTTTGTGGTCGGCCCCCGCGAAATCCGGTGCTATCTCAGCCCGGGGACGCACAACGCCTGGAACTACAGGGCGCACGAGGAGCTTGGCGAGGAGATGAAGGTCGCATTCTGGATCGGCCACCACCCCGCCGTCACCATGGGGGCACACACACACATGGGCTATCCCAGCGACCACTACGAGGCAGCCGGGGCTGTGCTGGGCGAACCCCTGCGGGTGACCGCTTCGGAAACACTGGGCGATGACTTTCTGGTTCCGGCCGACGCAGAGGTGGTGATCGAGGGGATCATGCGCCCCGGCCACCGCGCCCCGGAGGGTCCCTTCGGTGAGTACCCGCGGTACTATGGCCCGCAGATCATGAGCCCGGTAATGGAGGTGACGGCGGTCACCCATCGGAACGACGCCATCTGGGACACGCACATGGTTGGCATGGTGCATGACTATGGAGGCATGCAGGCGGAGCATGTGATTTATGACGTGGTGAGGCGCGCCGTACCTCAGGTCCAACGAGTCTACTTGCCACGTTCGGGTAACGGCCGTTTCCATGTTTACCTGCAGATCAAGAAGACCCATGACGGCCAACCAAGGGCGGCTATCATGGCCACGCTGGCGGCCTTCGAGTGGGTCAAACACGTGGTGGTCGTGGACAACGACATCGATGTCTACAGCGATGCCCAGGTACTGTGGGCGATCGCCACGCGCTCACAGTGGGACCGTGACCTTATCGTGGTCCCCGGCTGTCTCGGCTCACAGCTCGATCCTTCCGCAACCCGCAGCGCCGAGAGCACGAAGGCGGGAATCGATGCGACCATGCCGGCGTCGCCACAGCGATACCCGATGCGCGTGAACGTACCGGCCGACGTCATGAAACGGATCAACCTGGAAGATATCCTGCCCGTGGAGCAGTTGGCGCGCCGCTCGGTGGGTCGATATAGTTGTCTTCCCTCCGCAACCGACGATTAGCCAGGCGCTGGATAACCGGACACGCGAACTGCCTGGTCTGTGGGTACGATGATCACCGAGGTCGAGCAGGCGTTCAAGGACGAACGATCTGGCCATCCGCCAGATCTACCACCAGAAAACCCCCGCCTTCGCGTCGATGCCGATGTGTAGTGCAGACCTTTGAGAACCACCTTGTGCGCAATCAATGCGTTACTACTTGCTTACCGCACAAGGTTGAATTCCGACACTGGATTCACGGCCCCGCTTTCTGATAGCATTCCCGCATTAACGGATGGAGGCTAGAATCATGGCGCTCGCCTGCCCGATGAACTTCGACAAGGATAAGCTCAGGTCGGAGGTGTGGCTGACCTATACCCAAGTCGCCGAGGATCCGGCCGGGGACTACCACTTCCACCGTGGCGCCGAGTACGCCGCGAAACACCTTGGCTACGACCTCGCCGCACTGAAGGCCCTGCCGCTAGCCGCCACTGAAGTGTTCTGCGGAATGGGCAACCCGTTTAGGATGGGCGCGCTGGAAAACGGCGCCACGGTGATCGACATCGGCTCCGGAGGCGGCATGGATTGTCTGCTCGCCGCCAAGCAGGTCGGCCCGAACGGGACGGTCATCGGTATCGACATGACCGATGGCATGCTCGAGCGCTCGCGCGGTGCGGCGCGCGCGGCGGGACTTGCCAACGTACGCTTCGAAAAGGCGGACATGACCCGCTTGCCACTCGCCGACGACAGCGTGAACGTAGTGATTTCGAACGGCGTGATCAACCTTGCCCCGGACAAGGAAGCAGTGTTTGCCGAACTGTTCCGCGTCGTGAAGCCCGGCGGCCGGCTGCAGTTCGCCGACATCATCATGAAGAGCGACCTCTCGGAGGACGCGCGCAACAACATCGATCTCTGGACCGGATGAATTGCCGGCGCTCTGCAGGTTGCAGAGTATCTCCAGGTGATCGAGCAGGCGGGCTTCCGTGAAGCGAAGGTGGTCGAGAAATTCGACCCGTTCCTCGGTACGAACAAGGAGAAGACCGCGCGCAAGTACGGCGTCGACGGCGTGAACTTCCTCGCCTACAAACGCTGATTGCCGCTAGCGGGGTTTCCTCGCGGTTAGCACCTTGGTGAGCTCCGGAATAAGCTCCTGAACCACCGCTTGCGCGAAACCTGCCTCGCGTGCCCTTTCGCTAAGTGTCCCGGGCGTGAGCAGCGTGAGCAGGCGGTTTTCCGCAATGCCCGATTCCCCTGCCAGGCTGGCCAGCGATTTCGGGCCGGCTGCGAGCCGCGTAAACAGGTCCAGATCGAGCGCCGCAAAGAGTACTTTGGAGGCCATGAAGCCGTACCCGATTCGGGAGATTTCGGTTACCTTGGTCAAAGGCAGCACGGGTGTACCCTCCGTATAGCACTCAAGAATATTGGCGGAAAAGAGTGGGAGTCGAACCCACCAGAGACGTCTGACGCCTCTCGCCGAATTTGAAGTCCGGGCGCCCCACCGGGGTGCGATTCTCTTCCGTAGATCCGTTTTTATTTGAGGCTGTTTTGGAAATTTTCGAAACAACTTCGCACGTAATGGAACACGAGGGGATGTTTTCCCCTCATTCCTCCTGACCGGGTCTATATCTCAGCAGGCGTCTGCTTGTCAATAAACGCTTCAGCCGCCGGGCGCAGTATCTCTCTCGCATCGCCGACCCGCCGGGTGAATTTGACCCTGTCGAAAAATTCCAGCACTTCTATGCTCAGACGGCGGCCGATCCCGGACCGGTCACGGAAAGCGGCGGTCGTCACCCGGCCGTTGCCGCTCTGCCGCGCGAGGACCTGCGCCAGCTCGCCGAGCTGGCGCAGGACCGAAGGCAGGAAGAAGCGGTTCTGCGACACTCGCAACACCAGACCGTAGCGCGAGGCGCGCTGCAGCGCCAACTCGGTTTTCTTCATGTCCTCGCCGATCGCCTGGGCGATCTCGCGCAGCAATGGTGGCCGCAGTGCATTTCTGTCGAGTAGCGGCGCGATTTTCTGCCACAGCACCGCGTCAGCCGGACTGAACTTCGGGTTGCGGGAAGGCGGATGGACGCCGGCGCCACTTTTGACGATCACGCCTTCGCGCGCGAGTTCCGCGGCGATGGCGATGACCGCTTCGCGCGGAAGACGCAGGCCTGAACCATGCAGAATGCGGTCTTCGGCCAGACCGACCGAAGCCGGTGCGCGCCGATGCGAAGTGGCGAGCGCATCCATGATCGCGATCCGAAGCTTGTTCCATTGCGCGGGGGAGAATCCAAGCAGGCCGGATTCGGTTGCCGCCGTATGCATCGGAACGCGGCCGAACAACGCCGCGGATTCATCGGAGGTGAGATTGCGGCTGGCGGCAAACCGGGAAAGATCGAGCCCGTCCGCGGCCTGATCGAGGAGCGTTGTGAGCGCAGCCTGATCGTCGTCGCCTTCCATTGCGGCGAGATAGGCCAGTCGCTGCCGTTTCGCCCGCCCGCGCGCCGGCGGAAAAATGTCGATCACGCGTCCTCCGCCGATGGTGCGCCGGGACGACTGATCGCGCACGATCAGTTTGTCGCCGTGAAGCGCGCCGATCGGCCGCTCAAGCACGAGTTGAACCAGGCCCGACTCACCCGGAGCGATGCCTGGCCCCCCGAGCACCACGGCGCGCCCGGTAACGTCCGTCGCGCCCAGGTAAACGTGCACCGGCGTCCAGTGCGTAAGCGGCTGCTTTTCCCCGGCGAGGACCCGCAGGCGGGCATCGATTTTCTGCGTTGGCGCCGGCACTTCCCCGGTCACGATCCATTCGCCGCGGGTGATCTGCGCATGCTTGATTTCGGTGCCGGCAAGATTGAGTGCGCAGCGTTCGCCGGCCCGGCCGCTCTCCGTTTGCGTGTTTTGGGCGTGGATGGATCGCACCCTGAGCGTCACATCCGCCATCAGCGCCCGAACCTGCGCGCCGGCTATGAGCGTTCCCGAGATCGCCGTACCGGTCACCACCATGCCGGTGCCGACGAGGTTGAAACAACGATCGACCGCAAGGCGGAAATTGCCGCTCGTGTCCCGGGGCCGAAAGTCGAGTGCAATGCGTTTCAGATGGTCCTTGAGCTCGCCTATACCCACGCCGGTCAATGCGGAAACGTGAAATAACGGTGCGCCGGCCAGCGTCGTGCCGGCGATCAACGCACTTATTTCAGCCGAGATCTCGGCGACTCGCTCCGGGGCGACCCGGTCCAGCTTGGTCAAGACGATGGCGCCGCTCGGCACGTCGAGCAGATCGAGGATCGCCAGATGCTCGCGCGTCTGCGGCATGGGCCCGTCATCGGCGGCGATAACCAACAGCACGAAATCGATTCCGGCGACGCCACACAGCATGTTGCGTATGAAGCGCTCGTGCCCGGGCACGTCGATGAAGCCGATAGTCTTGCCGGGCCCGACCGGGAGATAGGCGAATCCCAGGTCGATGGTCAGGCCGCGTTTTTTCTCCTCCGGCAGGCGGTCGGTGTCGACGCCGGTCAGCGCCTTGATCAGAAGCGTTTTGCCATGATCGACGTGGCCGGCGGTGGTGACGATCATTTCGCCGGCGATGCACTCAATGCCAGATTCGCAAGCCGGGCCACGAATGCGGTCTCATCCGCATCCTCAAGGCAACGCAAGTCGAGCACCAAAGCGCCGTCCTCGATCCGGCCAATGACGGGAACGGGCAGGTTGCGGAACGCTGAGGTCAGGCGCTTCAGCGCCGTCCCCGAGCCGCGTCCGGTGCTCATGGGCTTGATCGCCAGACCGGCGCTGGCAATGCGCTGCGCCGGCAGCGCGCCGCTGCCGATCTGGCTGTCGCAGGTGATCACCTGCACCGAGGCAATGCCATCGAGTGGCTCGGCGACAAGGGGGCAAAGGCGCTCCGCGCAGCTGCGGATAGCCTCCACCCGCCGCGCCAGCCAACGCAATGTGGGAACCCGTTCGACCAACCGATCTGGATCGAAATACAGGCGCAGCACCGCAGAGAGCGCGGCAATCGTCATCTTGTCCACGCGCAGCGCCCGCTTCAACGGATTGCGCTTGATCTTGGCCACCAGCGCGGCACGCCCGACGATGATTCCGGCCTGCGGGCCGCCGAGCAGCTTGTCGCCGCTGAAGGTAACGATGTCGGCGCCGTTTTTCAGTGCCTCCATTGGTGTCGGCTCGTGCGGCAGGCCGAGTCTGCGCAAGTCGATCAGCGTGCCGCTGCCCAGATCGACGACAAACGGAACGCTACGATCGCGGCATAGGCGCGCCAGTTCCGGCTCCGCGACTGCGGCGGTGTAGCCTTTGATCGAGTAATTGCTGCTGTGCGCCTTCATCACCAGTCCGGTCTTAGGTCCGATGGCTTGCTCGAAATCGTGCAGGTGTGTGCGGTTCGTCGTCCCGACCTCGCGCAGCCTGCAGCCGGCGCGCGCCATGATGTCTGGCAAGCGGAACAATCCGCCGATCTCGATCAACTCGCCGCGCGAAACCGGCACTTCCTTGCGCAGCGCCAGCGTGTTCAGCACCAGCAGCACCGCGGCCGCGTTGTTGTTCACCACCGTCGCGGCTTCGGCGCCCGTCAGCCGGCACAACTGCTGCTCGAAATGATTGTCACGATCGCCGCGTTCGCCATCCCGAAGGTTATATTCCAGGTTGCTCGCTCCCCTGGCGGCGAGCGTAACCGCTTCGATCGCCTCGACCGGCAGCGCGGCGCGCCCGAAACTGGTGTGCAGCACCGTGCCGGTCAGGTTGAAGACCGGTCGAAGCGAAGGTTGCGATTCCTCCACCAAGCGCGCGGCTACCCGGTCCATGATGGCGGTTTCGTCAGCGGCATTCGAAGTGGGTGCGTTGCCCGGCGGTGAACGCATTTTGGACAGTACGCCACGGATCGCATCGGTCACCGCGGATCGCCCAAAACGCACGATCAGCGCGCCCGCGTCACTTCGCTGCAGGAGGCGGTCGACCGAAGGAATGGAAGCGAGAAAGGGTTTGTTCTGAATTGACATGAAGATTCGAGAGATGCGTTACTTGTCCGATCCAAAAAGATTTCTTTCCTCAGAAAAATGCACTTGGAACGTCGGAGAAAATACTCTGCTAAATTATGCGGCATTACTTGAAATGCCGTGCTTGATTCATGACTGCCGCAGGCTACAGGAGATAAATTCCCCGGTCGGTGTTTTCAGCGTTGAAATCCATTGATCACAGACAGCCGCCGGTACTGAATCGCTTCCGCAACATGAGCGCTCGCAATTGTTTCTGCCTCGGCGAGATCAGCAATGGTCCGCGAGATTTTCAATACGCGGTGGTAAGCCCTTGCTGACAGCCCCAGGCGCGTCATCGCCTGTATAAGCAGTGCTTCGGCCTGCTGTCCGGGCACACAATGTTTTTCGATTTCCTTCGGCGAGAGCTGGTCGTTGGGCTTTCCCTGGCGCTCGTGCTGCAACCGCCGTGCCGCCTCCACGCGGCTGCTCACCGCCTTCGAGCTCTCGCCCGCGGCTTGCTGCATTAATTCCTCCTGCGGCACCGCAGGCACATCGATCCGGATATCGATGCGATCGAGCAACGGCCCGGAGAGCTTGGCGCGATAGCGGGCGATCTGATCGGGGGTGCAGTGGCAGCGACCGCTGTAGTGCCCGAGATAGCCGCAGGGGCAGGGATTCATTGCCGCGACGAGCTGGAAGCGCGCTGGAAATTCAGCTTGGCGCGCCGCCCGGGATATGGCAATGCGGCCGGACTCCAGCGGCTCGCGCAGCGTCTCGAGAACCCTGCGCCCGAATTCGGGCAATTCGTCGAGAAAAAGCACACCGTTGTGCGCAAGGGAAATCTCACCCGGCCGGGGATCGCTGCCCCCGCCCACCAACGCGACGCTCGAGGCCGAGTGGTGCGGTGCACGAAACGGTCTGCGCTTCCAGTTATTGATCCGAAATCCGCCGCTGGCGAGCGACTGAATGGCGGCCGATTCGAGCGCTTCGTCATCCCCCATCTCCGGCAGCAAGCCGGGGAAGCGAGCGGCGAGCATCGACTTGCCCGTGCCTGGCGGACCCACCATGAGCACGCTATGGCGACCCGCAGCCGCCACTTCCAGGGCCCGCTTGACGTGTGCCTGCCCTTTCACTTCATTGAGGTCAGGATAGTCCGACGCGGCGGGGCAGGGCGTTCGAACGGGGCCCTGCAACTGCCTGTCTCCCGCCAAGTGGGCACACACCTCCAGCAGCGATTCTGCGGCCAGAATACGGGCATCGCCGACGAGGCTCGCCTCGCCGGCACTTTCACTCGGAAGCACAAAGGTGCGGCCGGATTTCGCCGACCGCAGTGTCATGGACAGTGCGCCGCGCACCGGACGCAATTGCCCGGAGAGCGAAAGTTCTCCGGCGAACTCGTAGCGGTCCAAGCCGTCCGACGGTATCTGCCTGGAGGCAGCCAGAATGCCAAGCGCGATCGGCAAATCAAAACGTCCGCCTTCCTTGGGCAGTTCCGCCGGCGCAAGGTTGACCGTCACCCGGCGCGCGGGAAACTCGAAACGGCAGTTGGCCAGGGCGGCACGCACGCGGTCACGGCTTTCCCTCACTTCCGTATCGGGCAGCCCGACGATGGTGAAGGAGGGCAACCCGTTGGCGAGATGGACTTCGACCGTGACCGGCGGAGCGTCCATGCCGGCTAGAGCCCGGCTATGCAACACTGCGAGGGACATGTACCGACGACGATGTCATCGGGACGAAGGATAAAAGACGAACGCGCGTCCTGTGGCGCACGTTGACAGGCGAAACCAGCCCGAACTGGCGCAGACTAAGCTTCGGACTCGAGCTTCTCTTCCAGTGCGGCAACGCGCGCCTCGAGTGCGACGAGCTTCTCGCGCGTGCGCGCAAGAACCTTCGCTTGCACATCAAACTCCTCACGCGTTACCAGGTCGAGCCGGGAAAATGCGCTGGAGAGCATTCCGCGCAGATTCTTCTCGATGTCCTTGGCCGGGCTCTTGGCGAGCACCTCGCTTACGCGGGCGCTGATGTCGTCGAAAATGCGATTCTGGGCCATGGAAGTACCTCGGAGCGGGGCAGTCTATCACAGCATAGATCGGCAACTCTTGGGCCGCAATTTCACGGGCCCAACCAGGCACAGACTCGGTGCAAGAGGTGCGGGGCAGCGCACCGCGCTGGTGCGTTCGTGCTCGACCCAGATCGGTCTTATTTTCTAACTTGTGGTTTTCTATAAGAAATGAACCTGGCACGCCCTGTGCAATACGAACCGTGTCCGTTTTCTTAACCAGGAAAGGTACGACTATGAAAAAGCTGCTTCTCGCATCTGCGATCGCCGGCCTGCTCGCGCTGCCGGGCATGGCCCGCGCGCAAACCCCCCCGGCTGCTGCCGCGCCGACACCTGAGCACACCTTGACGGGTAATGCCACGCTGGTAAGCGACTACCGGTTCCGTGGCATTTCGCAGACCTTCAAGTTGCCAGCGGTCCAGGCCGGTTTCGATTATGCGCATTCCAGCGGCGTGTACCTCGGGACCTGGGCTTCGAACGTAAGCAACAACGTCTATGCGAACGGCGCGGGCCTCGAATGGGACTTGTACGGCGGCTACAAGTTCGAGGTCGCGAAGGACACCAACGCCGACATCGGCCTGCTCTACTACTGGTATCCGGGCGCGAAGTTCAACAATCCGGCCCAAGATAAGTACAACAACACTGAGCTCTACGGCGCGCTCAGCTACGGCAGTTTCACGGCGAAGTACTCGCACACGATTTCGGACTTTTTCGGCATGAAATCGGCAACGATGGGCGGGCTGTGCGGCCTGAGCAGCAGCGGTGCTGCCACGACCAACTGCTTTTCGGCCAATCCGGGTGGCTCCAAGGGGTCGGGCTACCTCGACCTTGCCTACAACCTCGAGCTGGGAGACAAGCTGACGCTGGGTCTGCACCTCGGCCATCAGGGTGTTCACAATTACGGCAAGCTTTCCTACACCGACTACAAGATCGGCCTGACCAAGGAATATGGTGGCTTCCTCCTCGGTGCCGCCATCGTCGCCACGAATGCCAACACCGAACTCTGGCGCGCCATGAACGGCGCGCAGGCGAACGGCTTGAAATTCATCGACCCGCGCGGATCGACCCTGGTTTTGTCGCTCGGCAAGACGTTCTAGAACATCGCGCGCAGCGGGGCGCATTCCAGTCCCGCCGTCGCTTCCTTACAAGGAGACTGTATGAAATTAGTTACAGCCATTATCAAACCGTTCAAGCTCGACGAGGTGCGCGAAGCCCTGTCGGCGGTCGGCGTTTCCGGGATCACCGTCACCGAGGTCAAGGGTTTTGGACGCCAGAAGGGCCACACCGAGCTTTACCGGGGTGCCGAATACGTCGTCGATTTCCTGCCCAAGATCAAGATCGA
>MEKR01000198.1 GCA_001767035.1 Acidobacteria bacterium RIFCSPLOWO2_02_FULL_61_28
TGCTGCAGCAGTTTCTCAGCTTTTTGGAAGGTCTCGCCGGCGTACCTGTCGGCCCAAGCCCATTGGGCGATCCGCACTGCATTCTGAGCTTCGTAAAGCTCCAGTGGCACTTTCGGGTCCAGGCGTATTGGCACCAGCTTGGACTTGTCCACCTCCGCGGTATACTGGCCCCTTTCCAGAAGCTCGTATTTCGCCTCGACCTCCTCGATTTTTCCTACCGTCTCTTTCCGCAAGGCGTTTTCCATCACCACTAGGTTGCTCGGGCGCGTCACAGCAAAATGGGGTTCGGCTGTGACGATGAGGCCGAACGCTTGCAGCTCGGTGGTGACGTTCAACTTACTTTTTGTTCCGTTCAACAGTATTTCGCCAAGAGGAGTTGCGCGGCCTTCCGGAGTGATGGCCCACATGACATAGGTCAAATATTCCGGCCCGAATTGACTGGCGCCTTGCAGGTCGTCGAATTCCACTTCGATCTCGATATAGCCTTGCTTGCTTTCCACCTTGGCTTCTCCGCGCGCCGTGGGAAGAAGCTGCGTTCCCTTGAAATCAATCGTCGTGGCTCCGCTGCGATGACGGTAATTGATCGCTTTGGTAGTGCGCGCAACTACAGTGATGCGATAGATTGGCGCGGTTTCCGTGCTCTGAGACTGGCTCCAGCTTGGTGCAACTAACAAAGCCAGAGAAATCCAAAGTATGCTTACTGACTTCCTTATGCTGAGGCTCTTCATTGGTTTCCTCCTCGCATGCCCATTAGTTTTTGGTTAATTCCGCCGTAGACACCTTTGCACTTCGGCTGCCAGTGTCCTATTTGCCTTTCCCATAATGACTTATACAAATTTTCCTCGGCAGCGAGGAGTTTGGAATGTTGTAATTTATCGGGGAAATTTTCCCTGACATTGCATTCGGGAGATGCGGTGTGTTTAGCGCGGCGAAACCGCGCTCACCGCGAGGATTTCACCCACGCTTCAGGCGGGGGCATGCGTGAGGCGCTTGTGCTCGCGGTAGAGGAAGGCAACGACCAGCAGCCACAGCGTCACAAAGACCAGGTTCAAGCCCGCGAACCCGGAGATGTCCAAGGCCGCACGGGTTCCGAAGAACACCACGCCCGCCTGCAACATATCCCCGGCCCGCCAGAAGAACGTATCAATGGCGGCCTGGGCTTTGTACTTGGCCTCGCGGCTGGTCGGCAGAAACAAGGCGTGCCGGGCCGTGTTCTGGATGGAGTAATCCGTGCTGTTTTCGAGAATCTTGACAATACGGACCGCGCCGAGCAGGGGAAACGTCAGCAGCAGGCCGTAGCCTCCCAGCGCCAGGCACGGGAGGATAAACAGAGCGCCGCGGACCCCGATGTACTGGAAGAGGCGCGAAACGAGCAGCAACTGGAAGAGCAGGCCGAGCAGGTTGACCCATCCGAAAAAGTCCCCATAAAACTGACCAATGAACGCTCTCTTTAAGTTCTCCGCATCCGCCGCGGCACCGATCACGCGGTCCGATTCCAGTACCACCAGCTTGCCCAACAAGAATTCGCCGGTCGTATTGACCACGTTCAGCAACACGATCAGCACGGCGATCAGACGCAGGTAGCGGTTCCGCCAGACCAACTGGAAGCCGCCCTCTTTTCCCAGCGGTTCTCGGGCGGTCTGCGGCCCGGGACTGTCGGCGGCCGCTGACTCGCGCAGGTTCACTGCCTGACTCACCAGAATGCAGCCGCCCAGCATGGCAGCGCCCAGGAGCATCAGTTGATAGGGTCCCAAGATCGAAAAGAGCCGTCCGGCGAGCAAGGCTCCTCCCCAAGCGCCGAGCGAACTCCCCACGCCCACGATGGCGAACAGCCGCTTGCCTTGTTCCTGTGTGTAAATATCGTTGGCGAACGCCCAGAACTGCGCAATGACTAGAACGTTGAAGATGCCGACCCAGAGGAAAAACGCCACTCCCACGCGGACTCCGGCAGCGCCCACCAGATAGAAGACTACCAGGTGGGAGATAAAAAACAGGGTTACCCACGTGATCAACCGGATGCGGTTGACCTTGGATGCAAAGGCCCCGTAGGCCGGGACAATCAACAGCAGCAGGAAGGCTTGCCCGGCGGCGGCGTAGCTTTTTACTTCTGCTCCCCCTTCGGTCAGGATCAGCGACTCGCGGACGGTTTTGAGGACATAGTAGGCGGCTAACAGGAGAAAAACGTTGGCGGCCAGCAGGATCGCGCTCGCTCCTTCCTTCGCTTCGACGGGAGCGAATACCGACAGACTCCTGTCGAGCCATCCTTTCCCCGGACTGCTCTCCGGGCTGCCGGGCCGGATTACCAGCGGAGTCGCCATGATTCCACCCGATTGCTTCGTAAGCCGCCACCCACGGGCCTGACCACGACTGCAAGCCAGCGGGCGACAACCGTCAGGAGAATCGCAGAAACTCCACCATTTTGCAATCCTTTTCCCTGGCTCCCGTGGTATCATCTAGCCCGAAAGAACATTTGCCCGAAACAACAATCAATCGCCCATGCTTCGGACAACAATCCCGTTCGCTGCTTTCCTGCTCTTCGGTCCTCTTCTCGCCGCTCAGGTGGACTCCCGGGCGGCGGAGATCGAAGCCGCGCGGACTCGGAAGGCCCAAGCCTTACAGCCGGACACGCCGACCAAGCTGGAGCGCAATCTGGTGTATATCAAGGACAAGAAGATTCTGGAACGCATCACGTCAGGCGTTGCGGGATTTCGCCTGAAGCTGGGCGGGTTGGTCAACGGCTCCGGTTTCGCCCTCGGACCGGAATACTTACGACGCGATTTGGGGGGAGGAAGGGTCGTCGTTCGCAGCGCCGCGCAAGGGTCCTTCAAAGGCTACCAGAAATATGACTTCCAGTTCAGCGTACCCGACTTCGCTCGCAACCGGGCCTTCCTCGATCTCTATGCTGTCCATCGCAACTATCCTGGAATTAACTACTATGGACCGGGCCCGGATTCCGGCAAGGGGTCCCGGAGCAACTTCCGCCTGGAAGATACGGAGTATACAGGCACGGTCGGTCTCAAGCCCTTTTCGCGCCTGCACTTGGGAGTTTCCCTGGGGTATTTACAGGTCAATGTGGGACCCGGAACGGACTCCCGGTATATCTCGGCGGAGAAGATTTTCACCCCTGCGGTAACGCCAGGGATCGATCAGCAAACGGACTTCCTGCGCCCCGGAGGCTTCATCCAGTTTGATTATCGGGACAATCCGGGAGGCCCACGCAGCGGCGGGAACTATTTCGCACAGTATAACCATTACTACGACCAAACGCTCGCTCTTCACGACTTTGGCCGCCTGGACCTGGAAGTGCAGCAATACATTCCGTTTTTCAACAAACGTCGGGTGATCGCGCTGCGCGCCAAGTCCGCCTTGACTTTCGAGAAGCACGACCAGCAAATGCCTTTCTATCTGCAGCCCGTTCTGGGAGGATCGGATGATCTGCGCGGCTTCCGGCCCTTCCGTTTCTACGATGACAACCTGATTGTGGTCAATGCCGAATACCGCTGGGAAGTTTTCAGCGGTTTGGACATGGCCCTGTTTGGGGATGCCGGCAAAGTCTTTGCCCGGCAAGCCCAGTGGAATTTTAGAGATTTGGAAGGTTCCGTCGGGGTGGGTCTGCGGTTCAATGTCCGCAACAATGTTTTCTTGCGGCTCGACGTGGGCTTCAGTCATGAGGGTTTCCAGGTTTGGGTGAAGTTCAACCCCATCTTCGGGGGAGGCCCGACTGGGTTTGCGGGCACGCAATCCATCTTTTGAAAGATTTGGACCATGCGAAAGACGATGAACTTTACCGTAACGGTGATGCTGCTCTGCCCGCTCCTCTTGGCTCAGGCGGTGAACTCTCGGGCCGGTGAAATGGAGATGGCCCGCACCCAAAAGGCTCAAGCGCCCCAACCGGATCAGCCTACCAAGATCGAGCGAATGTTCTTTTTCATCGAAAAGAAGGTCTCGCCGCGCAACGGCGGTGGCGAGGGTGGGTTCCGCCCGAAGGTGGGTAGCCTGGTAAGTGGGTCTGGACTCTCGCTGGGTCTGGAATACTTGCGCCGCGATCTGGCCGGCGGCAGATTCGTCTTTCGCAGCGCCGCGCAGGCTTCCTTCAGGACCTACCAGAAGTATGATCTCCAGTTCAGCGTCCCCCGCTTTGCTCGCAATCGCCTCTTTCTAGATCTCTATTCCGTTCATCGCAACTATCCCGGAATTAACTATTACGGGCCGGGCCCGGATTCCGCCCGGGGCTCGCGGAGCAACTTCCGCCTGGAGGATACCGAATTTGTAGGCACGCTCGGTGTCCGTCCCGTGTCGCACCTCCACGTGGGAGCAACGCTCGGCTATTTGAAGAACAACGTAGGACCGGGAACCGACTCGCGGTTTATCTCTTCCGAACAGGTCTTCAGCGCTCCGGAGACGCCCGGGATCGACCGGCAAGCCGACTTCTTCCGTCCGGGAGCCTTCGTGCAGTACGACTATCGCGACAACCCCGGAGGCCCGCGCAGCGGCGGCAACTACATCGTGCAATTCACCCGATACGAGGACCGGACCTTGGGTCTTCACGACTTCGGCCGCCTAGACCTGGAAATCCAGCAGTACATCCCCTTTTTCAACCGGCGGCGAGTCCTTGCGCTGCGCGGCAAGTCCGTGCTGACGTTCCCGGACAAGGATCAGCGAGTGCCGTTCTACCTGCAGCCGGTTCTCGGCGGTTCCGACGATCTGCGCGGCTTTCGTCGGTTCCGCTTCTATGACGATAACCTTCTGGTGGTGAATGGGGAATATCGCTGGGAGGTCTTTAGCGGCATGGATATGGCTCTGTTCGTGGACGCCGGCAAGGTCTTTCGCCGCCACGCGCAGTGGAACTTTAAAGATGTGGAAGGCTCGGCGGGATTCGGCTTTCGATTCAACGTCCGCAACAACGTCTTCCTGCGGCTGGACGTGGGATTCAGCCACGAAGGCTTTCAGGTGGGGACGGGATTCAGTCCCGTCTTTGGCGGAGGCCCGGTCGTGTCGAAAGGCACGCAATCCATCTTTTAGAAGGACAACAAGATCATGGTCACACAAAGAATTTCGATTGTCCGAGTTCTGGTCGGTACGTTCTCTCTCTGGTTGTTGCTGTCCTCCGAGCTTGGCGCCCGGAAGTTCTATGACGATGACCCGCTCCAGAAGGTGCCCAAGCCCCTGAATGTCGAGAAGGCATTGGGGCGCGCGCTGAGCGAATATTACGATTTCTTTCATCACACATTTTTCACTCCGGGTGAACGGCAGCCGAGAACTAAGCTCATCCCTGCCCAGGAGGTCAACACTCTCGGAGAGGTCCTGGATAGTAACTGGTACACGAACCGGCATTACCGGAATCCAATGACCCTCGAGGAACTCGCCCGGGGGCCGGGCCGAGAAAATCCGCCCGCCTCCGGCGGACCCCTGAAAGTCATCTCGGCCAAGACGGAAGGAGTGACGCCGGGATTCACCATCGAGGATGAGCGCGGGCGTCGTTACATCGTGAAGTTCGACCCGCTGACCAATCCCGAAATGGCCTCCGCAGCGGATGTCATCTCCTCCAATTTTTTTTATGCTCTCGGCTACCACGTGCCCGAAAACTACATTCTGTATTTTCAGCCGGAACGCCTGACTGTGGCTCCCAATACGACCATCACCGACGCCGACGGCAAGCACCGCAAAATGACCGGCCAGGACATCGCCGAAATTCTGCTCCGTGTGCCGCAAGACCCGGAAAAGGGCTATCGGGCGGTTGCCAGCCTGTTTATCAGCGGAAAGATTCTGGGTCCCTTCCGCTACTACGGGACTCGCAGCGATGATCCCAATGACGTCGTGCCGCACGAGCACCGGCGGGACTTGCGGGGTCTGTTCGTCTTCTCGGCTTGGCTGGGACATAACGATGCGAAATCGCTCAACTCGCTCGATACGCTCGTGGAGGAGGACGGGCTCCGCTACGTCAAGCACTATTTGCTGGATTTCGGGGCGACGCTAGGCAGCGACAGCTTTATCGCCAAAAGTCCTCGGGCGGGAAACGAGTATCTGTTTGCCTGGAAGCCGGCGGCGGCGAACTTCTTTTCCCTCGGGCTTTACATTCCCCGCTGGGCCAGGGCGGATTATCCCCATCTGCCCGCCGTCGGCAATTTCGAATCCGACGTGTTCGAGCCGGAGAAATGGAAAGCGAACTACCCCAATCCCGCCTTTTCCAACCGCCTCCCCGACGATACCTTCTGGGCGGCCAAAAAGGTCATGGCGTTTACCGATGAGCAGATTCGCGCCGTGGTGATGACAGGCCAGTACAGCGATCCGGCCGCAGAGAAGTGGATCGCCGATTGCCTGATTGCCCGGCGGAACAAGATCGGCGAGGCGTTCCTCACCAAGGTCCTCCCGCTCGACCGCTTTGCCGTTCGAGAGGGACGTTTGGCGTTCGAGGACCTGGGCGTGAAGCACAATCTGGTCCCTTCGCGGGACTACACGGTCCAGTGGTCGCGCTTCAACAATGACACCGAGCAAAAGGCCCCGCTGGCCGGCGAGACTGCCCTGGCCCTGCCAAGGCTGGTGGTGGAATCCGGAGAGGGCGAATATTTTGCCGCCGAGATTCATGGGGAGGACCCGAAAAAGACCGTTACCGTGTATCTACGGAAGAAGTCGGATCGAGTGGAAGTGGTCGGGATTGACCGCACCTGGTAAGGGATGGAGGAATTCAGATTGAAGAATAGTACCGCCCCTTGCAAGAATCTTTAACGGGCTAAGTGGACGATCCGGTGTTGCAGATTGCAGGGGGCGCTTCGGTAGGGAGGAATGAAACCATGAAAACCAGAACCAGGCTGTGCGTGGTTTTGAGCCTTGTATTCTTGACTGGGACGCCCCTATACGCTCCGGCTTCGGACGTTGACAACGTCAAAGAATTCCGTGCACGCGTTGAGGAGTACGCAATGCTGCACCGGAGTGTCGAAGGCAAGCTGCCCGCCTTACCTCAGAAGGCCACCTCCGATCAAATTGCCGCTCATCAACAGGGTCTGGCGGAGGCCATTCGAACGGCCCGTTCCAAAGCGAAGCGGGGCGATGTTTTTTCAAAGGCCAAGGATTACTTTCGCCGGGCCATCGCCGCTGAGTTCAAAGGAAAAGCCGGTTTGACCGCCCGTCAAACGATCCAGGAGGGAAATCCCGCGAACGAAGCCTCCGGCGGACCGATAATCCTTTCCGTGAATGCCGGGTATCCGCCAGAAGCGTCGCTGTCCGCCATGCCGCCCACCTTGCTTCTCCGGCTGCCCCCTCTGCCGGACGAATTAAATTACCGGTTTGTGGGGCGGCACCTGATATTACACGATACAGATGCGGATATAATTGTGGATTTTATTTTGAATGTCGCTCCATAACCCCCTTAGGTAGATGTAGATATGCGGAATCGACTTGATGAGGTGCCCCGTCGCTTTGTCGTCTTACTACTGTTCCTGGCTTCACTCCCATGCTTTGCCCAGAAACAGCTCTCGCTTCCCAACAAGCCGGATTCCCTGCGCTTTGCTGTGATGGGCGACACGGGGACCGGGGGAAAGACTCAGTATGATGTTGCCCGTCAAATGGTGGAGTGGCGAACTCTGTTTCCATTTGAGTTCGTCTTGATGATGGGAGACAACCTCTATGGAGGCGACAAACCCAAGGATTATCAGCAAAAGTTTGAGATCCCCTATAAACCGCTGATGGATGCAGGCGTGAAGTTTTATGCCAGCCTGGGGAACCATGATGATGCGAACCAACGCTTCTACAAGAACTTCAACATGAACGGAGAACGGTATTACACGTTCAGACCGAAACTCGGGATTCGCTTCTTCGCTTTGGACAGCAACTACATGGATCGGGCGCAGCTGGCCTGGTTGCAAGAGCAGCTGCGCAGTTCAGGTAGCGAGTGGAAAATTTTTTTCTTTCACCAACCGCTCTATTCCTCCGGCGACCGTCACGGTTCCGACGAGCAGCTCAGAGCTGTGCTGGAGCCGCTGTTTGTGCAATTTGGCGTAAGCGTGGTCTTCTCCGGCCATGACCACTTTTACGAGAGGATCAAGCCCCAGAAAGGCATTTATTACTTCGTCTCCGGAGCAGGTGGCCAATTGCGTCGCGGGAATATCCGCACGACAGATCTGACGGCCAAAGGATTCGATCAGGACAATCACTTCATGATCCTGGAGATCGCTGGGGATGAAATGTATTTCCAAACCATTTCCCGCACAGGGACAACCGTCGATTCAGGGGTCATCCAGCGCCCGAAAGAGAATTTGAAAGAGGATTCGAAAGACGTGTCGAATAAAGCAGCCCTGAAATGAAGAAGTCCATTAAGGCTTGGGTTCGCTCCTTTGCGGACATTCGACCGGGCGAAGGCCGCCGCACGGCCAGACTCTTCCCCTCCCGATCGTCGTCGAGCTGGCGGAGGAGAGAGCGGCGCTTCCAGGGAGCCTCACGCCTTCGACCGGCCTCCGCAATCGTACCCAGCTCTTGGGGATCGGACCGCAGCCGCAATCGGTCTTAGTACCGACCCCGGGAAGCCGTTGACATTCCAAAGGGGAATATGGCACTTTGCAGTTGACCCAGCAAGGCGGCTGTCATAGAATTTGAAGCGTTGGAGCCGAGCACTCTCGCTGCTTGGACCGTGTGCAATCATCGTGCGGAGCGTTGGCGTCCTGTGCGGGCATAGCCCCCGCCGGCTGGCAGTCTTGGAACAGGGAGATCCCCATGGCAGACCGTAAAGAGTTCGTCCCACCCAAATCTTCAGAAGAGATCGAACCGGAATCGGGTAAACCACACCAGCCCCGCCCGGCGATTTCGCGGCGAGATTTTCTTGTCCGCAGCAACGCCGGAGCCGTCGCCGTCGGTGTCCTGACGGGAGCCGGCTTTGCCGCCAGCCAGACGCAGCGTCCGGCCGCTCCGGCGCAGGCCACCCGGCCCCCGGCGGTCGTTCCTCTGAAGGCCCGCCGGGTGTCGCTGGACATTGACCGCAAGAAGTATGACGTCAACGTGGATGTCCGCGAGAGCCTCTGGGAAACTCTGAACTACCAGTTGGGGCTTTCTAATTGCAATCTCGGCTGCGACCGCGCCCAGTGCGGCGCGTGCGCCGTGCTGGTGGACGGCAAAGCGGTGAACGGCTGCTCTGTCTTGACCGCCCGGCTGGGCCGCGGGCAGAAGATCCTGACCGTGGCCGGCATCTCCAACGGGCCGGGACTGCAAGGGCTGCATCCGGTGCAGCGCGCTTTCTGGCTGGAAGGCGGTTTCCAGTGCGGCATCTGCACGCGCGGCTTCGTGATGGCCTCGTATGCCTTGCTTCAGACCAACAAGAACCCGACCACGGCGGACATCAAAGAGGCGCTGGCGGGCAATATCTGCCGCTGCGGGGAGTACGCCAAGATTTATAGCTCGGTGAAGAAAGCAGCCGCGGAAATGCGCGGCGAGCGGGTCAGCTACACGGCGCCCTGGATCACCGAAGAAGCAATCACACCAGCGGCGGGACCTGTGGGAAACACCCTCTCCAAGCAGTTTGAATTTGCGACGCCTCTGGGCACCATCGAGCAGTTCGACGACCTGGCCCTGGAACTGAACCAGAAGCCCGGCATCGTCGGTGTATCCGGAACGGAGCGCACGATCACGCCGATCTGGGATCCCACCAGGCTGGACGAAGCCGGCGTGCGCCGGATTCTCGCGGAGGCAGGCCACCCTGTCAGGCCGTAAGAAGGGCCAAGGAGGAGAAACGACATGAATGAGAAAGTTGATGCCCTGCGCGTGGTTCAAGACCCGGCCTATGCGGCCAGCCTGACCGAGGCTCACTGGCAATCTCTGGCCCTCGATCCGACCTGGAGCGAGCTGGTCGGAGAATTCCACGAGATGGTCGCTCCGGTGATGGCTCTCTATGCGCAAAACCTGGGCGTGCCCGTTTCCCAGGTGTTGCGGCCGGCCACCGCCGCCGCCGATACCACCCCGGGGAGGCCCGAACAGTTCCAGGTGCTCGGCAAGCGCGTTCCTCGCCTGCATGGCCTGGGGGTCGTCACGAATCTCGGCCAATTCACTCAGAACATGCGCATGCCCGGGATGCTCCATACGCGCACGCTGCGAAGCCCTCATCCCCACGCCAAAGTCAAGAGCGTCAACATCGCGAAGGCGCAGGCGCTGCCCGGCGTGGTGGCCGTCCTCTATCGCGGGAACCTTCCGGCGGAGTACCGCGACGTGAAGCTCGGGAGCGGCCCGCCGGACCGCTATCTCTTCAATGAAGAGGTTTTTGAGGTAGGAGCGCCCATCGCTGTGGTTGCGGCCGAGAATGAGCACATCGCCGATGAGGCGACCCACTTGATCGAGGTTGAGTACGAAGTCCTGCCCGCCACGCTGGACATGATGGAGGGAACTCGGGCCTCCACGGTCAAGCAATGGGAGAACAAAGAAAACGGGACCATCATCGCGGTGACGCCCCCGCTGGTCCGCGGAAACCCGGATACGGCGCGCGCCGACACGACGGTCGAAGCGGTGCTGACCAAGTCCACTGAGCAGCACATGGCCCTGGAACCGACCAACTCCCTGATGTATTGGGACCAGGACCGCCTGATTGCCTACTACACCTGCCAGCACGCGCACGGCTCCCGGGCCGGCCTTTCCCAGGCTTTGAAAATTCCCGCGAACCGCGTCCGTGTCATCCAGCCGGGCTACATGGGGTCGGGGTACGGCTACCGCTCCGGGGTCGAGCTGACCGAGATCCACACGGCTATTCTGGCGAAGATCACGGGCCGTCCGGTCAAGACGATCTACACGCGCGAGGAAGATTTCGTTGCGCGCACTCACCGCCCGGAGTTCCGCAACGAGATGAAGCTGGGCGTCAACCGCGACGGGACGATCCAGTCCGGTCAATTCCGCGTCTACTCCAATGTGGGGGCGCAGCGCGCCGGCTCGGCCAACGGGGCCTGGTTTATCATGCAGGACCTGTACAAGATTCCGAACCTGAAGCTCGAGGCGACTGACGTTTTTACTAACAGCTTCAAATCGGGCCCCTACCGGTGCGTGAGCCATCCCAACGGCACCTTTGCCCTGGAAATGATGATCGAGAAGGCGGCGTACGCCATCGGGATGGACCCCGTGGAGTTCCGGCTCAAGAATCTCAACGAGGAAGGCAATCCGGACAATAAGAAGCCGTTCAGCAACCCCGGCATCCGGGATTGCATCAACGCCGCTGCGAACCGGATCGGCTGGAAGCAGAAGTGGCATGCGGTCCGGGCAAAGGAAGTGCGGCCGGGCGTTTTTCACGGCATCGGCCTTGCCGCCCACGCTTGCAGCCACGGCGCCGGAACCAACCCGGCCACCGGACAGGTCATCGTCAACCTGGACGGCAGCGTGCAATGTGTTTCGGGGTGCACCGAAATCGGGCCGGGGCAACGGACTCAAATGGCGATGATTACGGCCGAGGCGCTTGGAGTGCCTCTGACCCGCGTGAGTATCACTACCTATATTGACACCGACAACACCACCGACACGGGAGGCACCAACGGAAGCCGGCAGACCAACACCGGCGGACGCGGCATCTACGAAGCCGCGATGGATGCCAAGCGCCAGATTCTGGCCATTGCCGCGGAAAAATTCGTAGACGACGCCAAGCGGAGGAACCAGCAGCTTCAGGTCACGGCGGATCAGTTGGATGTCAAGAACGGCGAGGTGTTCCTCAAGACCGAACCGTCTCGAAAGCTCCGGTTGCAGGAAGTCGTGTCGTTTGCCGGCCTCCCGATTCTCGGCCGGGCGATCTATAAGCAGGACGGGAAGTGGGAACGCACGGCCTGGGCGTCGCATGCCGTGGAGCTCGAATTAGACACGGCCACGGGGGTGGTCCACATCCTGAAGTACGTGGCCGCCCACGACGTGGGCCGAGCGATCAATCCGTTTGCGCTCGAACAACAGATCGAAGGCGGCGTGGTCATGGCCCTGGGCGCCGTCTTCAACGAGGAGTTGTTGATTGATCGGGCCACCGGCCTGCCCCTGAACGCCAATATGCTGGATTATCGGCCGCCGAGCATCAAGGACGTGCCCGAGGAGATTGACGTCGTCCTCATCGAGCACCCGAAGGAATATGGGGTTTTCGGCGCGCACGGGATCGGCGAGCCGCCCATGGCGCCCCCTGCGCCAGCGATTGCAGCAGCCATTTACAACGCGGTCGGGGCGTGGATGGAGCAGATGCCCATCTCGCGCGAGAAACTGCTGGCCGCACTCCGGAATGTGAGATAGCAGGGGTAGCCACGGCAAGTCGCAGTTTGATTTGCCGTGGGTTTCTAAATTCGGGAAAAGCCCACGGCGAGAAAAAGCGTTCGCCGTGGCTACCTTCGGGAACATGAGGTAAACGAACATGAAAAGCTTTGAACTCTACGAGCCCAAAACCGTTCGGGAAGCCGTCGGGGTCTTGGTCAAGTTCGGCAACAAGGCCCGGCCTCTCGCGGGTGGCAGCGACCTTGTGGCCGGGGTCATGAAAGATTGGGTCCAGGGGAAAGGAATGCCCCTGCCCGACGCCCTGGTGGACTTGACCACCATCCCGCAGCTCAAGGGCATTAAGGCGGACGCCCGGGGAGCTACGATCGGGGCCAATACCACCCTGACCGAGATCGTCGAGTCCAAGGAACTGAAGGACCGGTTTCCGCTGCTCACCGAGGCGGCCCAGAGCGTCGCATCCCCGCTGATCCGCAACTTTGGCACCTTGGGCGGCAACATCAACCAGCGCCCCCGCTGCTGGTTCTTCCGGGGCAAGGATTTCAACTGTTACAAAAAGGGCGGCGACTTCTGCTATTCCGTAAGCGGCGACAACCGTTACCACGCCATCATCGGCGGGGAGCTTTGCTACATCGTCCATCCTTCGGACACGGCGACGGCGCTGCTGGCTCTCAATGCCCAGGCGAAGATCGCCGGACCCGCCGGCGAGCGGATGGTCCCGTTCGACAACTACTTCGTCGGACCGCGCCAGGATATTCTAAATGAGAGCGTCCTCAAGCCGGAGGAGCTTCTGGTCGAAGTGTTCATCCCGGCTCCTGCTCCGGGCACGAAGCAGGCATGGTCGAAGCTCAAGAACCGCGAGGTGTATGACTTTGCCATCGTCTCGGTCGCCGCAGCCTTCGCCGTCCAGAACGACACCTGGGTGGATGGCCGTATCGTGCTCGGCGGAGTCGCCCCGGTTCCCTATCGCGCCACTGCCATTGAAACCCAGCTCAAAGGCAAGAACATCAAGACCAGCGTCAAGCAGGCCGCGGCCGCCATCCGCACCGTCGCGCGCCCGATGAGCATGAATGCTTACAAGGTGGACCTCGCCCAGACTCTGACGGAGCGAACCATCCTGGCGGCGCTTGCCTAAGATTCAGATTGAACGGATACGAAAAGAAGAGATCAAGGAGGGATTGCCATGTTCCAGCGTTGGTGTTCGAAGATCGTGGTTTGGATGGCGGTTGTGGTCGTGGTTGTCTCCGCCGGCTCGATGTGGGCACAGGACAGAGCCGGCAGCCTTCAGGGTGTGGTCAAGAGTTCCTCCGGAGCGCCTGTTTCTGGCGCTTTTGTAAAAATGAAGAATGCGGAGAGACGCTTGACATTCATGGTCGTCAGCCAGGCGCAAGGCCGTTACACGGCCAAGAATCTTCCCTCGGGCAAGTACGTGGTGCAGGGGATTGGGAATGGTTTTCAGAGCGATTGGTCGGCGCCGGTGGACGTAAACGGCCGGCCCGCGACCTTGGACGTGTCGCTCACGGCTCCGCAGGCTTCCGCTCTGCCGAATGCGTGGCCCGGAAGGCAGCCGGGCGAAGGTGGCGGTGAGGGAGGTGGCGCAGAGAGGCCTCCGGACTTGCCGGAAGGGCCGGGCAAGCAGATCGCCCTCACCAAATGCAGCGTCTGCCATACCGCGGGCCGGATCGTAGGCTTCCGCGCCGATCGGGAACGGTGGAAAGATACCATCGAGGACATGCGACTTTACATGCAAGGCTCCACGGTTTCTTTGAATTTGACCGATCAGGAAACGGGCGTCCTGCTGGACTACATAACGAAGAACTTCGCCGAGGGCGTGGCGGGCCGTGCACCCCGGCCGAAGCCGGACCCCAACAGCCGCCTGCCCCGGACTCCGGTGACGGGCGCGGCCGCTCAGTATATCGCCGTGGAATTTGAGATTCCGACGACGAACACGGAACCGCACGAGGTCGCGGTGGACTCCGACGGAAATGGCTGGGCCAGCCAGCGCCGGGGCGGCAAACTGGGCCGATTGGATCCCAAGACGTTGACCTATTCCGAAGTGGCTCCGCCCGCGGCGGATTCGAAAAACGTGCGGCTGAACGCCATTTGGGCCGGTCCGAACAACAAACTGTGGTTTCTTGACACCGGTCCCAATCGCCGCTGGTATGCCTACGATACCCGGACCCGGGAGTTCAACATCTTTCCGATGTCCACCAAGCTGCGAACCGGCGGCGCCGGCGGCAATACCATGCGGATGCACGCCAACGGAACCGTCTGGTTCAATGCCATCGGCAACAATACGGTCATCCGGTTGGACCCCAAAACCAAGGAGTTCACCGGCTTTGAAGTTCCTTCCGGCGTCGCGGCTGGACGGAGCGCTTCTCCTTACGGGATGGTCATGGGGGGTGACGGCAAGGTCTACGTCGCCGAGAACGCCATGGACAAGATCGCCAAGGTTGACCCGATCACGGGAAAGATGGAAGAGTTTGACATTCCCGTCAAGGGCGCCGTCCCCCGCAAGGGAGGGCCGGACGCCCAGGGCAACGTCTGGTTCGGACTTCACGGCGCCGGCAAGCTCCTGAAGATTGACGTCAAGACCGGCAAGATGTCCGTCTATACGCCCCCGACCGAAGACTCCGGCGTTTATGCGGTCAGCGTGGACATGAAAAACAATATCGTTTGGTTCGCGCAGCAGCAGGCGGATAAGATTGGCCGCTTCGATCCCAAGACCGAAACCTTCACGGAATTCCCGTTAATCAGCGCGGAGTCGGATCACAGAAGGCTCGAAGTTGACCAGAGCAATCCGAACCGCATCTGGTGGTCCGGGAATGATTCCAATAAGATCGGTTACATTGAAGTATTGAGCGGAAACTAGAGGGAGTAGGTTGGAGTTGAGGAAAAGCCCTCCGCGAAAGTTTCGCGGAGGGCTTTTTAACTGGACAATCCGGAGCAGGCCGCGGCTGCGATTCGCCCCGTCGCGCGCCCGATGAGCATAAACGCCTACAAGGTAGACCTCGCCCAGACTCTGGTCGAGCGCACTATCTTGGGGGCGTTAGTTAGCGTAGGCTTTGGTGGCCGCGACGCAATGGACAGTTCGCCGGGATTGATATCACAGATAAAGCCGGCGAAATGCCGCTCGAAGCGGGCCGTATCCTCCCACATGTCCCCCCGACAGAATGCAGGCCTGGATTTTGCTTGACGAATCAATTTCCGCCGCCTAGAATCTAGCCAATTCTCGGTGACATGAGAGGGGGAGCCATGGGTTTCTTGGTACTGATCTATTTGGGGATTATCGTCTTTCTCATTGCCGCACTTTGGACGGTCTTTACCAAGGCCGGCCAGCCCGGCTGGGGAGCTATCGTTCCGATTTACAACATCATCCTGCTGCTGAAAATCGCAGGAAAGCCAGGCTGGTGGTTCTTCTTGTGTCTAATCCCGCTGGTGAACTTCGTCATCATCATCATGATTTATATCGCGCTGGCGAAGAATTTCGGCAAAGGCGGCGGGTTCGCGGCGGGGCTGCTTTTCCTCCCCTTCATCTTCTACCCCATGCTGGCTTGGGGCGACGCTCGGTACAGCGCCCAACCCTAACTCTGCGGCTGCGGTTCTTGGCCAGCGGTTGCGAGCCACGGCGATAGGGAGGGCGTCGCGTCCCACGAGCATGTACGCCTGCAAAGTGGACCTCGCCCAGAACAGGGTCGAGCGGACCATCCTGGGGGCGCTCGGATACGCTACGCGCTGCCTGCTCGTCTAGGAAGGCGCCTTATGAACGTTCGCGCGATTGCGGCAGTTTTTCTTCTCACGGTATTTCTGTACGGTTGTGGCATACCTGTTCCGGCTGACAAAGCAGACTACGTTGGGGAGTGGAGAGCCCCGGAAATGTACCTGTCCATTGCGCCAGACGGGCGCGTAGAATACAGACGACATCAGGGAAGCACCGAAACGACAATTACCGGACCTATCCAAGAGTTCAAAGGCAATGATTTCTCGGTTGGCATCCCGTTTCTTACAGCCACCTTCGTCGTTTCCAAGCCGCCCTACAAAGAAGGCGACACATGGAAAATGGTCGTGGACGGTGTTGAACTGACCAAGGTCCAATGAGGAGAACCCAGGCCGAGGGAAAACGCTCCCTTCGACATGTTCAGGGCAGGCTGGTGTGGCTACACCGCGTCCCATCACCTGGATTATTCATGAACGTTCGCAAGACGCGCTGGTCCAGGCGCTCCCAGAATGTTTCTGCGCCTCTTCCCCCTTTTCTCTAGCCCCGGTCCCGCTTGGCGGGACCGGGGTCAGCAAAGCTATTTATTTTACAGGCCGCTTTAGCGGCCTTCCCGGTTTTCGGCTTTAGCCCTCGCTAAACCCTTTGGTTAAAGCCGACTTGGGAAAGCCCGCTGAAGCGGGCTGGGGATCATTTCTTAATACTGCCCACCCAGCGCTGAAGCGCTGGGCTAGAGAAAAGGGACCGTCCTTCATGAATAATCCAGGATCAACCACTCCGACCTGATGGCTCGGAGCCTGCGGAGCCAAACTGAGGGAGGTTCAAGACCGCCTGGATGCAGTTGAGCGCCCAGCCATGGATCACGCCGTTGGTCGCGATGTAGCCGCCATCGGAGTAGAGCCAGGTATTCCCGCGGGCGTCGGTAAGGATGCCGCCCGCGCGCTGCAAGATGAGGGTCGCGGCGGCGATGTCCCAGATTTTCAAGTCGAGGTGCCAGTAAGAGTGCAGGCGTCCGGCAGCCACGTTGCAGAGCCCAAGCGCCGGCGAACCCATCAGGTATAACTCGCCGACCTGGTCCATCATCAACCCTACGATCAGCCGGGCCTGTTCGCGCCGCTCGCCGCTGTGCGGCCAATCCGTGCCCACGACGGCGCTCGACCAGGCTTCGATCCCCTCGGAGATTTGCTGCACAACCATCGTCCGGTCGTTGAGGGTTGCCGAGGTCTCGGTCGTTGCCTCAAACAACTCGTCGCGGCAGGGATCGTAGACTACGCCGACGCGGATGCTCCCTTCGGAGCGAAGCGCGATCGAGATGCCGAAATGCGGGATGCCCTGAACGAAGTTCAAACTGCCGCAGATCGGGTCCACAATCCAGAGATGCTCGGCGTCCACCGGCAGGGGCGCATCTTCCGGACCTTCTTCGGCCAGAATACCCGCGTCGGGAAAATCCGCTAGGAGAGTCGAGACGATGGCCTCCTGGACCTGGAGTGAAGCCCCCGAGGTGACGTCCCGGTGGCCCTTCCACTTGAGGTAGCCGGGGTCGCCCAGGCGGGCCTTCGCCACTTTTCCGCCTTCCCGAGCTGCTCGGATCGCAACTTCCCGTGCCCGGTTGATTTCCATTTTGCCAACATCCTGAGACATCAATAGATTCCTTTATAGCATTGTACGAATGTATTGTTAAAATTAGCTTTTCCCCTTACCTCAAGGAGGGACTGTGCAATGAAGAGAAATCTGCTTCTTCTGATCGCGGGACTGGCTCTCGGGCTGACTGGCGCTTGCAGCAGAAGCTCGCCGCCAGAAAACGGCTCCGGCGCATCCACGCCGAGCGCGCCTTCCGGGCCTGTTTCCATGAACAAGGGAGATTATCCTGTCTTCCCCGACGCCGATGCCGGCGCGGATGCAGCGGTCCCTGCCGACCAAGGGGGAAAAGGTTTTACAGGACAAGGATGGGAGACGAATACCGATTTCGATTTCATCGGTGACCCGCGCGCCCGCAAGGGCGGGGTCTTCCGCGATCATCTTACGGATTTCCCGGGAACCCTGCGACTGGAAGGGCCGGAATCGAACTCCTTCTTCAATTACTCAGTGACCACGCTGGCCTATGAGAGCCTGGTCGGACTCCATCCCACGACGCTCGACTACATCCCGTCTCTCGCCACGCACTGGCAAATCTCGGCGGACAAGATGACGTTCCGCTTCCGCCTCAATCCCAATGCCCGGTTCTCCGACGGCATGCCCGTGACGAGTGACGACGTGGTCGCGACGTACGATTTCATTATGGATAAGACCTTGCAGTCGCCCTCCAACCAGCTCGTCTTCGGAAAGCTCGAGCGGCCCGAAGCGGAAAGCAAGTACATCGTCCGCGTCCGAGCCAAAGAACTGAACTGGCGAAATTTTCTCTATTTCGGCGGTTCGATGAGGATTTTGCCCGCCCATGTCTTGAAGACGATCAATGGAGACAAATACCTCAAGGAGTACAACTACAAGCTGCTGCCCGGTTCCGGCCCGTACACGATTCGCGAAGAAGATATCGAAAAGGGAAAGACGATCACGGTTCGCCGGCGCACGGATTACTGGGCGGAGAAAGCCAGAAGCAATGTGGGGTTGGGTAATTTCGATGCGCTGCGGTTTGTCGTGGTCCGCGATGAGAACCTCGCGTTTGAAATGTTTAAGAAAGGGGAACTGGACGCCTACCCGGTTTCGCGGGCGCGGATGTGGGTGGAGGAGCTGAACTTCGAGAATATCCAGCGAGGACTCGTCCAGAAGCGGAAGATCTTCAACGGGGACCCGAAAGGGTTTGCGGGATTTGCGTTCAATACGCGCCGAGCGCCGTTCGACGACATTCGTGTCCGCAAGGCGCTGACGCTTCTCCTCAATCGCCGCCAGCTCATCGAGAAAATCATGCTCAACCAGTATGAGCCGCAACATTCCTACTACGCCGGAACTCCCTATGAGAATCCGAGCAATCCCAAGAATGAGTACAATCCGCAAGAAGCCCTGAAACTGCTGGCGGAGGCCGGCTGGAGCAGCCGCGACGGCCAAGGACGGCTCACCAAGAACGGGAGTCCCCTCCAGCTCGAACTGCTTTACACCACGAAAACTTTCGAGCCTCACCTGACGGTGTATCAAGAGGACCTGCGCAAAGCCGGAATCAGCTTAAATCTCCGTCTCATCACCCCGGAAACACAGTTTCAGATGGTCAACCAGCGGCGCTTTCAGATGGCTCACATGGCGTGGGGTGGATTGCTCTTCCCGAATCCGGAGACAAGTTACCATTCGTCCCTCGCCGACGTGGACAACACCAACAACATCACGGGATTCAAGAACGCGCGAGTGGATACGCTCTGCGACGAGTACGACAAGATGTTTGCCGTGGAGGAGCGGGTTCGCGCGATCCGCGAAATTGACGGCCTCCTGGCGAATTCCTATCAATACGTGTTGCATTGGTCTGCTCCCTACATCCGGGTCGTGTACTGGAACAAATTCGGAACTCCTCCCGGGTATCTCTCGCGCACCGGGGACTACGCCGGAGTCTGGCAGATGTGGTGGATCGAACCGGAAAAAGACGCAACGCTCCAGCAGGCGGTGCGCGATCCGTCCCGGAAGCTGGCCGCCGGACCCGAGGAGGATCGGTATTGGATTGAGTATGGAGCGAAGCAGCAGCTCTCCCAGCCGCAAGCGCGTAGGAATCCATGACCGGCTACTTCGTCCGCCGCTTCCTGCTGATCATCCCGACCTTCCTCGGCATCACCCTGGCCGTGTTCGTCGTGATGCATTTTGTTCCGGGCGGCCCGGTGGAACGCCAGATCATGCGATACAAAATGGCCGTTGCGACCGAAGGGGGAGCGGCCGCCGGAGGAATCAGCGCCGACATTCCGGAGGACGCCCTCGAGGAGATGAAGCGCTATTACGGCTTCGACAAGCCGGTGCACATCCGCTACGCGCAGTGGCTCTGGAATCTTGTTCACCTCGATCTGGGGCGCTCGTACATCTATCAGGACCCGGTTTGGGACGTCATCAAATCCCGGTTCCCCGTTTCAATCTTTCTGGGTCTGACCGGCTTTCTCTTGAGCTACGTCGTTTGTGTGCCGCTGGGTGTCTTCAAAGCGATTCGGCACGGCTCGCGCTTTGATTTTTTGAGTAGTTTCCTGGTGTTCCTGGGATACTCGGTTCCGGGATGGGCGCTGGGGACCGCTCTGCTGGTCCTGTTCGGAGGGGGGAGCTTCTGGAACCTGTTCCCGCTCGGCGGCTTCCGCCCGGACAACTGGGAATTCCTCGGCTTCTTCGAGAAGATCGTCGCGCAGATCCATTACATGTTTCTGCCCGTGCTGTGCTACATGGTCGGATCGTTTGCGACTCTGACGATTCTGACGAAGAACTCGCTGCTCGAGAACCTCGGCCAGGATTACGTCCGCACCGCCTTCGCAAAGGGTCTGACTGAGCGGCGCGTCATTTTTGTTCATGCGTTGCGGAATTCGTTGATTCCGATTGCCACCGGATTAGGACACGTCATCGGCATCATACTGGCCGGCTCATTTCTCATTGAACGGGTGTTCAATATTGACGGAATGGGCTATCTCGGATACACCTCGATTTTGCAGCGCGACTATCCGGTAGCCCTGGGGATTCTTGTCATTTCGAGCTTGCTCCTGCTCGTGGGGAACATTCTTTCCGACATCATCTACGTCGTCGTTGATCCCAGAATCCGCTTCCGATGAACCAGGACGCCGGTACAAGTCGTCCAGAACTTCCTCCGATAGCGGAACCGGAAACCGCAACGGGACGCCCTTCCGTCTCCCTGCTGCGCCGGCGCCTGCGCAAGTTTCGAACCCTGAAACGGGGGTATTACTCTTTCCTCCTCCTGCTCGCCGCCTATGCGCTCTCCTTTCTTCTGCCGCTCCTCGTGAACGACAAGGCGTTATTCGTTCGATACGAAGGGCAGTGGTACTTCCCCCTGTGGCGATACTATCCGGCGGCCACGTTCAATCAGCCGACTCTCGGCGAACCGAACTACCGGGACCTCGCGCAGACCTTTCGCCAGCAGGGCGGCGGCAACTGGGCGATCCTTCCTCCCTTTCCGTACAGCCCCACGGAATCGCTTCTCGATCTTCCCGGCTCGCCTCCGCATCCTCCGTCGTGGCAACACATCTTCGGCACCGATGACCGCGCCAGGGACATCTTTGCGCGGCTGGCCTACGGCTTCAATGTTTCGCTGACTTTTTCGCTGCTGGTGCTGGCGATCAGTTATGCCATTGGGATCACGGTGGGGGCGTTCTTGGGATACTTCGGGGGCAAACTGGACATCCTGGGGCAGCGCTTGATCGAGATCTGGTCTTCGCTGCCATTCCTGTACACCATCATCATCGTCAGCTCGATCGTCGTGCCCATTTACATTCCGGGAAGAAATCTGGTTCTCCAGCCGTCCTTTTGGATGCTGATTCTGATTCTGACGGTTTTCGATTGGATGGGAATCACGTATTACGTGCGGGGGGAATTTTACCGCGAGAAAGCCAAAGATTACGTGGGCGCCGCCATCGCCATGGGGGCCTCGGACGCGGGGATCATCTTCCGCCATATCTTGCCCAACTCGCTCACTCCGGTCATCTCGTTCGCGCCGTTCCTGATCGTCGGCAACATCGGCGCGCTCGTCGCGCTCGATTTTCTCGGCTTTGGTTTGCCCGCTCCCACGCCAAGCTGGGGCGAACTGATCGGGCAGGGAATGGAGAATTTGACGAAGTGGTGGCTGGTGTTCCTGCCTCTCGCCGCCCTGTTCCTGACTCTCCTTCTCATCGTCTTCATCGGAGAAGCGGTTCGGGAAGCCTTCGATCCCCGGGAGTATTCGAGGCTGCGATGAGCACACCGCAAATCCCGCTTCTGGAGGTTCGGAACCTCAAAACCTATTTCCACACGGAAGCAGGGACCGCCAAAGCGGTGGATGCGGTGGACTTCACGATCTTTCAGGACGAGGTGGTGGGATTGGTCGGCGAGTCGGGATCGGGCAAGACCGTCACGGCATTGAGCATCCTCCGACTGATCCCGGACCCGCCCGGGAAGATCGTGGAAGGGTCCGTCCTCTTTCAGGGGCAGGATTTGCTCAAGATTTCGTGGGAGCAGATCCGGGCCATTCGCGGCAAAAAGATCAGCATGATCTTTCAGGAACCCATGACCTCGCTCAATCCGGTCTTCACGATCGGCATGCAATTGATGGAGGGGGTGCTCGAACACGAACACGGATCGAAGAAGGACGCTTTCGATCGCTCCGTCGAAATGCTGGAGTTGGTCGGCATCCCCGATCCGGCCTCGCGCATGAATGACTATCCGCACCAGTTCTCCGGCGGAATGAGGCAGCGCGTCATGATCGCCATGGCGCTCGCCTGCAACCCGTCGCTCCTCCTGGCCGACGAGCCGACCACCGCTCTCGACGTCACCATCCAGGCGCAAATCCTGGAGCTGATGCTTCAGATCAAGGATCAGCGGAAGGCGGCGGCGATTTTGCTGATCACGCACAATCTCGCCGTGGTGGCGGAGACGTGCCATCGAGTGATCGTCATGTACGGCGGGAAGATTCAAGAAGTAGCCCCGGTGCAAGAACTTTTCCGGAATCCACTGCACCCGTACACCCGAGGACTGCTCGCCTCCTTGCCCACCGTGGAGGGCGAGAAACAGCGGCGGCTGCGCGCGATTCCGGGGAACGTGCCCGGTATTCTCGACCTGCCTGCCGGGTGCAAGTTCGTGACGCGGTGCCAGGAACGGCTGGACCGCTGCGCTCTGGTCGAGCCGGAACTCATCGAGACTACGCCCGGCCATTGGGTCCGCTGTCATTTGGTGAATCCGTGAACATTCTCGAAGTTCAGAATCTGCGCGTCAGTTTTCCGATCGCGGGAGGAGTGTTCGCGCGAAAGATCGCGGAAGTGAAGGCGGTGGACGGCGTCAATTTCGAACTGGTAAAGGGCGAAACGCTGGGTCTGGTTGGGGAATCCGGATGCGGCAAGAGCACGGTGGGACGCGCGATTGTCAACATTCTTCGCCCGATGGTCTATGGCGTCGAAATCTCCGGGAAGATCGTGTACCGCCACGCGGCGGGCGACGTGGATTTGGCGTCATTGAGCCGCCCGAAGATGCGGCCCTTTCGGCCGGATATTCAGATGATCTTTCAGGACCCGTATTCCTCGTTGAACCCGCGAATGACGGTTGGACAAATCGTGGAAGAGCCGTTGCGAATCCACACAAAGTTACCGGCGAAGGAGCGGAAAGACCGCGTAAGCTGGTTGTTGGGAAAAGTGGGGTTTTCCCGGGAGCAGACGAATCGGTACCCGCATGAGTTTTCCGGCGGGCAGCGGCAGCGCATCGGGATTGCGCGAGCCCTCGCGACCCACCCCAAGATCGTGATCGCGGACGAGCCGGTCAGCGCGCTCGACGTCTCCATTCAGGCGCAGGTCGTGAATTTGATGCAGGACTTGCAGGAGGAATTCGACCTTTCCTACATCTTCATTGCCCACGACCTCTCCGTCGTGCGGCACATCTCCGAGCGAATCGCCGTGATGTATCTCGGTCACATCGTGGAGATCGGGCCGGGGGCGCTGATATATAAGAATCCGCTGCACCCGTACTCGCGCGCGCTGCTCTCGGCGGTTCCTCGCCCCGACCCGGAGGCGGCCAAAGACCGCCGTATCCGCCTGGCCGGCGAAATTCCCAATCCCATCCACAAACCTTCCGGCTGCGTGTTTCGCACGCGCTGTCCCATCGCAAAACCCTCCTGCGCGGAGGAAGTGCCGCCTCTGGAATTCAAAGAAAACAGGTGGGTCGCCTGCCCCTGGACGTAGGGCGTGTCTGGTGTTCGCCACCACCCGGCATTCGTGTTCTTATCTTGTTCTTGTCTTGTTCTTATCTTGGGCTCCGCGGATTCTTCACGGGCAATGGCCGAGACGGCAACCCCGCTTGCGGGGGTCCGGGATATCCTCCAACCGCGGAGGAACGAATCCATTCCGGTTCGGCATTTGGATTTTCGGCAGCGTTCTGGCGTCCATGACGTCGCTCTCCTGAATGATCTCATTCCGGAAAAGCACGAAAGCGGTCAGAGCGTACACCTCATCTGGTTTGAGCGACCCCTCTTGATTGCGGGGCATGGCGCGATTGATGTAGTCCCAGACTGTCGTCGCAAACGCCCAGTAACTTCCGATGGACTTCACGGGGCGAGTGGTGGCGAGCGTGCCTTTGCCTCCTACCAGAGCAGTCCCGAGCGGGCTCCCCTCCAGGCTTTGACCGTGACACGCAACGCACTTTTGCGCGTAGATCACGGCGCCTTCCTTGGCGGTTCCGCGTCCGGGCGGAAGCTCCTTGCCGTCCGTGCTGATGGCAATGTCCCAGGCCCGGATTTCTTCTTCGCTCGGGGTCCGGCCTACCTTGCTATAGGCAGGTGTCTGCGCTCGCGTCACGGCGCTCGCGAAGCAGAGGACCGCGGCCATCACGAGAAGAACATGATTAAGCGAATACATTTTGAACGCTCCCATCTCGGTTTACTCTCCAGGATTGAATGGCGTTGAAGTGAATGAGGGTGTCCGGCCGTTCCTTGAAGAAGTCGGCGGTCAAGTTGACTCCGTAAATTTTTCCGACCTCGGCCACCGTCGGTTGAACTTCGTTCCGTTCATCCGTGCAGCGGGACTGGAGCACGGTTTCCTCCCCGTTCCAATTCCAGTCCAAGCGAAACCGCGTATGCGCCTTGGAATGCACTGGCCCCTGAATCGCAGCGTCCTTCCAGGTCCGGCCGCCGTCGGTGGACACTTCCACCCGTCGGATCATCCCCCCGCCGGACCAAGCCAATCCGGTAATCTGGTGAAATCCCGGCCCGGAAAGCTTCTGACCGCCGGAGGGGCGGAGGATGACGGATTTCGGTCCCATCTCGAACTGGAACCAGCGCGCTTTGCCGTCCACGCGCAGGCTGGGGTACCGCGTGCTTTCTCTCATGCCCATATAGGGCTGGTCCACCACCTTGATTCGCCGCAGCCACTTGACGTTGTTGATCCCTTCCCATCCGGGAACCAGCAGCCGCAAGGGATAACCCTGCTGGGGGCGCACCGGCTCGCCATTCATGCCGTAGGCCACCAGAACGTCGTCCAGGGCCTTCTCGAGCGGAATGCTCTTGATATGCATCCCTTGCTCGGCTCCTTCGGCAATGATCCAAGTGGCCCCATTTTTTACACCCGCTTCCCGGAGCAGCAGCGACAACAGAACACCGGTCCATTCGCTGCAACTGGTGAGCCCGTGCACTTGCTGGACGGTCCCTGTGGGCGCAACGCGGGCCGCTCCGGGCACAAAGACAGCCCCGGACGCGGTGCTGTTTCCCGCGCACTCGACGAAATGTATCCGGCTGACGGAAGGCAGGCGCTCCAGTTCCTCCAGGGTAAAACTCAGCGGACGGTCCACCAGGCCGTGGATCAGGAGGCGGTGCTGCCGGGGGTCAATGTTCGGGGAATCGTAACCGTGGGAAACGATGAAATGGAGCGATGACGGCGTAATGATCCCGACCGAATCCTGCAGCGGAGTCCTGATTCCGTAATCGCGGGAAGCGCGGGGGAGTTCTGGGTTGTCCATTCCATAGCGGCCGTTGGTGCCGATGCGCAGGGAGTTCACGAATTGAGATCGCTCCCCATAGGCCAATGTGTCTTTCGGCTTCCCTGCGGGCGTTTCGGGCGCAAGTGTCTGGCCGCTGGCCGACCGGATTGCCCCCACGGCCAGTCCCGCGAGCGCCGCGCCCTCCTTCAGGAATCGCCTCCGACCCGGTTTCTTCGAATTCATGTGTCCCTCCGAATGATTGTTTGGGAGATTTCTAACAGAAGAGAAGAAGAATGTCAAAGAAAAATGGTTTGCGCGCAGGGCCTACCCCCCAGCGGGTCCGTTCCCGGCTGGCTGCTCGGTTATTTTCGGAGCGAATTTGTTGCTCGAACCGGCTCAATTTCGACTACACTCTCCAGGTGGACAACAGGAGCTTGACCTAGGACAGCCGAGCGTTTTGGCGGAGGGGAACAATCCAGAATCGGTTCGGTTGCTCAAGACAAGATTCTCCTGGCTGCAGGATCGGTTTTCCCCGGGACTCTTGAGGCCCAGGTCAACCCACCTTTGGAGGCGGTCATGATTTCAGAAATCCGGTTGCAGAAGGTCGCAACCAGGCTTGTGATGGCGGGGCTTTTCCTTTGTGTAACTGCTCCCTTCTCGGAGGCGCAATCGGCGAACCAGGCAGCCTCCCCTTCGGCGCAGTCGCTCGATTTCGCGTCTTACAGGACCGGCGTCGAGCCGATCTTTATGAAACGGCGGGCGGACCGTGCCCGCTGCTTCGTTTGCCATGCGGGAAGCACGAACCGGTTTCGCTTGGAGCGGCTGTCGCCTGGGAGCAGTACTTGGACCGAGGAGCAATCTCGCCAGAACTTCCAGATCGTTTCGCAGCTCGTTGTTCCTGGCAACCCGAATACGAGCCGGCTCCTGATGCATCCGCTGGCGCCCGAGGCGGGCGGCGACGCCAATCACAATGGAGGCAGGCAGTTCGAAACCCAGAACGATCCCGACTGGCAGACCCTGGCTGCCTGGGTTCGCGGGCAAAAGGGAAGCGGGACTTCCAGGCCGTAGCCGAAAGCCACCAAAGCACACGTTGTGTTCCACAAAGGCGGCAAACCCCCACGAGCAGCCCGGTGTGAAAGTGTGCTCAAGAGCACAATCCTGAGAATGGACTTGTGGGGAGAAAGAGCACGAACCTGAAAGCGCTTCTTGTCCGTTACTAGAGCATTTCTTTTGTTCCTGTAGATCGGGGGGTCTGTCGCCCCTACGGGGCTTGCTTCGATCCCCGCCTACGACTTCCCACGGCTTGCGAGTCTGTCGGGAATAAGGTTTTCTGAACGAAGAATCAATAACTTGCAAAGCCTGCAAGGTCCGCAACTCATTGATTCTTCGTCGCACAAATCCTATCTCCGACAGACTCTTGCGCCGTGGGCCACAGGATAGCGCCCCTACGGGGCTTTCTGCGGATGTTCTACAGCAATGAGAGAAATGCTTTAGATCAGTCGCAACGGGTCCGGGACCGGCAACGCCGCGTCACCGGGTGCTCCTGAGAGCCGCTAATACCCGCTCCGGCGTGAAGGGCACGGTCCGCAGCCGGACTCCGGCGGCATCGAACACCGCGTTCGCCAGCGCGGCAGCGACGGGCGCTGTGGCCGGTTCGCCTGCGCCATAGGGAGGCAGCGTCGGCCTGTCGAGGAGCGCAATCTCGACCGTGGGCACCTCCGGAAACGTCAGGATCGGGTAGCTTTTCCAGTCCACGCTGGTGACACGGGAGCGATCGAACTTCACCTCTTCGTGGAGCGCCCGGCCGAGCGTCTGCAGGATGGATCCTTCGATCTGGTTCCGCAGCCCATCGGGATTGACCACCAACCCGCAATCATGCGCGCAGGTGACGCGCCGCACGCTGATCCTTCCGCTCGCCCGGTCAACCGTCACTTCCATCGCCATTCCCACGTAATTCTCAGCCTGTTTGTAGCGCGCATACGCCATACCCCGGCCAGCCAGCAAGTTGCCCTGCGCAGGGCGCGGGTTGGGCGAGGGCCGGGTCTGCCAGCCGATCATCTCGGCGGCGCGCTGGAGCACCTCGATCGCTCGCGGATCGCTCAGCCCGCGCAATCGAAATGCCACCGGATCAGCTCCCGCCGCCGCCGCCAATTCGTCCGTGAAACTTTCCACCGCGAAAACATTGGCGATCTTTCCCGGCGCGCGGAGATTCGATAGCCGTAGTGGCGTCTCTTTCAGCCAATGGGCGGTAACCAGCATGTTGGGAACCGCGTAGGGAGGTTCGGTATTCTGCACCATGGAACCGGTGGCCTGTCCGTGGTCCTGGGGAATGCCGGCGGCATCGGCTGCGAGGACCGCCCGGTTGCCGGGCAGATTGTTCGGGTTCCACATTTGGGTTTCCCAGGCGATGATGCGTCCCTCGGCATCGAGGCCTCCACGCAGTTCCAGTAATTGCGCCGGGCCTTTCGGGTCCCAGCCGTGCTCGTCCTCGCGCGACCACTGCACCCGCACGGGCTTTCCGATTGTCTTCGATATCAACAGCGCGTCGGCTGCGGCATCGTCCCCACCGTTCGTGCCATAGGAGCCGGATGCATCCATGTACACCACGCGCAGCTTGTCCGCCGGGATGCCGAAGACCCCCGCCAAGTAATTGCGCAAGCGATGCGGTCCTTGTGACGCGGTCCACACGGTTGCGCCGTCCGCTTTCACGTCCGCGACGGCGCAGGACGGGCCGAGGGAAGCGTGGCTCTGGAGGGGCCACGAGTAGGTGGCGGAAAGCTGTTTGGCAGCCCCCGTCAGCGCTGCCGCGGGATCGCCCCGGCTTACCAGCGACTGATCGTGATCCACCGCGGTCTGGCGAATATGGCGGTCCAAGCCCTCGCTGCCGGGAAGTCCTTGCCACTCGCTCCATGTCGCCTGGAGGGACGTGGCCGCCCGGATGGCCGCCCACTCGTCGCTCGCGACCACTGCAAGAAAATTCTCGATCCGCACCACACGCACATCCGGAATGTTGCGGATCGAAGACTCGTCCACGGAGAGCAATTTCGCTCCGATGGCGGGCGGGCGGATCACGCGGGCGTGCAGCATTCCCGGCACGGTGAAATCCTGGAGATAGGGGTGCCGCGCCGTGCATTTGCCCGGGACGTCCGGGCGCGGGACGGGCTTGCCCACCACGGTATATTCCGCCGGATTCTTCAGCGGAGCTTTGGGATCAACCGGGAGCGCAAGGCGCTTTCCGCCTGTCAGAGCGCCGATGCCGATGCCCTGGCCTCCATTCGCCGGGCGCACCTGGCCCTCGGCGAGAACGAGTTCCGCCACGGGACGCTGGAGTTGCTCGGCGCCGAGGTTCAGCAAGTGCTGGCGGAGGGTTGCCGCCGCCTGGCGAACTGCCACCGCGCCTTGAGGGACTCCGGTGCTGCCGCCGGTTCCCCCGTGATTGGGCGTGAGCGCCGTGTCGCCCGAGACAAAGCCGATTCGTTCAACCGGAATGCCGAGTTCCTCCGCCGCCATTTGGGTCATGGCGATGCGCAGGCCGGTGCCGACGTCCACCCGGCTCGTATAAAGAGTGGCGGAGCCGTCGCTCTGAATGGCGAGGAAACTATCCACCTCTTTCGGATCGAGGGACTTGGCGAGCGGCGGGGAAAGACTGGCGCTGGCACCGGGATTTTGCGCCGCGCCGTTTTGCGGCAGGGCCGCCCCCAGCGCGAAGCTCACGACAACCGCGCTTCCCGTCCACAGAAAATCGCGCCTGGAAATTGCAGAAAGGGTTTCCATGATTTTCTCCTTCAAGCCTTCGCCGCGCGCAGCACAGCGCTAAGAATCCGCGTGTAGGTGCCGCAGCGGCAGAGGTTGCCGGCGAGCCCGCGCTTTACTTGCTCGGGGGTCGGATTCGGCGTCTGGTTGAGCAGCGACTTGGCCGCCATAATCATGCCGTTGGTGCAGTAGCCGCACTGGGCAGCCTCCTCGGCGATGAATGCGGCCTGGATCGGATCTGGCTTCTCGGGCGTACCGAGACCTTCGAGAGTCGTGATCGAGCGCCCCGCGGCCTGCCTTACGGAGACGGAGCAGGAGCGAGCGGCTTTTCCGTCAATCAAGACGGTGCAAGCTCCACATTGATCCAGCCCGCAACCGAATTTCGGACCGTGGAGCCCCAGGGAATTGCGCAGCACATAGAGGAGCGGCTGCGCCGGGTCCCAGGATTCCACGCGGACCGCGCGGCCGTTGACTCGTAACCTGTATTGCGCCATGGAACGCCTCCTTGTAGCCCGAATCAGCGTGGGGAAGGCCTCCCATTCTAGGGAGCCACCGATGCGCTGATCCTCTTCGGTACCTCGCCGACCCGGATCCGGGCGATCTGTTTCAGGGTCTTCATATCAATGGCGGACACCGAACGGTCGCCGGAGTTCGAAATGTAGGCCGTCTTGCTGTCGGGAGTGAAGGTGATCCAGTTCGGCATCGTGGTAATCGGCGCGCGTCCCGGCAGCCGGAGCGTCGGCAACGGGACATGTCCCAGCAACTTGATGTCCGGGAGCGCGTAGACGAACACAGAATTGGAAGGGCTGCTGTTGACCCACAAGGTCTTGCCGTCCGGGGCTACGCCGATCCCGTGCGAGGGGGAAGCCTGGGGCGGGAGGGGGAAGCCTCCGGGTTCGCTGGGGTTCTTGATTCGAGCCACCTCCGCGCGCTTCGCAAAATCCACCACCACAAACCCGTCCAGATCGGAAACCTCTGCAAAGATCCGGCGGGTGGAGCCGTCGGGGCCGCTCTCGATCGCCATCGGGCGCACTCCCTTATCGAGCGGAAGCTCCCAAACGAGTTTCTCCGTCTGAAGGTCAACCACCATAATGAACTTGCCGGCGACCGAGCCGGCGACTGCATATTTCCCGTCGGGCGTCACATAAGGGTTGTGCAGCGCCGCTTTGGCCGGGATGCTCTTGGTTCTCTCCAGGGTTCGTGTGTCTATGACATCGAGTGCCCCCGGGTTCTCCGCGATACAGACTAAGACCCGCCCTCCATCCTTGGTAATTGCGATATTGTTGGGACGGCCGCTGAGGGGCACTTTCTTGATCGTCTTGCCGGTTTTCTGATCCACCACGTTGAGGACGTGCTCCGACTCGTTGCTGATATACACGCGGCTTCCGTCGGGGGAGGCGGCGACCCCATGGGGAACCTCAATGCCTTCGATCACTTGCACGACCTGGTTGGTCGCGGCGTCAACCACGTGAATGTTGGTCCCGGCGGAGTTGGTGACGTAGATGCGAACCGTGCTCGCAGCCAAGGGCATCGCCACCAAAATCCACAGATACCTCAGGCAGGACAAATATGGTTTCTTCTTGGTTAATCTCATACTCGCTAGTCCTTCCTTCCGCTTCCCATTTGGTTACCCTTCACACTGGATGGGCGCTTCCTGCGTTCCGGATCCCATCCTGCTTCGAATGTCCCCCCGGCGCGCCCGGTGGCTCCCCGACGGCTTACGGAGTGCGCGAGGACGTGTAGGCGGCGATGTTTACCATTTCCTCGACGGTCAATTTGGCGACGACTTCCTTCATCAGTTGCGTCCAGGGTCCCTTGCGAGAGCCGTTCTGCATGTCATAGAGCTGCCGGACCGTATAGCTGGGGGAACGGCCCGCCAGCGGCGGCACGTGCGCCAGTCCCTTCAGGTCGGCGCCATGGCAGATGGAACAGCGAATCGTCCTACCCGCGCCTCCCGTGGTGACCAGCGCCTCGCCTTTCTTGATGCTGCCAACCGGAACATAGGCAACGAATCCGATCGAGTCGTCCCGCAGCTCCGTTCGTTCCAGATTCTCCGGCATCTCGATGATGCGCTGGCCGATCGGTTCTGATCCGCCACCGTCCACCGGGATCAGCATGCTCCCCGCGATACGGGTCTTCGATACCGTTTCGGATTCGACCACCCGGATCCACGGCTTGAATTTCAGGCCGGCAAAGTACTCCGCGGCGGACTTCACCTCCGCGTCGTTCGCGGCCTTCGCCATCGTAATCATCCTGCCCGGCGGTCCCATTCTTGGCTCGGAGCTTTTCCGGAGGTCGTTCTTCCAATCGGCGATCTGCTGCACGATATAGGCGGCAGGTAGACCGGCGAGACTGGCGTTTTCGGGACGGCCCTGCCCGTTCGGGAGGTGGCAATAACCGCAGCCCCACACGTCCGGTCTTCTTCCATGCGCCACTGCATCGGGCAGCGGGGGGTGCCCTGCGGGATGCCAGTCCGGAATATTAAAGGAATCCCGGACCTGCGTGATCGTAAGAGCAAGGGCGCTACCCGGCACGCGATGTAGTTTCCCGTCCTCTTGGGGAGGCGGTGCAGCGGGGCTAATGGGGTAGGCCCAGGGCGGAGTTGTCTGTGGCGCGGGCGCAGCCTGGCTGGCGGCGCCACTCGGATTCTGCGCCGTGGTCGAAATGGAAACCAGGCACGCTGCTACCAATCCGGCAGCGGCTACCGCGCTGTACCGAAAACGACGAAGGTTCATCTGCTAGGCCCTCCTGAGTATTCGGCGTGGGTTTCGATGAGTGACTGCGACGCGGAGCCGTCAGAACCGCTGCTGGAAACTGCCCTGCTGTCGAAGCTCGTTCCTGGTCGACGATTGCTCGGCGCTCCTTAGCAGCACGCCGGGGATTCCATTCCTCCTACAACAAGGACCGAGCCAAGCCCAAAGCAGCCGTACCCTGACCCGTCTCTGAACCGCAGTCACATCCTGAATCCCGCCCGCCGTCGAATTGTATCCTAGAGGGCATCCCCCTGATTTGTCAACAGCATACTTTCTCCCTCGGGCTTGCCCGTGACCTGGTACGTGTTAGGACTCAATACTGTTCGTTGAAAGGTTGCGCGGCGTGAAGATGAAATGAGATGGCGAGCAGGCCTGTAAGCCGGATTCTGTGCCCCCCCCGGCAAGCCGGGGAAGCGGCGATCATTCCTCTGGGCCGCGGAATTGCTTCCGGGCTCTAGCGACCTACCCGAGAGTTCACCCCCCCCGGCAAGCCGGGGGGTTGCGGAGCGGGCCGCTCCTCCTCTCCTATTTGGTCTTGCTCCGTGTGGGGTTTTCCCTGCCCCGGCCGTCACCGTCCGGGCGGTGCGCTCTTACATTAAGTCCCCCGGCGTGCCGGGGGGCCGCACCTTTTCACCCTTACCCCGGCAAGCCGGGGCGGTATATTTTCTGTGGCACTGTCCGTACCGACCCAGCCCTCCCGGCGATGCCGGGAAGGCCCGACCGATCCTGGCCGTTAGCCAGCACACTGCCCTGCGGAGTCCGGACTTTCCTCCCCCCGGCATAGCCGGGGAGCGATCGCCCAACCTGCTCGCCCACCAACCTTAAGTATGACGGATTTGCCGCGCAAATTCAACGCTGCTGCGGCCTATGGGACCACGCTGCCGCACGCATAGTACGTTCGTACGCCGTACTTTTGTACCTGAAAAATGAGACTTTTGCTCGATTGTGGCGCACCTCTCCGTCTGGGAAAATCGCAGTCATGCTAATGCGAAACGAAGTAGCCGCGACGCCCGGCCCCGCGAAGTTCGGTGACTCCGGACCTCGTGTGCTCCGCTTCGCTGGCAAAAAATTCAAACATGAGGTGCGCAAATGTTCCGATTCCGGTTGGCATTGTTTCTGGCAGCCTTCCTTACGGGCGCTGTCCTGCTCCCCGCACAGGAGAACCCGCAGGCGGCCCTGGTCCGTTCTTTGAATAACAGCCTATTGCGGGTCCACGGCCAGTTGCAAGCGGCGGCGGGGAACCAAGCGGCCGCTTTGCGGAGCCAGGGCGGCACGATTATCGAGCAGCGGACCTCGGCCCTGAGCGCGCTGATCGAGCAGGACGCCTCCCAGGCGTTGCAGTTGGCTTTTTCCGATGATCTGCTGGCGACCCTGGCGGCGGCGTTTCCGCAATCGGCCTCCAGCCTGGAATCGCGCGGTGTTTTCGAGGGTCCGATCGAGTACGTCATTCTGGATGACCCTACTTTGCAGCGTCACCGGACGGACATCCGTATGCAGGTGGCGGGCCAGACGCTCGACATCCACTTTCCGGAACACGAGCCTGACTGGTTGAAGTGCGGCGACATCTTGCGCGTGGACGGCGTCAAAGCCGGCACGCAAGTGGCGGCAGCCGGCGGTAGCGTTACCGGTCAGGTGGCGGGCGCGGGATGCACCACCTCGGGCGATCAGAAGATCGTTGCGATTCTCATCCAGTTCCCGGGTTACCCGCTTCCAGCTACAGTCACCCCGACCATGGTGAATACAATCATGTTCGGCTCTTCCGGCAAGTCCGTGAACACCTACTGGCAGGAAAACTCCTACGGCAACGCCAGCGCCTCGGGCGTCGTCGTCGGGCCTTACACGCTTTCCCAGGTTTGGACTTGCGACCAGTATACGCAGATGCGGACCGCCGCGATCGCAGCGGCGGACGCGGATGTGGACTTCCGGCTCTATACGCGCGTCATGATCGTTTTTGCGAATCCGGGAAGTTGCGGCTGGGCGGGATTGGGAATGCTCGGATGCAGCACGTTCAGCTCGGCCGGCGACGGCAGCTTTACCGCTTCCTTTTCTTGGCTACTCGCCAACTATATGGGCGACACCAACAATGGAACCAAGCTCTCCACCCATGAGGGCGGCCACAATCTGACGCTGCACCATGCCAGCTCGCGCGCCTTCACCAACTCGACAACGAGCCTCCCGGAATCGCTCGGGCCAATGGGCGTCGCCGGAACGCTCAACGAATATGGCGATCCGTTCAACACCATGGGCTCCTGGAACTTTGGTCAGTACAATGCTCCGCATAAGGTCATGCTCGGCTGGCTGACGGGAACCGATTACGTCACCGTGCAATCCAATGGAACCTTCTCCGTCCTGCCGTTCGAGACCAACACTGGAATGAGGTCGCTGAAGGTGCAACGCGGCACCGGCAACAACGCCTGGCTGTGGCTGGAATACCGGCAGCCGCTCGGCCAGTATGACTCGGCCATTAATTCGCAGGTTTATGGCGGAGCGCTGGTTCACTACCAGGACTCGACGACCGGAACGCACTCGCATTTGCTCGATATGACGCCGGGCACCACTGGCAGCACTGGAGGGTTTAACGACCCTGCCAAGCTCGCCGGCACCGGAACGTTTGTGGATTCCTACACCAACGTGTCCTTCAGCGTGGATAGCGCCACCTCCTCCGCGATGGGCGTATCCGTCTTCTACGGCACCGTTCCTTGCGTAACGGCCAACCCGACGGTCTCCATTTCGCCGTCGAACCCCAGCGGAACAGCCGGAAGCCCAATCAGCTACACCGTCACAGTCACCAACGCCGATTCTTCCGGCTGCACGCCCAGCGACTTCCTGCTCAGCACCGCTTTACCTGACGGTTGGACCACAACTCTGCCCCCATCGCAGAACATCGCGCCGGGCGCAAGCGTGTCCGCCGGCATGACCAAGACCGCTCCGACGGGAACCGGCGTGGGGACGTACGCCGTCAACGCCACGGCAAGCCGCGGCTCCAACAACGGCACCGGCAACGCCAATGCGACGATTGTGGTGGCGCCCACGGTGAGCATCTCCGTTCCGTCGGGACCCAACTCGGACGGCTCCTATCCAGCCCGTTCCACGGTGGCGATTACCGCCACTGTGACCAGCGGCGGCAGTCCTGTGGCAGCGTCGGTGGTCTTTACCATGACCAAGCCAGATGGGAAGACGGCCACCAAGACAGTGACCTCCAAATCCACCACTGGCAAAGCAACCTGGAGTTATCGTTTGGGGCCGAAGGACCCGAAGGGGACCTACTCGGTGAGGGCACAGGCAACTTACAATGGACAGACCGGCTCAACCGACCCCAACAACCCGGTTACCTTTGTAGTGAAGTAGCAGTTCGGTTCGAATCGCGCCCCGTGTTCCGGGAGGGAAGGCCCTCTCGGGCGCGGGGCTTGATTATTTGGAGGCGGCAGTGTTCTCGGTCTGACGCCCGGCAACTTTGACGCTGCTCAGCGTCTCCGCGTAGGCCACGATGCCGGAATAGAGGGCGAGGGCGATCTTCTGGCGATGTTCCGGTGTTCTCAAGAGCTTTTCCTCCTGCGGGTTGCTGAGGAAGGCGATTTCCGCGAGCACGGAAGGCATGTTGGCCCCAATCAAAACCACGAAGGGAGCTTTCTTCACGCCCCGATCGGCTACCCTCCGGGTCCGCGTGGGCTGCGTCCGCCAGAGCGCGGCCTGGATGCGCGCGGCGAATTCCCTGGACTCATCCACCTTCTCCTGCAAGGCGATCTTGCGCACCAATCCTTGCAACTGCGATATGTGCTCCTGGGAGACGGCGTTCTCGCGCGCCGCCACTTCCAGGGCGTCCGGGTCCGCGGTGAAATTCAGATAATAGGTCTCGACGCCGCGCGCCCGCGGGCTGCGACTGGAGTTGGCGTGGATCGAAAGGAAGAGGTCCGCCTGCTTTTCATTGGCCAGCGCGGTGCGCGTTTCCAGAGGGATGAAGGAGTCGTCCCGCCGCGTATAGTGCACCTCGCTCCCCAGCCGCTCCTCGATGAGCTGGCCGAGACGCTGGGCCACGTCCAGCACCAGGTCCTTTTCATAGGAACCGGACGGCCCGATCGTTCCCGTATCCGCGCCGCCATGGCCGGGGTCGAGCAGGATTCGCCCGATCTTGAGTCCCAAGGCGCGGGTGAGCGAGCGGGTTCCGTCCCGGTTCGGTTGCGCTACCTTGACTTTCTCAAAGACCGTTCCGCGCGCGGCTTTGGCCCCTTCGGTTTTCTCAGTCCCCCCGGTCCCCTCGGTTCGTTCGTTTGGAGGACTTGCCGCCACCTCCCGACCCTTGGGCAACCGTTCGGCCTCCGTCGGACGTGGCGGAGGCACCTTCGAGGCGGAGGGCTGGGTCTTGGCTTCGCCGGAGGTCGCTGCGGCCCCGGCTGGCCCCGGCTGGCCGGGGCGAATATCCACAATCAGGCGGTAGGGGTTCGGCAACTCGGACAAGGAGTACTCGCTGAGGTCGGCGACGTAGAGGACCACCCGGGTCACGTTTACCTGATGCCGTCCCGACTTCATGCCCTTGAGCAAGGCGTCCTCCACCGGAACCGCCTTGCCGGCGATCGCCGGGACCGGCCGCGTTTCGTACAGGTCCACATAAACTCGAGGGGGATTGCCTACCCGCCCCACGCCGTACTTCACTTCCCGCTCGACATCAATCACCACGCGGGTGTAGTCGGGCGTAACCCAATGGCGGACGCCGGTGACCTGCGCCAGACGGCTCGCCGCCTTCGGTGGGGCTTCGGGTGGTTTCGCGGCATCTGCCTCCACCCGCGATCCGACGACCTCCATCTTGCCGGTTGCCGCCGGAGCTTCGGTTCTGGCCCCGGCTGGCCGGGGGGTATTCGGCTTGCCGGTCTCAAGCGGCGTTTCTGCCTTGCCTGCCACGGACGTTCGTTCGTCCAGTTCCTTCTTCCGCGCCGCTAACTCCGTCTGGAGCTCGGCGATGGCCTGGCGGGCGTCTTTGACCTGGGGGGCCTGGGTAGAACGCCGGTGCGCGGCGACATAGCGCTCATACTGCTTCAGGGCTTCTTCCGGCTGCTTCAGGTCTTCCCGATAGATACGCGCCACCGCCAGCCGGGCGTCCAGGCGCAACTTGCTGCGGGGATACTCGCGGAGGAGAAATTCGTAAGCCTGGATCGCGGAGGCCATGGACCGGGCGCTCTGCCAGCGCCGGCCCATCTCCTGATAGAGTTCGCCGATGGCCATCAGGGACAAGGTATTGTTTCCGTAGGCGGGGTCCGTGTGATAGACGCGGCGAAACGCCTGGATGACCTTCTGGTAATCGCGGGCGACCCGCAGTTCGGGCGAAGTCTGCTCCAGGACCCGACGGGCTTCGAGCGCCTGCAGATAGTAGGCTTCCGCCTGCGCGCGCTTCTCGGGGACTCTCTTGCCGACGTTTTCCGTTTCACCCTGCGCCCCAGCGGCCGGGGCAACCCAGCACAGCACCGCCAGCAACCCGAACAGGAGACCTCGGGTGCTCCCGGTTAGCCCAGGACGAAGGGTGCCCGAATTATCCAACCGAAGACAGGACATCGCCATCGAATCGCTCACGGCTGGTCCGTGTTGGTGAAGTGCACTACCCCATTGCCGTCCACAGCTTTCACGATCCTCG
>MEKR01000199.1 GCA_001767035.1 Acidobacteria bacterium RIFCSPLOWO2_02_FULL_61_28
GGATGTCATCCTGATCCCCACGGCCCGGCCGGGGCCGAGGCCGGCGTGCCGGGAGAAGGACCTGCACCCTGTTCCCTTTCTCGGTTTTCTCGGTTTTCCCGGCTTTCTCGGAATCCTCGGTTTATTCGGAAGTCTCGGTTCCCTCGGTCCTCTCGGAATCCTCGGAAGAACATTGTTGACATTTCCCCACTCCCCATTTTCTGTTCCCTATTCCCTAATCCCTGTTCCCTCGGTTGGGAGGCCCAGAAGTAATAGGCCATTCATGGCAATCTTCACCCAGTTTTTTCAATTTCCTCGGTTGAATCGGATGACAGATGATAAATTTCCGCACTGCCGTCAGTGACGGCACTGCCGTCATCCCGAGCGGAGTGAGGGACCTGCACCATCAATGAGGAGCGGAGCCGCAGGCGCAGCCAGTTGCGGCGGCCCGCCACTTGTCCTATACTCGCAAGGAAAATTCTCAAGACGACCTGCGGGACCTTAATCGGAGGGCTACCGATTCCGAGAGATTTGCAGATGCGGTTTCTGGTATCGTATGCAAGCCGGTTGCGTTTAAGGAATTGGCCGGCAAAGCATAGCCGGAAGGGAGGTTGGGCCAACCTCGGGCGTGAGCACATCGGAAGGCGCTAGGACCAACAATGAGCATAGGAATCCTTATCACCGTTCACGACGGCATAGTTCTTGCCGCTGATAGTGCCTCGACACTTACACTAATGGGGCCATTACCAAATCAGCAAGACCCTGTTGCCATCAAAGCGCGACCCGTTGCCGTCAACGTTTACAACAACGCGAACAAGATTGCGAACCTCTACAAGGGCAAACCGATTGGTTGTGTCGCCTATGGCTCTGGCAGCATTGGAAGCGCTTCCATCTCGACCCTGCTCAAAGATTTCCGCAAGCGACTTACGCACGGTGAAGAGACGGGATTTGACATTCACAACTGCACGATGGAAGACGTTGCAAAACGGCTCGCTGGCTTCCTTATGAGCCACGTGAAGAAACTCGAAGCCAACGAACCGAAGCCATCTCTTGGTATGATGATAGGTGGATATTCCAGTGGCGAGAGTCTAGGCGAAGGATGGCTCCTGACCATTGAGAACGGTGTTGATAAAGAACCTCAGCTTCTCCGGCAGAAGGGTGATGTCGGCATCAATTGGGGCGGTGAAGGCGAATCTATTAGCCGGTTGGTTCTCGGTCTTAGCCCGGCGTTACCGCAGGTGCTCGGTTCTGTTATCAAGCCCCCGCCGTCGCCTACTGACCTCGAACAGCTGGCGAATCTGTTACGAAACAACCTTCAAGCGCCTCTCGTTTTTGCGCCGATGCCGATACAGGACGCCATCGATCTTGCTGAATGGCTCGTGCATACCGCCATCATGTTCTCGCGGTTTTTCCCAGGCCCACCCTCGGTAGGAGGTCCGACTGAAAGCGCCGCCATAACGAAGCATGAAGGCTTCAAATGGATTCGCAGGAAGCATTATTACAATAACAAATTCAACCCGGAGGTATCCGATGGAGATTCGGCTCGACGGAACGAACTTGGCGGACCACCAGCCGCCAGCGATTGATGTGTTCCTTTCCCCGGAGCATCAGTATCGTGAGCCCACGGCTAGTGCTGATGGGGTGTCATTTCCCGCTGTCCCTAAGGTTCCGCGGTTCTTTGTTGCCACAACTATCATTGCCCTCGGCACTGCCTTTCTCGGAAGTGAGGGGATAGACCTAAAAAAGTTTGAGGACCTCAAGATCGTCCTTCCAGTTGCATCGCAGGCGACGGCAGCAACTGCAGCCGAGCGATATGCCCGCCTCAAGCAGGAAATCGTTGCTGCTGGGGTTCCACTGCTCAACGACGAAGAACTCCGCGAGGAAATTCGCAGCCGCAAAGGTGTGAAATCTGAGCCAGAAGATTGAAACGCACATACGTTGACTCTGGAGTCCTAATCGCTGCAGCACGGGGGAGCGGGAAGCTCGCCCAGAGGGCGCTTGGTGTCATCTCTGATACCGATTCCCGAGAGTTTGTCTGTAGTGACTACGTCAAGTTGGAAGTGATTCCGAAACCAACGTACTTCGGTTTCACAACGGAAGTGAACTTCTATGAGAATTTTTTTGCAACTGTCTCCACTTGGCTACCCTTCGGGGTCGAACATTTAGAGGCAGCCTTTGTTGAAGCCTGTTCCTCTGGCCTGTCTTCAGTTGACGCCATCCATATAGTAGTTGCTGCCAGTAGCGGTTGCGATGAAATTGTCACTTCTGAAAAGCCGAATAAAGCCATCCACAGAACCACGCTCATTCGGGTTGTGTCCATCGATACGGAGTAACGCATAAGCCACTTGCGGCGGAAAAAGAGATGAACCCCTGGAAGTCCCAGGCCGCACTGTTTGATGAAGCAGGCCGCGTCTATATCAGCAAGGGCAATCCGCAAAGCGGAAGAGAGGGGCAATACTTTGAAGGCATCTCGCCCGAAGTCTGGAACCTCCATATTGGCGGCTATCAGGTTTGCGAGAAGTGGCTGAAGGACAGGCGCGAACGAACCCTGCGCTATGACGACCAACTGCATTACGCGAAGGTTGTTACAGCCCTCCAGGAAACCATCCGGCTCATGGCCGCGATTGACGCCGCCCTTCGACAGGCTCAGGGCGGTCCATTCGGCGCTGCTCGGGACGGTGAGCGACAGTCGAACCGCGATCCCGCGATGGCCGATGGAATAAGGAGCGGGAGTCGCTACGCGACGGCCTACGGCAGTGCGGTAGGGTCTTTCCAGCTCATCTTGCGCGAGCGGTTCCTGTGAGAGTATCGTAACTGTAAAGAGGGAGGAGCCCATGGCCGGCCGTACAGCGAGCAAATTGGAACAACCTCTGGCGCGAAGTCTCGACCGCGTCGCCAGCAAGCGCGAGCGCGTCATTGTGCGGCGCAACGGCAGGAACGTGGCCGCGATTGTTCCGATGGAGGATTTGGCGGCGTTGGAAGAACTGGAAGACCGCCGCGACCTCCGCGCGGCCAAGAAAGCCCTGGCCGATGCGAAGAAGAAGGGGGAAAAGCCGATCCCCTGGGCCAAGGCCAAAAAGGAATTGGGCCATCCAGTAGTCGCCTGACAAAGTCTATCCGCAGATTGCGCAGATGTTCGCAGAGGAGAAAGCGAAGAAAAGCAGGTCCTTCGCTCCGCTCAGGACGCCGTGGCTACACGGCTCGGATGACCGCTCACTCACGTTCGCGGCTCGGATTCAAATTCCCAGCCACCGCAGCCACGGCACTCCGATGGTGATATACACGGCGAAGAAGAGGACGCCCAGGATCAGGCCGAGGATCCAGAAGTCTTTGCCGGGGATGTAGCCGCTGCCGTAGTAAATCGGCGACGGGCCGGTGGCGTAGGGCGTGAGGATTCCCATCAAGCCCAGCGTATAGCTCAAGAGCAGCGCCCAGGCCATCGGCGAGACGCCGGGGATTTGCACGGCGACGCCCAGGAACACCGGCAGCAGCGCGCTGGTGTGGGCGGTGAGGCTGGCGAACAGGTAGTGGATGAAGAAAAACGCTCCCACCAGCAGCGCGATGGAGACCGTAACGCTGCGCCCCGCGAACTGCGGCGCGAGCGCCTGCGCCAGCCAGTCCACGAACTTGACCTCCGCCAGGCCGCTCGCCAGCGTCACCAGCGTGGCGAACCACGCCAGCACGTTCCAGGCCTGGGCGTTGCCGAGAACGTCGTCCCAGCTCACCACGCGCGAAATTACCATCAGCACCACGACCAGGATGGCGGCCAGCGTCGCGTCTATGTAGAGCCTCCCCCCGATCCACAGGCTCAACGCGGCGATGACCAAAACCAGCAGCGTCCATTCCTTGTGCGTGACCGGGCCCATCGTGCGCAACTGCTCGCCGGCCCAGCGCGGCGCGTCGGGCGACTCTTTGATCTCCGGCGGATAGATTATGTAGAGCAGGAGCGGCACGACCGCAAACAGCAGGATGCCTACCGGCGCGAACCCCACGAACCAATCGGTCCAGGAGATCGTCACGTTGATGGTCTTCGAGATGATGCTGACGGCCAGGAGGTTCGGCGCGACGCTGGTGGTGAACATGCTGCTGGTGATGCAGGTCGCGGCCAGCGCCGTGTAGAGCAGATACGAGCCGATCTTCCGCGCGCTCGCGTCATTCGGAAGCGATCCGTAGAGTTCCGGAATGCTGCGCAGCACCGGGTAGATCGTTCCGGCGCTCCGCGCCGTGTTCGACGGCATGAACGGGGCGAGCACCAGGTCGGCCAGCGCGACGGCATAGCCCAAACCGAGCGTTCGCTTTCCCATCGCGCGGATCAACAGCAGCGCGATCCGTTTGCCAAGCCCGGTCTTGGAATACCCCATCGCAAACATGTAGGCGGCAAAGATCAGCCAGACCGTGCTGTTGGCGAAGCCGCTCAGCGCCCAACTGGCGGACTCGGCGGTGGACGGGCGCACCAGCCGCAGGGCGGCGGCCACGGCGACTCCGGCCAGTCCCACTGCGGCAGGGGGCAGGGGTTCGGTCATGATCCCCACCATCGCCGCAGCAAACAGCGCGAAGTAGCGCCACGCGTTCGGCGTGAGTCCCTCCGGAACCGGCGCCAGCGCAATCGCCACCCCGACCGCCAGCGGGGCCGCCCAGCGCGCCACGGGACGCCAGCCGCCACCACTGGTCTTTTCGACAGGAAGTGGTTCCTTCAGAGTTGCCATTGGCTCCCGTGTTGTGGAAGTGTCCTGTGACGGGCCGCGCGGAGCGGCGCGCCGAGGATAACACACCCGCGCGAGAAAATCTTGACGAGTCCGGCGATACCCCAACAATGCCGAAGTGGGGGCTTCTCCCGGCCACTTATCGTGGGCCAGAACCAAACGACTCGGCTCCGAGCACATCGAGATACTTGAGCGCGCTTCCGGTGTTGAACAACACGACGCGTTCCTGCCGGCCCACCCAGCCTCGTTCGACCAGTTGGCGGAGACCCGCCAGCGCTGCGCCGGTTTCCGGGCAGGCGAATATCCCCTCGCTCTGAGCGAGCTGCTCGACTCCGCGGATGATCTCCTGGTCACTCACCGCCACGGCGGTTCCCTGGCTCTCGCGCAAGGCCCGCAACATCAGCGCATCGCCCACGGCGCCGGGCACCCGCAAGCCGGCCGCGATGGTAGCGGCGTTTTCCCAGAACTCCGCGCGGCTCGCCCCGCTCTCGAAAGCCCGCACAATCGGCGCGCAACCGGCCGCCTGCACCGAAACCATGCGGGGCCGGCGCGAATCAATCCAACCCATCGTTTCCATTTCCTCAAAACTCTTCCACATCCCGACCAGCCCGGTGCCTCCGCCGGTGGGATAGACAATGACGTCGGGCAACACCCAGTCGAGCTGCTCCGCCAGATGGTAGCCCATATACTTCTTGCCCTCCAGGCGGTAAGGCTCCTTCAGAGTCGAGAGGTCGAACCATCCATGCTTTTTGCAGCCTTCGGCGACCCGCTTGCCCGCATCGTTGATCCTCCCCTCCACGAGTTCCACATGCGCGCCGTAGTACCGGCATTCCAGGATGAACGCCTGGGGCACATCGCGAGGGAAAACAATATGGGCCTGCAACCCCGCGCGGGCCGCATAGGCAGCGGCCGCGCTCCCGGCGTTCCCGGCCGATGGAACCGCCACTTCTTTCACGCCGAGTTCGGCGGCACGGGATACGGCCACCGAGAACCCCAAGTCCTTGAACGCACCGGTCGGATTCAGAGCCTCATTCTTGATCGAGAGAGCATCCAGGCCCAAACGCCTCCCGAGTCTGTCGGCGCGCAAGAGCGGTGTCATCCCTTCGCCCAAGGAAACGATCCGTTCCGGGCTTTCGACCGGCAGCACCGCGTGGTAGCGCCACAGGCCGTGGCCCGGCAAGCTCCGGCGGTCCATCGCCCTGGCAGCCTCTTCCAGCCGGTACCGCGCCAGCACGGGACCTCCGCAAGGACAAAGATTGATGAGGGTGTTCCGTTCCCACGTGCGGGAACAGGCCGAACACTCCAGATGATCGAAATAGGTGAACATCCCAGATCTCCTCTTGCGCAGTCGCCCCAGAATAGCTGGTAGCCACGGCACGGTTTTTTGTGCCGTGGGTTTTTCTACCCGAAATCGTTCCTACTTCACCGCGAACCCGGCGATCTGTGTCCCGACCGGGCCGAGCGGAAGTCGGAAGTCTTCGTAGCGCACTTGGCCGAAGCCGGCCTGTTCGATGGTCGCGCCGGTCTCGCGGTCCGGATGGCAGCCGTCGGTGAGGTAGGTCCAGACCGGGCGAATCGTTTTCTGAACGCGCCGCAAGCGCGTGCCCGGCGGCGCCGCGACGTGTTCGATGAAGAGAAAACGTCCGCCCGGCTTGAGCACGCGCCGAATTTCCCGCAGGACAGACCCGGGATCGCTGACCGAGCACAAGACCAGCGTGCTCACCACAACGTCCATGCTGCTGTCTTCCGTCGGAAGCCGCTCCGCCGTTCCCGGCCGCAAGTCCACCTGCAATCCCGCGCGCTCGGCCGCCGTTCTCAGATAGGGAACCATGAACGGATTCGGCTCCACGCCGAGCCAGCGGATTCCCGCCGGATAATAGACCAGGTTCGGGCCTGTGCCCGGACCGATCTCCAGCACGCTGCCTTGCAGACCGGCGAAAAGCCCGCGCTTGCGCTCCGCCACCAGCCGCTCGTAGCGCGCGTTCAGGTGCGCCAGCATCCAGGCGTGGATGCGCTTGCCGAAACCGGCTCGGGGCGGCGTTTCCGCCAAGGCGGGATCGGGTTTGATTGGAGTGAACATTAGCTATCAGTCGCTATCAGTCAACTGGAATGCAACAGGTGTCCAGAACCAGGGTATATAATAGGCGACATGGCAAAGCGCAAATGGAAGAAAAACGTCTTCTCCTACTCCGTCATCTACGAATCCGCCCCTGAAGGCGGCTATGTCGCTTCGGTGCCTGCCCTCCCGGGATGCCACACGCAAGGCGAGACACTAGAGGAGACCGAACGCAACGTGAAAGAGGCGATTGGGGTCTATATCGAGAGCCTCCTGGCTCATGGTGAACCCATACCGGAAGAGCCCAGGATTCTTCAAGGCAAAGTGGAAGTCCAAGTCGCCTAAGTCCAAATGCCCAAGCTTCCCGCGCTGACGGCCAAAGAGTTAGTCCGTGTATTGAAGCGGACGGGATTTCAAGAAGACCGGCAAAAAGGCTCCCATCTAATTTTGATCCATCCGACGACAAAGCGGCGAGCCGTCGTACCTGTTCATGCAGGCAGGACGTTGAAACTGCCGCTGCTGCGAACCATTATCGAGAAGGATATGGGAATTACGGTTGCCGAATTCTTGCGACTCCTGAAACGCCACTGAGGAATCGGCGAACCAGAGGCTCCTCACACCCGCACCGGAATCCCCTGCGTCTTCAAATAATTCTTGAGATCGGCGACGCGCACTTTGCCGTAGTGGAAGATGGAGGCGGCGAGCGCGGCGTCGGCTTCGCCTTCGGTGAGCACTTGCGCGAAGTGTTCGGCGTTGCCGGCGCCGCCCGAGGCGATCACGGGAATTTTGACGGCGCGGGAGATGAGGCGGGTCAGCGCGCAATCGAAGCCGTTCTCGGTGCCGTCGCAGTCCATCGAGGTCAGCAGGATTTCGCCCGCGCCAAAACCTTCGCCTTCGATCGCCCATTCGACGGCGTTCAGGTTCGTGGGCTTGCGCCCGCCGTAGGTATAGACGCGCCAGACGTGGCCGTCGCGCCGCGCGTCAATCGCCAGCACCACGGCCTGCGAGCCGAATTCCTCCGACAGCGCGGTAATCAGCTCCGGGCCTTCGACCGCCGCCGTGTTGACGGAGACCTTATCCGCGCCCGAGGTGAGAATGGCGCGGGCGTCGCCGACCGAGCGGATGCCGCCGCCGACCGTGAGCGGGATGAAGACCTGGCGGGCGGTGCGCGCAACCGTCTCGACGATCAGGCCGCGGCGCTCGGCGGAGGCGGTGATGTCGAGGAACACGACTTCGTCCACACCCTCGCGGTTGTAAGCCGCGGCGAGTTCCGCCGGGTCCCCGGCATCGCGGAGTTGCAGGAACTGAATGCCCTTTACGACCCGCCCGTCCTTTACATCGAGACAGGCAATCACGCGCTTCGCCAACATGCTAGCTCCGTTGCACGATTCATCGCTGTTGTAGCGCCGCCGTCCCGGCGGCTCCAAAGGGTGGTAGCCACGGCACGCCTTTTTGTGCCGTGGGTTTTTGGGCGAACGAATCCGGAACGTGCCCACGGCATAAACAACATGCCGTGGCTACCACTACTTTGCCCCTTTCCGAGTCGCCCGCACAAAATTCTCAAGAATCCGCAGGCCCGGGTCGCCGGACTTCTCCGGATGAAACTGAGTCCCCCACAAATTCTTCCGCTCGATCGCCGCGACGAACGGCTGTCCATAATCGCACAGTGCCGCCCGGGTTTCCCGCTCCGACGCGGCGGAATCCTCAACCGGGACGTAATAGGAATGCGCGAAATAGACGAACGTTCCCGGCGCGATCCCGGCGAAGAGGCGGCTCGACGGGGCGATCTGCAACTGGTTCCATCCCATGTGCGGGACTTTCAAGCCTTCGGGAAAGCGCCGCACCGTCCCGTGCAGCGCGCCGAGACCCGGGAAAGCGGGAGCCTCTTCGCTGTGATCATACAAGGCGTGCATCCCGAGACAGATGCCGAAGTAGGGCACGCCCCGGCCCAGAGCTTCGCGCAGCACCTGTACCAAGCCCATGTTTTCGAGCGAGCGCATCATCTGCCCGAAGTGCCCGACGCCCGGCAGCAAAATAGCCTCGGCCACGTCCACGTCGGACGGCTGCGAGGTGATGGTGTGCGGGGCCTGCAAATGCTTGAGCGCGTTCTCGACCGACCGCAGGTTGCCCGCGCCGTAATCAATCACCGTAATCATAGCAACCCCTTCGTGCTCGGCATCTCCCCTTTGAGGCGCGCATCGCGCGAAACCGCCATCTTCATCGCCCGCGCAAACGATTTGAACAGCGTCTCGACGGCGTGATGCGTAGACCGCCCGTAGAGGACTTTCAGATGCACGTTCGCCTTGGCGCTCGTGGCGAAACCCTGGAAGAAGTCCTCGACCAGCTCCGTTTGCAAGTCCCCCACCAGGCGCTGGCGGAACCGCGCGGTCAAAACCAGATACGGCCTGCCCGAGAGGTCCACAGCGGCCACGGCCAGCGTCTCATCGAGCGGCATAATGAAATATCCGGCGCGGTTGATGCCGCGCTTGTCGCCGAGCGCTTCGCGGAAGCATTCGCCCAGAACAATCCCCACGTCCTCGACCGTGTGGTGCTGGTCCACGTCGAGATCGCCCTTCGCGCGCAGTTCCAGGTCAAACCCGCCGTGCTTGGCAAAGAGTTCGAGCATGTGGTCGAGGAAGCGAATCCCCGTTCGCACGTTGTACCGCCCTTTGCCATCGAGCGCCAGCCGCGCGCGAATCTGCGTCTCGGTGGTGTTGCGCTCCACCTTGGCCACGCGGCGTTTTGTCATAACAGGACTCGCTCCACTTCGTTATATCCGAGCCGCGCCTGCCCTGAGCGCAGTCGAAGGGACCGTGAGAGAGCGGGCAAAGGATTCGTCATGGCAGAACTCGCTCCACTTCGTTGATGTCGAAAACGACCGCCCGCGCGCCTTCCTGCCAGAACAGCTTCTCAAGGTCGGCCGCCAGCGGGTTCTGCGGATGAACGATCCCGATGAACGGAACACCCGCAGCACGAGCGGCCCGGCAGTCATCCATCACGTCGCCGATATAATAGACTTCCTCAGGCTTGACTTGGCCCACGATTTTCAACAACCCCTCCGGATGCGGCTTCTCAAATTGTACGTCTTCCATGCCCACAATGGGATCGAAACGAACGCCGGGGGCAAATTTCGAGAGCGTGAACTCGGCCTCCCAGCGCTCCCGGCCCGTGAACAGCGCCAGGCGGAATCGTTGCGACAACCGTTCGAGCAAACCCTCGCGCGGCAGCCACCGCTCGCGGGCGATCAGCCCGTTGTTGCGGTTCGGCTGTTGCTCACGGTTCGCCTGTCGCTCACCGTCCTGAGCGGAGTCGAATGGACCGCCCTGAGCGAAAGTCGAAGGGTTCTCGCCCAGATAAATGCGCTGGAAGGCTGCAATCACGTCTTCGCGCGCGGGGGAGCCGCCGCGCTCGCGCACCATCTCGAGCGTCAGGTCCCAGTCGTTGTTCGAGCCGCCGCGGTTCTTGGCCGCCTGGATTTCCGTGTGCGTAACCTCGACTCCGGTGAAGTGTTTCACGGCCTCGATAATCGTCTGGCGATAGGACTCCGTGACGTCCACCAGCACGCCGTCCATGTCCAGGATGAGCAACCGCTGCATGTTCACATAGCCGCTGCAAATCCCCGCAGGGGATTTACACCGATAGCCGGGGGCAACGCCCCCGGAAATCAGCGTTATGAAGTTCGACCCTGAAAGGGTCGCATAAAATTCCCGAACGCAACGGGTCCGACCCCTTCAGGGTCGTTCCGGACTTGCCCACGGCTCCTGTTCCGGGGGCGTTGCCCCCGGCTATTGTCTCTTGCCCTTTCAGGGCAACGCCCGCCGGAGAATCCCAATCAGCTTTTTGGTCTGCGCCATCGTGCCGACCGTGATGCGGACGCAGCCGGGCAGCTCGTAACTGCGGTCCCGCACCAGAATTTCATGCTCCCCGAGCAGCCTTCGCATGGCGCCGGAGGCCGCCCCAAAATCCACGAGAACGAAATTGGCGTCGCTCGGAAAATATTTGAAGCCGAGCGCATCGAGTTCACGGCAGAGCAGCGCGCGGGCGCGCAGAACCTCGGCGGCGTACTTGCGGACGTAGCCCGTGTCCCGGATCGCCGCCAGCCCTAGGGCAACCGCTACCGAGTTTACGCTGTACGGCGACTGGCCTTTGCGGACCGCCTGAATATTTTGGCTTCGAGAAAACAGGCAGCCGAGGCGCAGCGCCGCGAGTCCGTAGGCTTTCGAGAACGTCCGCGAGACAAACAGGTTCGGATAGTCCGCGATCCACGGGAGGACCGTCCTCCCGGAGAACTCAAAGTAGGCTTCGTCCACCATCACAGCGGCTCGCGGCGCGGCCCGCAACAAGGCTTTGAGTTGCGAAGGAGACGCCGACGTGCCCGTGGGATTGTTCGGGTTGGCCACGAAGATGGCCCGCGTCCGCGACGTGATTCGCTTGAGCAATTCCTTGGCCGGGAAGCGCAAGTCGGCGGGGTAGTCCGCTTCCGCGACGCGCGCGCCGGCAAGCTGCGCGTAGAAGCGGTACATGGCGTAGCTCGGGCGCAGCACGATCACGCCGTCGCCCGCGTTGACGTAGGTGCTGACGACGAGTTGGATCGCCTCATCGGTCCCGTTGGTCAGCGTCAGCTCGTCCGGGCGGACACCGAAGTGCGCGGCGAAGCGCGGCAGCGCCTCCTGGTATTCGGGATAGACCGCAAGCGAGTCCGCCGCGATCCCATCGAGGCCGCGCAGAACACGCGGCGAGCAGCCCACGGTGTTTTCATTGAAGTCGAGACGCATCTTGCCGCCGCGCCCGCTCGACGGCGGACGGTACGGGTCCATGCGCTGGATCGCATCCCGTGGCTTCAACTGGCTGCGGTTGCGTGCCATTCTGATTCTGTTCCCTGTTCCCTATTCCCTGTTCCCTGATTTGCCCGCTCCCTTACGGTCGCGGCTCTGACTCGTCACTTGTCACGGCTTCTGACCGCTTGCTTACGCGCGCGGCTCGGATGCAGCCGAATCTCGACCGAGCGCGCGTGGGCTTCCAGGCCTTCGCCGCGCGCCAGGCTCACAATCGCGGGCGCGAGCCGCCGCAGGCCGCGCGATTCAAGCTGCTGCACCGAAATGATCTTCACGAAGTCGAGCACCGAAAGGCCTCCCCGGAAGCGCGCCATGCCTCCGGTCGGCAGGACGTGGTTCGGCCCGGCGGCGTAATCCCCGGCGGCTTCCGGACTGTGCGGGCCGACGAAGATGCTTCCCGCATTGTGAATTTTGTTCAACGGGAAACCCGCCGGCACCGTCAGATGTTCCGGCGCGAAGTCATTGGCCAGAGCAATCGCTTCGTCCCGATTGCGGACGACGATAATCGCGCCGTTGTTGTGAAGCGATGTCGCCGCCGGACTTCCTTCCGGCAGCAACGGAAGCTGCCCGGCCAGCGCGCGGGCCACGGCTTGCGCCAGTTTCGCGGAGGTCGTGAGCAGAATTGCGGTCGCGTCCTCATCGTGCTCGGCCTGCGCCAGCATGTCCGCCGCCAGCCACGCGGGATTTCCGTTATCGGCGATAATGAGCACTTCGGTCGGCCCGGCGACAAAATCAATCGCCGTATCGCGCGCCACGCGTCGTTTCGCGGCCGCCACGTAGGCGCTGCCCGGCCCGACGATCTTCGAGACCGGCGCGATGCTCTTGGTTCCATAGGCCAGCGCCGCAATCGCCTGCGCTCCGCCGACGGTGTAGATTTCTTCGATGCCGAGTTCGGCGGCGACTACCAAAATCTCGGGCGCGGGGCGTGGCGTGCAAACCACGATGCGCCGGACTCCGGCCACCTGCGCCGGGATCGCCGTCATCAGGAGCGTCGAAGGAAGCGGGTAGCGCCCGCCGGGAATGTAGCAACCGACGCTGTCGAGCGGCCGCACCAGTTGTCCCAAGCGCACGCCCGGCCGCGCCGCTTTGGTCCATTCCTTCGGCATCTGCATCCGGCAGAAGCGGCGGATGTTTTCGGCTGCTGTACGGACGGCCGAGCGAAAGGCCGCGGGAACCGCTTGGCGCGCCGCCGCGATGTCGCGCGGCGGGACCGCCAACTGGCGCGCGGTTCGCCCGCGGAAGTTGTCCCAGCGCCGGGCGTACCGGAGCAGGGCGGGATCGCCCTCGCGCTCGACGGCCCGCAGGATCGGCGCCACCGCCTGCTCGGCTTCTTCCAGGCGCTGGGCGCGGCGCGCGAAGACTCGCCGCAGTTCCTCTTTGTTCCGACTCGACAAAATTCGAATTGGTAACCTTGATATGCCCGCTCCCTCACGGCCGCGGCTCTGATTCCGGCTCGAGAGGATGCGGATGGGCGATTCGTTGCTGGTTTCTTTCCTCATCGTCAGTTCAACTTCAGAGTTTTTGCTGGCTGTTCCCTTTTCTCTAGCCCCGGCCTTCAGGCCGGGGTTCGCGGCGATATTTGTTTACAGGCCGCTTTAGCGGCCTTCCCTTTCTTCGGCTTCAGCCCTTGCCGCGACGATGGCGGAAGCCACCTTTCGAGAAGCCCGCTGAAGCGGGCTGGGAGAAATCAGGTGGTTTCGCGGACCCAGGCGTAAACGCCTGGGCTAAAGAAAAATTCCTCTCGTTCATGAATAGTCCAGGTCAAGTCGTGCCCTGAAGAAAACCAAGGTATCGCATACGCACAGCGCATCGCCGCCTACATGATGATCTTGTTGAGCGGATACTCGACGAGGCCCTGCGCGCCCGCCTGCTTGAGTTGCGGGATAATCACGCGGACCAACTTTTCATCGAGGATCGTATTGACGGCCACCCAGCCCGACTCGCTCAGCTCGGAGATGGTCGGGCGCTTGAGCGCGGGCAGAACCTTCAGCACCGCCGCCAGGCTGTCCTTGTGGACGTTGAGCATCAGGCCGACCTTGCCGAAGGCGAGCATGGCGCCTTCGAGCAGCAGCTTGATGTTTTCGAGTTTCTGCCGCTTCCAGGCGTCCTGCCAGGCGGAGCGGTTGGCGATCAGGACGGTGTTCGATTCCATCACGGTGTCGAGAATCTTGAGCTTGTTGGCGCGCAGCGAGGAGCCGGTCTCGGTCACCTCGACGATGGCGTCGGCGAGCAGCGGCGGCTTGACCTCGGTCGCGCCCCAGGAAAACTCGACGTGCGCGCACACGCCGTGGCGGGCGAGATACCGTTCCGTCGTCTTCACCAATTCGGTGGCGACCACTTTGCCCTCCAGATCCTGCGGTCCCCGAATCGGGGAATCTTCCGGGACGGCCAGGACCCAGCGGACTTTGCGGAAACTCTGCTTGGCGTAGATGAGGTCGGCCACTTCGACGACCTGGGCTTCGTTCTCGGCCACCCAATCGCGGCCCGTCAGGCCCGCGTCCAGCACGCCGTCTGCGACGTAGCGAGCCATCTCCTGGGCGCGGATCAGCACGCAGTCAAGCTCCTCGTCGTCCACGGTGGGAAAGTAGGAGCGGCTGCCGACTTGAATGTCAAAGCCGGCGCGGCGGAACAGCTCCATGGTCGCTTCCTGGAGGCTGCCTTTGGGAATCCCCAGTCGCATTTTCGGCGTCGCTTTCGGCGTCGCATTCGGCATCTCGATTCCTCCTCAAGAGCGCGGGCCGGAGTCCCGCGGCGGATCGGGTGAACTCGTTTTGGAATTGCCGTACACCGTCTCTGGATTGAAGGTTCGCGGCTCGGCCACCACGAGTTCCCCGCCTTCGATGCGGCGGAAAAAACAGGAGTGGTAGCCCTCGTGGCAGGTGCCGGGACCGAGTTGCTCGGCCACCACCAACACGGCGTCGGCGTCGCAGTCCACGCGCACTTCGCCGACCTTCAGACAGTGCCCCGAGCTTTCGCCCTTCACCCAAAGAGTGTTGCGCGAGCGGCTGAAGAAGGTGACGGAGCCTGTGGCGATCGTTTTCTCGAGGGCTTCGGCGTTCATGAAACCAAGCATCAGCACTTTGCCCGTCCCCGCTTCCTGAATGATAGCGGGGAGCAGGCCGTTCCCCTTGTCAAAATTCAACTGCATATTCACTCCCACGAGTTGTAGCCACGGCATGTTCTGAATGCCGTGGGTTCGTTCCGGAAAATGCCCACGGCATCCCGCCAAGCGGGACCGTGGCTACCCAGCAACAAAAAACCCGCTAGCGTCTGTGCCAGCGGGTTGCCTTTCTTGCCGATCTACCAGTTCAACTATGAACCATGGTTCCGCTGGCACACGCGATGGTGCGAATGGTGATGCCCGTGAGCGTGCCGCTTCTGAACCATAAGTTGTAAGAATAGGCGACGGGAGCCGGTTTGTCAATCAAAAACCGGGGCAGGGGAACTTCCGGCTCGCTCCCCGGCGGGCGCCCCTTGTAAAATAGGAAGTGATGGGTATGGCCACGCACGTTCTTACCGAACCACTGGCGGCCGCGGAGGGGCGGCGGAAAATTCTCCGCAGCCAAGCCACCGCCTTTCTGGTGGGAGGAATCCTTCTGGGGAGTGGCCTGTTTGCCTGGGATCGCTGGCCGCTGGGTTTACTGCTCGGCCTGATTTACGGGAACGCGTTCGAGTACCTCACCCACCGGGTCTTGCTCCACGGCACCACGGGCTATCTCCACAGGGCGCATGAACGGCATCATGAAACCTGGGGGCACGAAGATGAGGCGCTCTACGTGCGTTTCGGCCCGCCTGCGGCTGTGGTCCTGCTGTTTGTCGGGAACAGCATTCCTCTGGTCGTCCTCGACCGGATGGGCGCAGGGATCGGCGGCGGCGCGCTGCTCGCCTTTGTCGCCTACTATGTGCTCTACGAAGAATCCCACTGGCGCATCCATCTGGGCTATCTCCCCCGCTGGCTGGCAGGGCTGCGAAGACATCACTTCGCGCATCACAAAGGGCAGGCGGGAAAGTACAACGTGCTGGTGCCGCTGTTGGACCGGTTGCTCGATGCCGGACAAGTTCGAAAACCAAAACCCTAAGCTCTAAATCCTAAACAAATCCCAAATTCCAAATTCCAAACAAGATGACTAGGGCGGTTTCACGGTTGCTGTATAGCGCTCTTGCCTCCGATGACGTCATTCTGAGGGCCCCGGCTCGCCGGGGACCGAAGAATCTGCTTTTCCCGCAACGGATTGCTGACTTCAAAGAAAAACAGATCCTTCGCTTCGCTCAGGATGACAACATCTAGTTTTGTTATACAGCAACCCTGAAAATGGTTTAGGATTTCCCGTTAGAAGGTCCGGCCGATGGTGAAGCGGAAAGTCTTTTTTGGTTCCGAGTACGGGCGGGGCGTGCCGAAAGCGTCCACGGCGTTCTGGAAGGTGGCTTGGTTGGGGAACAGAGCGCGGTCGAGCAGCGGGGCCGGAGAAATATCGGTGGTAAGCCGCATGGGATTGTAGGCCCAATAGACGCGGAAGGGCGCATTGACGACCGGGAGCACCACCTGCAACTCCAGGCCGGTCGAAGCCCGCCACTTCAGATTCGTGCCTCTGGCGAATTCGAGCGTCTTCTTGAAGTCGGTGTTGGGAAATTCCTTCCGGAGTTCGGTCAATCGCTGTTCCGTCAGCTCCAATTGGGATCGCCTCCAGGCGAAGTTCGCGCCCTGGTCCCAGAATATGGCGAGGGAAACCGGACCAAAGATCGGGATGCGGTACTCGAAGTTGGCGATGACCTTGGTGTCGCCGCCGGGAAAGGTAATGCGGTTGACGGGGACCGTCATGACCTGGCCCTGTTGGGATTCCTGGCCCAACTGATCGAGTCCGGTCGTCAGCCGGGGCGAGCCGTCGGCATTGAGGACGATCGTGGAACTCTTGTCCGGGATGAACCCGATGGGGCTGATGGTGTAGAAATCAAAGCCGCGCACGTCGGTTTCCCCGCCGGCGTAAAAGCGCGCAAAGGGCGGAACGACGCGGCCGCGGTAGCCGCTCATGGTCGTTCCGAGCACGTGCATCCCGAAGGTCCGCGCGCCGCCCGTGACGGGCTTGAACCATTTGAAGTCCACCGTGGGACGGTACATCCGGACGTTGCCCCCCAGGCCGCTCAGCTCCAGGCTCGCAAACAAACTCTTGCCGCGCGAGGGCGTCAGGGGGTGGTCCACGGTGTTGTAGGTATAGGTGGGAACGATCTTGCTGGTGCGGATTCCTTCGAGCGAATTCGGGCCGCCCAACCCGTTGAAGTTCAGGTTCTCAAACAAGAGCTGGGAAACCTCGCTGAAGGTCGTGATGTTGCTGCTGTCATAGCCGTAGGTCAAGCCGACGCGCGTAAAATTGTTGTGCAGCGGGTAGCTCGCAAAGGCCGTGAAGCCGTTGCTGCTCTGGCGGTAGTTCTGGATGTTTTCGCTGCCGAGCAGGTTGAACAGCGGGCGAATGTCCTGGCCGGCGAAGATCGAAGCCTGCTGGGCCTCGTTGAAATTATAGCGGCTCGAAAAGAAGGTGGCCCCGATCTGGAGCGGGCGGTCGAAGGCATAGGGGTGGGTCAGGCCGACCAGGATGTTGCGCTGCAGGCTCCCCAGTTGCGCGTCGAAGGTCAGGTTCTCGCCGAGCCCCATAAAATTGTTCGTCTGATAATTGAATCCCACGAAGCTGCCGGAAAGCCCGCTGACGCCGCCGCTGAAGCCGATGGCGTTCTTCCCCTTCTCTTTCACCTGGAGCGCGATATCCACCTGCCCGGTGCGGTTGTCCGGCTGGATGTTGGAAGCCTTGGGGTCGAGCTTCTCGAAATAATCGAGCTGGTTCAGGCGCAGGAGGCTCAGTTCCCACAGCCGGCTGTTGAAGAGCGACCCTTCGTGGAGGAGCAATTCCCGCCGGATGACCTTGTCGCGCGTGGTGGAGTTGCCCGCAAACTCGATGCGCCGGACCCGGAACTGCTTGCCCTCCTCGACGTTGAACGTCATGTCAATGCGGCGCGCCTCGTCGTTGATCTCGGTTTCCGGGCTGGCCACAAAGTTGATGTAGCCGAACTCGCCGTAGACCTTGCGCATCTCCTCCAGGCCCTTGCGCACTTTGGAGACATCAAAGACGTCGCCATTCCCCATCAGAAACAGCGTCCGGAGGACCTTGTCGGGGTCTTGAAACAGCGTGGAGTTCTTGAACGTCATGTCGCCCAGGTGGTAGCGCTCCCCTTCCACCACCGGGATGGTGATGTCCACCTTGCGGCCCGGCCGGCCGCTCTTGATCCAGGGGATGCGAAACCCGCCGCCGGTGTCGCGCGTGGCGATCTTGGGGTCGTTCACCAGGGCTTTGAAATAGCCCCGGTCCTGGTAGGCGCCGCGAACGAACTCCATGTCCTCGTCGAGCTTGTTCTTGTCGTAGGTCTTGGCGAAGAGGCTTTCCAGAATGATGGACTTGGGAATGCCGTAGGGACGCGAGTGCCGCATGGAACGAGCCAGGGTCCGCCGCCCGAGCACCTGGTTGCCCTCAAACCCGATGCGGCCAATCTTGACCTTGGGGCCTTCGTCTACCGTAAACGTCAGGGCCACCGAAGACGGGGGAATCGGTTTGTTCTCGACCGTTACCGTGGCGTACTGGCGGCCCCGTTCCGACAGCAACTGCTTCAAGACCACTTCCGCGCGCTTGATGCGGGTGGGATCAAAGCGGCTCTCGACCGTCAGCCCCACCCGCCGCTCCTTGAACCGGTCCAGGATGTCGGAGTGGGTGACCGACTTGTTGCCTTTGTATTCAATGCTGCGGATGACCGGCCGCTCCTTGAACTCGAACGTCACCACCTTGCCCCGCTCGCCGTCTTCGACGCGGAGAACGATATCTTCAAACATGCCGGTGTTGTAGAGGGCCATGAAATCGCGCCGCAGCGCGTTGTCATCGTAGAGGTCGCCGGGCTTGGAGAAGATCCGGGTGCGCAAGGTCGCCGCGGGGACGCGCCGGTTCCCCCGGAATTGCACGTTCTCGATGGTGGGGCGCGGCGCGGTCTGGCTGCGGGCATCCGTCAGCCACAGCGCCAGCAGCAGAGCCACACCGAGGGCTGCGCAAATCCACACTCGCCGCTGGGGACAGAATATCCGCATCACCACAAACCGTTTCCGAACAGCCGCCCGCGAGGCAGCCCTCCGCATCGAGAATCAGGCCTTGCCAGGGATAGAACCGAAAACCCGAGGCGAGGTTGCCTGCCTCCCTCAGATTTTTGCAATCTTCCCCGACACCACGCCCCCTCCTCCGCCCGAGGCGGCAGACAAGGGATTCATTATCCTACTTTTATAGCAGAAATGGGGTGAAATCGGAAAGGGGCGAACTTCCGAAAAGTCTCCTGAGACTCTGTTCCCTGTGGCATTATTCCCAGATCGCTAGCCGGATAAACGCGCCAGCGGGATTACGATAGTGGTGATTTTCAGAAGTAAGCGCCTCATTTCGTCGCGTCGGTCCCGCTGACCTTTTTGCGGAAGGCCAAAAACGTCAGAGTGAGCCTGGTTTGTGGGCTCAGGTGTGTGCTCAACCTTTAACTCGTCAATCTGCCGAATGCCCATAACTGGCATACTGATGACCGCATTATGATCCGCGTCTTTTCGGGCTTGTTGTTTAGTCTCTTCGGCAGAAGCATACTTATCCCAGTTCACCGACATACCGTTACCCTGGTTCCTGAATACACCGGGCTGGAGATCCCCTTCCCGAAAATACCCCCGGTGGGCACGCATGAATACCGAATGGGCATCCGGGATTTCCTCGACTGACCACTCTAGTTCTTCAGCCACGTTGCGAATCTCGAATCGAACTTCTCGGTGGGCACGAAACCCCTACTCCGATGCCCCCCGTCGTCCTCTGCAGAGTACGATGCCGCTTCACTGGGGTCTGCTGAAATATTCACCAGCAACTCCCAGCGCGGTCGTTTCCAATAAAGATCAATGCTTGCCTCAGGCCCTGGCCCGATCCGCGGGACAGGCAAAGGAATACCATCAGATTCCCAAAGCCGCTGTGCATATGTGTTCAGAAATGCGATAGCGCGGTTAAACGTCTCCACTGCATAGCCCGGGCTACCCTCGCCATCCCAATCATCTTGTAGCTCAAGAATCCGCTTTGTCTTCTCAATTTCCGCTTTTAGCTCCTGATAACTGACATCTTTGGCTCGACTTGCGCTTCCCGCAGAACCCGGGCTTCTCAGATGCGCTCGTGGGCGGTCCCAAAGGCTTGACTTGCACTTCCCGCAGAACCGGGGTTTCTCGGATGAGCTCACGAAATCCCGGTTGCAGCGTAAACAGCGGTGTCGGTATCTCGTTAGCATTTCCATACATCACATTGTACTATAGGTTTAACCATAGTCAAGCCAAAAACGACTTGACTCCGGCTTCTCTCGGGCTTCGAGGAGTTAGAAAGGTCAAAGAAGGTGAATTGCGGCCCAGTCTTGTCGAGCCCGTCCAATCGTGGTTTCCGAAACCGCCACACGGGGAGCAAGAAATTAACACACACACCCGGCGAATCAGGGCCGGAGGAGAACCGGAGAGGTTACACTTGTCCCACGAACAGCGGGGCGGGCTGGGCCTCGCTATCCACCTGGCGGTAGTACAGGCCCTCGCCTTCCAGAAACACTT